>MGOE01000090.1:55310-71211 GCA_001797035.1 Chloroflexi bacterium RBG_16_72_14
CGTGGGCCGCCGCGGCGAGGCCGGACGCGACGGTCTCCGCGTCCTCGTTGCCGGGCTCCCGGAAGTGCGCGTGGAGGTCCACGAACCCGGGGGCGATCACGACCCCGCCGGGCCGGATCCCGCCCGCGTCCGCGCCCGAGAGCCGTGTCATCCGCCGCAGGATCCCGTCCGAGACCTCGACCTCCGCCGCACCCTCGAACCCGATCGAAGGGTCGACGACCCAGCCGCGGACCACGGTCGTGGCGAGCTCGCCGACGGTCGTGGCGAGCTCGCCGACGGTCGTGGCGACCTCCCCGGGCCCGCTCACGCCTCCGACCCCCGGCCGTGCGCCCCGGCCAGCAGGTACAGCAGCGCCATCCGCACCGCCACCCCGTTCGTCACCTGGTCCGTGATCACCGACCGCGGGTCCACCGCCACGTCGGCGGCGATCTCCACGCCCTCGTTCATCGGCCCCGGGTGCATCACGATCACGTCCGGCGAGGCGGCCCGCAGCCGCTCCTGCGTCAGCCCGTAGCGCGCGGCGTACTCGCGCAGCGAGGGCAGCAGCCCCGACGCCATCCGCTCGCGCTGGATCCGGAGCGCCATCACGACATCCGCGTCGCGCAACGCCGCGCCGACGTCGGAGGTGACGGTGAACCGGCGCCCGGCGGCGCCCCGCGAGCCCCACGCCTCGAACCCGCGCAGGAGCGTTGACGGGGCACACAGCCACAGGTCCGCGCCCATCGCGGTCAGCGTCCAGACGTTGGAGCGCGCCACCCGCGAATGGAGCACGTCGCCCAGGATCACGACCTTGCGCCCCTCGAGCGACCCGCCGGGCAGCCGCGAGCGCAGCGTGTACAGGTCCAGCAGCGCCTGGCTCGGGTGCGCGTGCCAGCCGTCGCCGCCGTTGAGCACCGCCCCGCCGAACACCTCGGCGGCGAGGTACGGCGCGCCGGACACGCCGTGGCGCATCACCAGCATGTCGGCGCCCAGGGCCTCGATCGTGCGCACCGTGTCCACCAGCGACTCGCCCTTGGACACGGACGACGACGCGGCCGCGATGTTGACCACGTCCGCGGAGAGGTTCTTGGCCGCGACCTCGAAGCTCACCCGGGTCCGCGTGGAGGCCTCGTAGAACAGGATCGTGACGCTCGTACCGCGCAGGGCCGGCACCTTCGGGATCGGGCGGGCGAGGACGTCGCGCATCTCGTCGGTGGTGCGCATCACGAGCTCGATCTCGGCCCGCGACAGCACGTCCACGTCGAGCAGGTGGCGGTGGTGCCAGGGCGAGGGCGCGGGCCCGTGCGGGGACGAGGGCGCGGGCCCGTGCGGGGACGAGGGCGCGCCGCCGGGACCCGACGACGCCGCCTCGGGGCGGTCGACCTCGGCCGTCATGCGCGCGCTTCCCCGGCCGCCTCGAGGGCCGGCAGGCGCTCGATCTCCACCGCGTCCTCGCCGTCGGTCTCCTCGAGCTGGACCCTGACGGTCTCCTCGCGCGAAGTGGGCACGTTCTTGCCCACGTGGTCGGCCCGGATCGGCAGCTCGCGGTGGCCGCGGTCCACGAGCACGGCGAGGCGGATCGCCTGGGGGCGCCCGAAGTCGATCAGCGCGTCCATCGCGGCCCGGATCGTGCGGCCCGTGTACAGGACGTCGTCCACGAGCACGACCGTCCGGCCGTTGAGGTCGAACGGGATCTGGGTGCCCTTGACGACGGGCTGCTGCGCGACCATCGAGAGGTCGTCGCGGTAGAAGGTGATGTCCAGGGCGCCGACCGGCACCTCGACCCCCTCGTGCTCGAGGATGGCCTGCGCGATCCGGCGCGCCAGCGGGACGCCGCGGCGCTGGATGCCCACCAGCACCAGCCCGGCCGTGCCGGCCTGCTTCTCGACGATCTCGTGGGAGATGCGCGTGGTCGCGCGGCGGACGTCCTCGGCGGCCATGATCCGGCGACCGGTCACGGGGACCACCTGCGGCGTCGCACGGGGCTCACTCCTCCTTCCCGGCCTCTCGGGGCCACCCGGCCTCACGGGACCGGCGCGGAAATCGGTGTCAGTCTAGCGCGACTCAGTAGACCGAGACGGTCACCCAGGTCGTGCCGGCGAACCAGTCGCAGCCGCAGATCCGGAAGAAGTCCGGACGGTAGAGGTCCACGATGCGGCTCTCCTTCACCGGGCCGTAGTCCGTCACCGTCCGCTCGATGCAACCGCCCTCGCCGCAGATCCGGACCACGGTGCCGCGCGGCAGGCGCATCGCGGTGGTGCCGTTGTCGTAGAACGTGGCGTAGCCGGAGATCGTGTACTTCGGCGCCTTCCACGCGCTGCCCATGGGGCTCGCCGGCTGGTCCACCTTCGGCCGGGTGGCCCGGATCACCGGCGCGCTGCCGGGCTCGGCCAGCGTCGCGTCGGGCGCCAGGAAGCCGTCGGAGCGCAGCGCCGCGTCCGGTACGGCGAGGTCGGCTCCGGACGCGCCGAGGGCGGCGTCGGACACGCCCAGGGCCTCGGGGGCCGGGGCGTCAATCGCCGGAATCGTGAGTGCCGTCAGGGAAGCCGGCTCCACCGCCCGCTGCGCCGAGGTCGTCCTCGAGCCCGCGGGAGCCGGCAGCCCGGCCAGGGCGACCACGGCGATGAGCGCCGCTGCCGCGACGACCGATCTGCGTCGCATGAAGCGCGCATGGTACCGGGGATCGACGATCCGTGCGGGTTGCGGCCATGGGTCACCAGGGATCAGCCTGGGAGGAGATCCTCCAGCGAAGTGACGATGACGTCGGCAAGCTCGAACGCCGGGCCGGCCGCGGGGGCGACCGCCACGACGGTCAGGCCGGCGGCATGGGCTGAGCGGATACCCGCGACGGAGTCCTCGAACGCGACCGCGTCAGCGGGGCTCACCCCCAGGCGTTCGCAGGCGAGCAGGTAGAGGTCCGGCGCCGGCTTGTGCCGGTTCACGTCACTCGCCGTGACCACCACGTCGAACAAGGCAGCCAATGGCGTCGCGGCCAGGGCCAGGTCGATCAGGGCTCGTTCCGTGTTGGATGCCAGCCCGATCGGCATGGCCGGGCGGAGGTGGGCCAGCAGGGCAACGGCACCGGGCCGGAGCGCGAAACCCGCCAGGTACTCGCGCCGGGCCAGCTCCAGCAGTTCGGCGTGGAGCGCGACGATCCCGTCCGGACCCATGCCGAGGCGGGCGGCGTACGTGGCGACGCTTTGCTCCATCGAGCGGCCGACGGTGGCGGTCCGGTCCTCGTCGGTCATCGCGTGCCCGTGGCGCTGAAGGAGTCGCTCCTCCGCACGGGCCCAACCCGGCTCGCTGTCCACCAGGAGTCCGTCGAAGTCGAAGACCGCCCCCCGGTAGCGGCCGGGGAGCGGGAGGTCAACGCTCGTCACGTGGGTATGCCACGGGGTACATCGCGCGTCGGCCGCGGCCGGTGACGACCGGGATGTAGCCCGACAGCATCCGGTTGAGATCCTCGTCATCGGTGTCGACGAGCAGCGGTCGACCCGCGAGTGCCGCGAGCTTGTCGGCCGTGGCAACGACGATCACGCCGTCAAACCCCGTGGCGCGGATGACCCGGGCGCTGATCTGCTGGTTGCCGCGCCCGAACAGGTATCCCTGGCCTCCGATGGGGGTGACCACGATCCGTGCCGACCGAGCTTGCCCGACGTGTTCCAGGAGCTGGCGCTCACCGACGTCCGCGGCCACGAGCGCGCCGTCCCGTACCACGTCCACGCCCAGCAGCGTTCCCTCGAACCCGAGCCGCCTGGCGATCCTCCGGATGGTCGTCCCCGGGCCGAGGATATAGGTGGTCCCGGGCTCCATCGAATCCGCGACCGCGGCCGCCAGCAGGTCGGCCGTGGCATCCTCGCTCCGGCTCCGCACCTTGCCTGCCTGGACCAGGCGGGCGTCGTCGGGCACTCGCAGGTACCCGTACAAGCGCGTCGCCAACCGTCCATCGCGAACGGCATCCTCGTCGACGTCCATGACCTCCGCCTCGCGTGTCCGGGCCGACCCGCTGCGCAGCACGGCGACCAGGAGATCGCCGGCGGCCCGTGGGTTCACCGCGTAGACGGCCGAGTGGATCTTCACACCGGCGGGAACGGCAACCACGGGGACGGCCTCCCCCACCGCCTCGACGATGTCGCGCGCCGTCCCGTCGCCGCCGGCGAAGACCAGCAGGTCCACACCTGCGTCGAGCATCGCACGCGCAGCCTGACGAGTATCGTCGGACGACGTGTCACCAGGCGTGGCCGGCCGGAACACGATCTCGGGGACCATGTGCGCGGTCAATGCCGCGTTCTCGCCCATGTCGCCCGCACAGGTCACCAGGCGGACGTCGAGACCCGCCCCGGCCAGCTCCTCCAGCGCCGCCGCGGCGCGAGCCCCGGCGCGGGGGATCGCCCCGAGCTCGCGCGCGCGGCGGACGACCTCGTCGCCGTCCGTCCCCTTGAGCCCGACACTCCCCCCCATCCCGGCGATGGGGTTCACGATCAGCCCGACCATGCTCGTCATGCGGCCCGGCCACCCCGGAGGTGCACCCGGGTCGCCCCGGCCGGCCGGGTCACGTCCCGGCCGTGTCCCGGATGGCCTCGAACGCCTGCCAGGTCATCGCCGGCTTGAAGCCCTGGCGCACCGGCGCGCCGGCCGTGCTGTTGTGGGGAGCGGACGCGAAGATCCCGGGGTTCTGGTGTGCTTCGTCGACCACGCGCCCGAGGACCGCCGCGAACTCGTCGAGCTCCTCCTGCGAGGTGCTCTCGGTGGGCTCGAGCGTGAACGGCTCCGGGACCAGCCACGGGTGGTGGCTCGAGAAGTAGCCCTGCACACCGTAGTCGATCATGCGGTCGTGGACGCTGGTGGTGTGGATGCCCGTCTCGGCGGCCATCTGCTCCCAGCTGTACCGGGCCTGCTCCAGGCGCCGGGTGGGATTGGTCGCCGCGAACGAGAGGCTCGCGCCCGGGATCGCGAGCACCTTCTGCAGCAGGTAGTTGTTGTTGAGCACGGCCATGTGGGCCGCGTCGCGCAGGCCCTCGGCACCCATCGCACACACCCAGGCGTAGGCCTTGAGCGTGGACCCGATGTTGCCCAGACCCGAGCGGACGGCGCCAACGCTCAGCGGCCGGTCGGCATCGAGGTAGTACCTGGTGCCGTCGAACTCCACGGTGGGGCTGGGCAGGAACGGGACGAGGGCCGGCTGGACGCCGGTGGCCCCGACGGCTCCGCCCATGCACCCGTGCGGCACGCCGAAGGTCTTGTGCAGGTTGAACTGGCACATGTCGAAGCCGGCGTCCCGCGCGCGTGTCACGCCCAGGATGCTGTTCGCGTTGGCCTGGTCATAGGCGCACAGGCCGCCCGCCGCGTGCACGACCTCGACGTATTCGGCGACCCGCGGGTTGAAGATCCCGGTGTCCTCCGGGTTGGTCATCATCAGGCCCGCGGTGCGCGGTCCGGCGGCGGCGCGAAGGGCGTCGAGCTCCGGGATCCCATCCGGTCCCGGGTACAGCGTGATGACCTTGTAGCCGATCGTCGCGGGTGCGGCCGCGTTGGCCGGGTGCGAGAAGATCGTCGTGATGACCTCGTCGCGCTGTTCGGCCTCGCCGCGCGACGCGTGGTACGCCCGCATCATCAGGGCGTTGGCGAGGATCCCCTGGCTTCCGCCGGCCGGCTGGAACGTGAACCGCTCCATCCCGGACACTTCGGCCAGGATCGCGCTGAACCGGTAGAGCAGCTCCAGGATGCCCTGCATCGTCGATTCGTCCTGGTCCGGGTGCAGCTCGGTCAGCTTCGGCGACCGGCTGAGCAACTCGTTGACGACCGGGTTGTACTTCATGGTCGTGGTGCCCAGGCCGAGGCTCGTCGACACGTTGTTGGCGAGCACCATCTGCGAGAGGCGCGTGTAGTGGCGGACCACCTCGGGCTGGGACAGCTCGGGGAGGCCGGGCGGCTCGGCGCGGCGCAGGCTGTTCGGCACCGGCGACAACACGTCGCCCGCGGCCGCGCGGATCTCGGGGCCGGCGTCGGGCAGCAGCATGCCCCTCCGGCCGGGCTGCCCGGTGTGGATGACCAGCGGCTCCTGCCAGGCGGCCTGGTGGAAGCGCTCGCGGAGCTGGCCCTGGCGCCGCCTGGCGGTCATCGGAGCACCTCCCCAAGAGCCGCGACCAGCCGGTCGACGTCCTGCCGCCGGTGGATCTCGGTCACGCAGTAGAGGGCCGCCTTGCCCAGCTCCGGGAAGTCGGCCGTGAGGTCCTTGCCGCCGTAGATCCCGTGCTCCCGGAGCCCGGCGTTGATCTCGGCCACGGACAGCGGGGTCTGGTCGAAGCAGACGACGAACTCCTTGAAGTGGGCGGCTCCGCCGAATGCGACCCGCAGCCCGGGGAGCGCGGCCAGCCTGGCTCGAGCGTACGCGCCGCGCTGCATGATGGTCTCGCCCAGCTCCCGCATCCCCTGCGGTCCCATCAGCGCGAGGTAGGCGCCCGCGACGATCGCCCAGATCGTCTGCGCGGTCCCCGCGAAGTCATGCGAGTCTGCGCGCAGCCCGTAGGAGATGCTCTCGAAGTTCGCCCACTCGAAGACGTACTCGCCCTCGTGCACGGTGGGCACGATGCTCACCAGCAGCGTCGGGCAGGTCGCGATGTAGCGGTCCTCGTGCGGCGTGGCGATGAACCCCGCGTTGCCGCCGCCCGCGGTCATGTGGATGCCCAGCGGCTGGAGGTCGCCGCACACGATGTCGGCGCCGTAGGTCCGCGGAGCCGCCAGCACGCCGAGCGAGCTCGGGTCCACGCCGACGACGAACAAGGCGCCCGCGGCCTTGGCAATCTCGCCGATGACCGGGGCACCGGGCTCGAGGAAACCCAGGAACGACGGCACCTCGACGTAGACCGCGGCCGTCTCCGCGGTCACGGCCGCCCGGAGTGCGGCCTGGTCGAGCGCGCCCGTGTTCGCGTCGTGGCCGACCACGCGGATGGTCGCCGTGGGGCCGCAGATGGTCCGGATCTCGCGCAGGCGGACCGGGGAGATCGATGCCGGCACCACCACCTCGTGCCGCCCAGTGATCTGGATCGCCATGATCAGCGAGCTCGCCGCGGCGGTCCCCCAGTCGTAGGTCGTGGTGCTCACCATCTGCATCCCGGTGAGCTCACCCATCATGCTCTGGAACTCGAACTGGGCCTGGTAGCTACCCAGCATCGAACGCTCGCCGTCGTGATAGGCGGTGACGAACTCGCCGCGCGACGCGATCTCGTCGCACACCGCGGGCACGAAGTGGGGCCAGCAGCCGCCGCCCAGGAAGCTCAGCACCTCGCTGGTCGGCCGGTTGCTGGCCAGCAGGCCCTCGACATGCCGACGCAGGTCGTACTCGGACAGCGGCGGCCCGGGCAGCTGGAGCGGGTGGTCGAGCCGGATCGACGCGGGGATCACGTCGTACAGCTCCTCGCTGGACGCGGCGCCGACCTCGGCGAGCATCCCGGCCCTGATGGCCGGGACCGAGTTGGGGATGTACGGGTAGACCGTTCCAGTTGCGGGGTCACCCATGGAGCTGTCCTCCTCGTTCGACGAAGCCGCTCGGGACGCCGCCGTTCCCCTAGCCCATCCACGCTCCCCCGTTGACGTCGATCGAGGCGCCGGTGATGAAGTCGCTGTCGGACGAGGCGAGGAACACCGCGACCTTCGCGACATCCTCGGCCGTCTCGAGCCGTCCCAGCGGCGTGTCGTCGACGTACAGCCGGCGGACCTCGTCGGGCGTCATCCCGCGCAGCTCCGCCTCCCAGCCCGCCTCGTTGTCCTGCATCGGCGTGACCACATAGCCCGGGCAGATCGCGTTGACCGTGATCCCCGACGGGGCGAGCTCGGCGGCCATCGCCTGGGTCAGCCCGACGACGGCGAACTTGCTCGCCACATAGTGCGGCAGGAAGGCCACGTCACCCTTCTTGCCCGCCATCGAGGCGGTGTTGATGATCTTGCCGCCGCCCGCGGCGATCATGTGCCGGGCCACGACCTGGGAGCAGTTGAAGACGCCCTTGGCGTTGATGTCCATGTTGACGTCCCAATCGCGCTCGGTGAGCTCGACGAACCGGCCCATCGTGCTCACGCCGGCGTTGTTGTGCCAGACGTCGAGCCCGCCCATGACCGTCCTGATGGCGTCGATCACACCCGGGATCGCCGCCCGGTCGGTGACGTCGAGCGACCACGCCCGCGCCCGGCCACCACGATCGGCGATCAGCCGCACGACCGCGTCGGCGCGGTCGGAGAGGTCGGTGGCGGCGACGACCGCTCCCTCGGCGGCGTAGGCGAGGGCGCACGCACGCCCGATCCCGGAGCCTGCCCCGGTGATCCCGATGATCCTGTCCTGCAGGCGCATGCGTCCTCCTCGACGGCGAAGCCCCGTCATCGTCCCGGTTCAGGCGGGCTCCCCGACAGCCGCGGGGACGACCACCTCGCCCCGGGCGGGCGCGGCGGCGGCGACGAGGCGGCGCACCCGCACCGGGTCCACCGGGTTCCAGGTGTTGCCGTCGACCTTGAGGCTGCTGCCCACGATCGCGCCGTCCGCGTGGCGCAGCGTCTCGGCGACGTTGTCCTCCCGCACGCCCGTGTTGGCGAGCACCGGCACGTCGCGGACGGCCGCCTGCGCGGCGAGCAGCTCGGCGAGATCGAACGCGACGCCCGCCATGGGTCCCGAGATGAGCAGCGCATCGAAGCCGAAGTAGGCCGCGCCGCGGGCCCGCGCGGCGACATCGCGGTCCGACAGCGACCGGGCGAACTCCGGGGCGACGTTGGCGAACAGCGCGCATGACCGGATGCCAAGGCGGTCGCGGAAGGCGAAGATCGCCGCCGGGTCCGGGGCGAGCATGCCCATGTCCGTGTCGAACATGCCGGTAAGCACCTCGCGGACGAACGAGGCGCCGGTGGCGGCGGCCACGGCCAGCGAAGCGTAGGGGTCCCACAGGACGTTGACGCCGAACGGGACCGCGAGGTCGTCCCGGGTCGCGGTGATGATGGCCGCCATGTAGGCCGGGATCTCCGGCCCGACGCTGGTCGCGTAGGGCAGGTCGGCCTCGTTGCAGTACATGACACCGTCGAGGCCGCCGGACTGGAGTGCGTCGATGTCCCGGCGGACGCCCTCCACGACGGCCGCGAAGGGGGTGGCCCGGTACCGCGGCTGGCCCGGGGACGCCGGAAGGTGCACCATTCCGATGATCGGCTTCGGGCGCGAGAAGATCCGGCCGAGCGCATCCACGAGTTCCCAACCTCCCGCTCCGGACACCGGCCGAGCCACGGTTGTGCTCGGACGGCGATGGAACAGTTTGTAACACAAGTCTTGTCAGATCAAGGCCCGTCCGACGTTGACAGGCCGTGAGGGACTGTGAGATCGTGCCGGTCAGGTCGGTACGTCGGTGCCGGGCGTGTCGGGTCGCGCCGCGACGACGAGCTGTACGCGCGAGAGGGAGCACTCTTGAGCCATCGCCGACGCGCCGGCGGGGTCGGTCACCAGCCGCGACACACGATCCAGGGGGCAGACCACGCACGGGGCGGCGACTCCCGCCTTCGACCCGTCGGCCAGGATGATCGTCCGCTCGGAGCGCTCGATCATGCGGCCGTTGAGATCGGCAAGGGCCGGGTCGAGATCGGTCACGCCCGCCCGGCGCGAGATCCCCGCGGCGCCAAGCACCGCGGTCGTGGCGTGGAACCGGTCGATCCCTCGCTCGGCCAGCGAGCCGGTCTGCGACAGCTCCTCGCCGGCCACGAGCCCGCCGGTCGAGACGACCCGGATGTCGCGCGACGCGAGCAGGCTGGCGTGGGCAAGCGAGGGCGTCACCACCGTCACGCCCAGGTCGGCCGGCAGGAACTGCACGAATTGCGCGACCGTGGAGCCGATGCCCAGGAAGATCGTCTCGCCCGGCTCGATCAGGGCCACCGCCCGACGACCGATCAGCCGCTTCTCGGTGGCGTGGGTGAGGGCTCGCTTGCCGAGCAACAGGTCGAACGAGCGGGTCAGGTGGGCGGTGGCACCGCCGCGCACCGTGCGCAGGAACCCCTCGGCCACGAGCTGCTTGATGTCGCGCCGGATCGTCATCGGCGAGACGCCGAGCTCGAGCGCGAGGCTCGCGTAGTCGATCGACTGCTCGACGGCCACCCGCTCCAGGATCCGATGGTGCCGGTCTACGGCCAGCAGTGGGCGCCCCATGCACAAGAGAGTGACGCGTCCCGGCACGCACGGCAAGCCGGTCGAGCGGGAGCGGCCCGATGACCGCCGCGACCGCGGCCCCGCTCGCCGGCACGCCCGCCTCCAGCCGGAGGCGCCGCCGGGTCTCGGTGGGCCGGCTCGCCACGCACCTGGTGCTGATCGTGTCCAGCCTGGTGATCCTGCTGCCGCTGCTGTGGATCGCCAGGACCTCGATCGTGTCCCGGCGAACCGCCTACCTCATCCCGCCGGACTTCGGCGCGGGGCTCAATCTCGACAGCTGGGCCTACATCCTGGCCGACCAGAACTTCGTCCGGTTCTTCATCAACAGCCTTGGGATCGGCGTGGGCACGGCCATGATCTCGTTGCTCATCGGGGTGCCGGCCGGGTACTCGATCGCCCGCTGGCGCACCGGCGGGCAGGGCACCCGGGTGGGCATCCTGGCCACCCAGATCCTGCCGCCGATCACGCTCATCATCCCGGTGTTCATCGTGGCCCGGGAGCTCGGCCTGCTCAACAACCAGGTGCTGATCGCGGTCATGTACCTGTCGTTCAACCTGCCGTTCGTCGTCTGGATCCTGAGCGGGTTCTTCCAGGGCCTGCCGGTCGAGGTGGAAGAGGCCGGGCTCGTGGACGGCGCGACCCGGCTCCAGGTCCTGCGTCTGATCGTCGTCCCCATGGCGCGTCCCGGCCTGATCGCGGCCGGGGTGTTCAGTTTCGTCCTGTCCTGGAACGAGTTCCTGTTCGCGTTCATTCTCACCGGAATCGACTCCCGCACGCTGCCGGTCGCTCTGGTGGGGCTGATCACGCAGGCCGGGACCCAGGTCGGGCCGATGGCCGCCGGCACGGTTCTCATGAGCGCGCCGGTCATCGTGCTCACGTTCATGGTCAAGCGCTATCTCGTCACCGGCCTGACCTTCGGGTCGGTCAAGTAGGGGTCACAGCGCGCGTCGAGCGCGCAGATCGGAGGAGGTCGTCATGCACCAGCCATCGCACGGCCGCACCGCCGGCCGAGGAGGCATTCGGCGTCTCCTCGGGGCGGGCATGGTCGTGGTCTTCCTGGTCGGAGCCTGCGGGACCGGCGGCAACGGCACGGCCGCGCCGACCGGGGGCGACAAGCCCTACGCGGGCACGACCCTCCACATGCTCATGGAGGACCTGACCGAGACGCACTACATCGCGGACCTGCTGCCCGACCTGGAGGCGAAGACGGGCATCAAGGTCGAGTTCGAGCAGGTCCCGTACAGCAACATGTACGAGAAGCTCGTGCCCCAGCTCAGCGGGCCCGAGAAGTCCGGCAGCTACGACGCCGTGGCCGTCGACTACTACTGGCCCGGCGAGTTCGCCCGGTCGGGCTGGATGCTGCCGCTCGACGACCTGATCGCGCGGGACGCGACCGACCTGTCCGGGATCGTGCCGGCGTTCTTCGACGTCAACGGCAAGGTCGACGGCAAGACCTACTACGTCCCGTACTTCCCCTACCCGATGGGGATCGTCTACCGCAAGGATCTCGACATCCAGATCCCCAGCACGATGGAGGAGTACGTCGCGTACACCAAGAGCCTCAAGAAGGGCGACTTCTACGGGGCCGCGATGCAGGGCGCACCAACCGACCCGATCGCGATGGAGTGGCTCAACTTCCTGTTCGCCAACGGCGGCGACCTGTACGCCGCTGACCTCAAGACCCCGACCGTCAACAACGAGATCGGGCTCAAGGCGCTCAACCAGTACCTTGACATGATCGACAACGCTGCCCAGACGGGGGCGGCCGGCGCCAACCTCGACGACGCGAGCAACACGTTCGCGCAGGGCAAGGCGGCCACGATGGTCACCTACGTGACGATCTTCGCCGGCTTCTTCCAGGATCCCGAGAGCTCCTCGGTCGTGGACAAGTGGGACGTAGCCCCCATGCCCGGCACCGGCCAGGGCAACGTCGGGGTGTGGTCGTTCGGCATCCCCAAGAGCTCCAAGAACCCCGAGGCGGCCTGGGAGTTCATCAAGTGGGTCACAGCCGAGGACGTCTCCCGGCAGCGATCGCTCAAGGGCGGCTCCCCGGCCTACTCGAGCTTCTACTCGGATCCCGAGATCCTGGCCAAGTTCCCGTACCTGACCAAGGCACTCGACATCCTCAAGTCCGGCAAGGGCCTGCCGCTGATCACCAAGCAGCAGGATCTGGTCGCCACGCTGGGCCGTGAGCTGTCTGAGGCCGCCAGCAAGCGCAAGTCGCCGCAGGCCGCCCTGGACGCGATCGCGGAGAAGCTCGCCGAGCTCGCCGCGGAAGGCTAGTGGACCACCGGACGATGACAGCTCGACGCGAGCGACCGGCACCGCCGGTCGCTCGCGTCGCATCCTGATCGCCGATGACCGCCGACATCCCAACCAGCCAGACCGGAACGCGCCGCCCCGTGGCAGGCACGGGAGGTCTGCCCATCCGCTGGCGGATGCTCATGCCCCTGTTCGTGGCGCTGCTGCTGGTCGATGCCTTCCCGCTGGCCTACGCGGGGATCGCCAGCGTCCAGCGGTTCCTGCTGTCCGGCACCGACCTGTCCCGGCCGTTCGTGGGGCTGGACAACTACATGGCGTTCCTGTCCAGCGAGGCGTTCCTCAACGCGGCCAGGAACACGGCCGTGCTGTCGGTTTCGGTGGTCACGATCGAGACGGTGATCGCGTTCGCCCTCGCGTTCCTGCTGACGCTGCCGAACCTCAGGTTCCGGAGCCTGTACCTGCTGGTCGTGATGGTGCCGCTGCTGCTCAGCCCGGTCGCGGTCGGCCTGTCGTGGCGGCTCATCCTGCACCCGGACCTGGGCGTGCTCAACTGGGTCATCGGGCTGGCCGGCGTGCCCAAGCTCGCCTGGCTGGGCGACGTCGACCTGGCCCTGCCGACCATCATCGCGGTCGACGTCTGGCACGAGACGTCGATCCTGATCCTGATGTTCTACGCCGGACTGTCCGCGCTGCCCCATGAGCCGATCGAGGCGGCCAAGGTGGACGGCGCCAGCGGCTGGCAGAGCCTGCGCCTGATCACGGTGCCGCTCATGGTGCCCATCATCGTGGTCGCGGTCCTCATCCGGCTCGTGTCCGCGGTGAAGACCTACGACCTGATCTACATCCTGACGCGGGGCGGACCGGGCACCAGCACCGAGACGATCAGCTACCTGATCTGGCGCACCGGTCTGGCTGGGCCGCTGGACATTGGCCAGGCGGCGGCCGGCTCGATCATCCTGCTGCTCGTGATCGTGGGGCTGACGATGCTGCTGCTGCGCGCGACCGACCGCCTCGCGACCGCGGCCTGACGCGCGATGCCCCGGGACCCCCTCGCGGATGCGCTCGGGGACGCCACGGCGTCCGGCGCGGACGACTCCCGATGGACCGACGTCCTGGTCACCGTGGACGTGGCCACCTCGGCCGCACGCGCCGCCGCCTTCGACCTCGAGGGACGGCGGCAGCTCGAGACGCGGCGGCCGTACCCTGCGCGATCGCCCAGGCCGGGCTGGGCGGAGCAGGACCCGCGAGCGTGGCAGTCTGCGGCGATCGGTGCCCTCGGCGACCTCGTGGCCCGGCTCGGGCCACGGCGTCGTGTTCTCGGCATTGGGCTCACCGGCCAGTGCCCGACGATCTGCCTCGTTGACGCCCGCGGCCGGCCGACCAGCCCCGGCCTGATGTACCGCGACAACCGCGCCGAGGCCGAGGCCCAGGCGATCCGGGACCGGTTCGGCGACGCCTGGATCCACGGCCGGACGGGCCACCTGCCGGCCGCCTTCCACATCGCGCCCAAGCTGCTCTGGATCCGCGACCACGAGCCGGATTGGCTCCGGGCGGCCTCGCTCGCCCTCCAGCCGCGGGACCTCGCCGCGCTCGCGCTGACCGGCGAACCGGCCACCGACGGAAGCCATGCCGCCGCGACCCTCGTGTTCGGGCTCCGCGCGCGGGCATGGGATCCGGAACTGATGGACGGGCTGGGCCTGCCTGTCTCGCTGTTCCCACCCGTCCGCGCGTCGTGGGAGGCGGTCGGGACGGTGCGCGCGCCGCTGGCCGCGACGCTGGGCTTGCCGGCAGGGACGCCGGTCGTGCTGGGCGGCGCCGACAGCCAGACCTGTGCCCTTGGCGCGGGTGTCGTCCGACCGGGACCCGTCAGCGAGATGGCAGGCTCGTCGACGTGCCTCAACGCCGCCCTTCCGGAGCCCCTCGGCGAGCTGCTCGTGACGCATTACCCGCACGTGGTGCCTGGCATGCTGACGACCGAGACCGGGATCAACACCACCGGCACCGCGGCCACGTGGGTCGCCGACCTGCTCTACGGCGGCCGCCGGGGTCGCGCCGGCGTTGCCGACTTTGGCCGGCTCGACGGCGAAGCCGGGGAGGTGCCGCCGGGTTCGGATGGCGTGCTCGCGATCCCCGTCCTCGGCGACGGGGAGCGCACCGACCCGGATCTGCGTGCCGCCTTCACCGGCCTCTCGCTGCGTCACGGTCGGGGCGTCCTCGCTCGTGCCATGCTGGAAGGGGTCGCCTACACGATCCGCGAGCACCTTGCGCTCCTGGAGCACGGGGGAGCCCCGGTCACGGAGCTGCGGGTGTCGGGCGGTGACGCTCGCCTCGACACCTGGAACCGGATCAAGGCGGATGTGACCGGGGTGCCGGTGACCGTCGTCCCGGGCGACGCCGCCGTCACCGGCGTGGCCATGCTGGCCGGGATCGGCGTCGGGGTGTATCGCGACGCGGATGAGGCGATCGCGCGCTGCCTGCGTCTCGGCGACCGGTTCGACCCTGAGCCTGACGCGCAAGCCGTCTACGCCGAGCGGTTTCCGGCCTTCCGGGCCCTGATGTCGGCAGCGGTGACGCGAACCTGATCCCGGTCGACGCCGGTGGCGCGTCGGAATCGAAGGCGAACGTGGTGCGGCGGACACAACGGTCCGCGGGTCCGGGCCGCCCGGTCAGCGGACGACGGTCACCCCGGATTCGGTGGGCAGCTGCAGCCGCCCGATCGTGTCGCCGGTCCAGGCGAGGACCTCGACCGTCGTGTCCCCGCCCGCCGCGGGCGCGCTCCACGCGAGGCGGCCGCTGCGGAGCGAGAACCCGGCAAAGGCCTCGGCGTCCTCGAGCAGCGGCTCGTCGACGTTGACGGCGCCGGTCTCGTCGTCCACCACGTACAGGCTCAGCGAACCGGCGGCGTCCGGTCCGTCGCCGGCGACCCACAGCGCGACCACGGCGCCCGTCTCGTCCCAGTGGACCTCCCAGTCCCGGATCTTCCCCTTGTCGAGGACCTGCGGCTTGCCGGCGTCGTGCGGCCAGGCACCGAGCACCAGGCGGCCCTTGTCGGGCTGCCACGTGAACCCGTCGGCGGAGGGAACGACGGTGCCCTCCCACCACAGCGCGGTGCGGCCGTCGGGGCCGACCGTGGGTCGCCAGATCGCGGCGTCCGGGAGCGCCTGCTCGGTCCCGGTCGCGGGATCGAGGAGCGAGGTGACGGGCTCGCCGTCCGCCACGCGGCTCACGAGCATCCGCCCGCCGGTCCAGGCGGAGAACACCGAGGCGTGGTCGGTCGTGATGGGGCGGGCCTCGCGCTCGCTGGTGACCCAGACGTAGACGTCGGGGCCGGCCCTGCCGTCCGCCGGCCGGGCGGTGAACGCGAACCGGGCGCCGTCGGGCGAGTACCCCGATGCGTTGCCGACGAGGATCACGTTGCGCGCGATCTCGATCGTCCCGTCCGGCGCCGGCGTCACCTCGACCGTGGGCGAGGGCGATGCGGTCGGCGGCACG
>MGOE01000090.1:71257-71512 GCA_001797035.1 Chloroflexi bacterium RBG_16_72_14
GCGAGGCGGGCGGGGTGACCTCCGGCGAGCCCCCGGGCGAGCCCGAGGCGGTCGCGGTCGGGGTGGGGGTGTCGGCTGGCGGCGTGGGGGTCGGCCCGGGCGTGGGGGTCGCCGTGACGGGGCCGGGCGTGGGCGTCGTGGGGGACGGCGTGCCGGCGGTCGTGGTGTCGCGTACCGGGACGACGAACACGCCGCTGGGCTGCCCGTCGCGCTGCATGAGCACGATCTGGTCGTTGCTCGGCGAGATCACGGCGT
>MGOE01000090.1:71541-75467 GCA_001797035.1 Chloroflexi bacterium RBG_16_72_14
AGCGTCGTGTCGTCGGTGTCCGACGACGTGCCGCACACCGCCACGCCCACCGGGCAGACCTGGTCGATGTCCTTGACTGACAGCTCGAGCGTGCCGTCCGCGGCGCGGGTGAGGACCTGGACCTGGCCGGCGGTCACCGCGAACGGGGTGGGCATCGCGGCGTCGACGCCCTTGGTCGTGCTCTCGTACGGCGGAAAGAGGTTGACGCCGTTGAGCAGCCCGGCCCCGACGGCGATCGCGACGACCATGACGGCGGCCACGGGCGCGAGCGGCAGGCCACCGAGGCGCCAGGAGCGGCCCTCAGGTCGTGTGTCCCGGGACCGCCGTCCCCCCTGCCCGCCCTCGGTCTCGAGCGCGGCCGCCGTCCGGGCCCACAGGTCGCGCGGGGGCACCGGCTGCGCGTCGCGGAGGGCCGTCAGCAGGCCGGCCTGGTCGTTGTACTCGGCGGCGGCCGCGGTGCAGGCCTCGCAGCCCACGAGGTGCTCCTCGAGCCACGCGTCCTCGGCGGCGGGGAGCGGCTCGTCCACGCGCGTGGCGGCCAGCTCGCGGGCGCGGCCGTGGACGCCGGCGAAGGGATCGGCGGCGAACAGCGGGCTCATCACCGGCGCCCTCCGCGGGCGTCCCTCGCGGCGTCACGGGCGGCCTCGCGGGCTGCCTCCCGGGCGGCCTCGGCGGCCTCCAGCGCGGCGCGCTCGGCGGCCAGGGCCTGGCGCAGGCTCTCGCGGGCGCGGGTGAGGAGCGCACGGGCCGCCACGTGCGAGACGCCCAGGGCGGCGGCGAGCTCGAGGCCGGTGAGGTCGTGGAGCTCGGCCAGCAGCAGGGCGGCGCGCTGGCGCTCGGGGATCCGCTCGAGCGCCCGCTGGAGCTCGCCCGACAGCCGGGCGTCCATGACCAGGTGCTCCGCGGACGGGGCGGTGCTGCGGGCCTCGCCGACCAGCGGCACGAAGCGCACGATCCGGTTGCGGCGGAGGTTGTCGAGGGCCACCCGGTGCGCGATCTGGTACAGCCAGGCGCGCGCGTTCTCGGGCTTCTGGAGCGAGTCGTACGCGCGGTAGGCCTTGACGAAGGCGTCCTGGGTGAGGTCGGCGGCGAGGTCCGGGTCGCGGAGCATGCGGAACAGGTACGCGTAGATCTCGTTCTGGTGCTTCGCGAACAGGTCCTCGACGAAGCGATACGCCTCGTCGCGGTCCCACCCGGCGCTCACGGTGAGACCCGCCGGCAGGAGCCGGTGCTGCTCGAGCTCTTGGAGGTCAGCGACCACGGGATCTCCGGTGACGACGCCGGGCTGGGCGGCCCGGTCCGGAGCCATGTGCTCCGACCCGCTGGGACGCCTCGATCCCGGAGCGTGTGACGTCCTCCCCCCGCACCGGTCATCGTCCCGGGTGCTCCGGGGGCATGTCGGCGGCGGGACCCGTTCGGAGCTCCTCCACGGCGTCCTCCGGTGAGACCGGGTTGACCGGCAGCCCGGTGCCCAGCTCGAGGCCCGCGATCTCGCGCAGCCTGGGATGGATCTCCCAGTGCCAATGGTACGTGGCATCCACCTGCTCCCGGAGCGGCGCGGTGTGGAGGACGAGGTTGTAAGGCGGGCCGTCGAGGCTGGCAGCGAGCCGGCCCAGCACCCGGCGGAGCCCCTCCGCGGTGGCCACGAGGTCGCTGTCCGTGGCGCGCGCGAAGTCCGCGTCGTGGCGGCGGGGCACGACCCACACCTCGAACGGCGAGCGGCCGGCGTAGGGGGCGAAGGCCACCGCGTGGTCGTCCGCGTAGAGCAGGTGGTCCGGGCGGCGCACCTCCTCCCGGACGAGACGACAGTACGGGCACTCACCCTCGCGGATCAGGAACCGCGCGGCCCCGCCCAGCTCCTCGGCGACACGGTGCGGGATCTGCGGCAGGTCGTACAGGTCGAAGCACAGGTGGTTGGTCCGGGCCCCGGCCTGCGCGCCCCAGTTCTGGAGGATCTGCAGGTGCTGGGTCCGGCCGGCGTTGCGGGCGACGGTGATCTCGTCGCGGGAGCGCCGGAGCAGGCCCTCGATGGTGGCGTTGCCCACGGCGTGGAGCGGGCGGTGCTCGCCCGGCGGCGCCACGACCGTCCGCCAGGCGCCGGCGGCACGGGCGTCGTCGATCGTGACCTGGGCGATGGCGGCGCTGCGCGTGCGGGCCTCCTCCTCGGTGCCGGCGACCGTGAACGCGAAGTCCTTGAGCGTCCGGAGCCGGATCCCGTCGCCCGGCGGCAGGCGGCAGTTGAAGCAGTCGCCGCGGTCGTCGATCTGGGCCGCCGGGGTGGCGAACCGCTCGCGGGCGAAGGTGCGGTCGATGATCGTCGCGACCCACCAGCCGGTGATCGCGTCCTTGCGGAGCTCGAACAGGCCCTGGCTCACCGTCCCTCCCCGTCCATCGTCGTCCCTCGCTCCTCCCTCGCCGTCCCGAACCGCGCCGTCAGGCCGCGGGGACGGCGACGAGCCGGTCCAGGGCCGCGCGCTCGGTCGACGGGTCCGCGTCCGGGGGCAGGCTCCCGCGCATGCCGGCGCGGAGGTGCCTCGCCAGCGCCCGGGCGAACACGGCGGCCGCCTCGGCCACGGCGTCGGTGGAAGGCGGCTCGTTGCGGCGGCCTCGCTCGGTGGCGATCGAGGCGGACGTGAGGCCGGGCATCCCGCAGGGGTCGATGAGCTCGAAGTCCCGGAGGTCCACGTTCACGTTGAGCGCGATCCCGTGGTAGGCGACACCACGCTCCACGCGGATCCCGAGCGCCCCGATCTTGCGCGGCAGCGGGCCGTCCGGATCCACCCAGCAGCCCGGGTGGCCATCGCGGCGGCCGGCGATCACGCCAAACACGGCGCAGGTGTCCGACAGGGCGGCCTCGAGCGCGCGGACGTAGGGCCGGAGGAGGAGGTCGCGATCGGCGAGGTGCACGATGGGGTACGCGACCAGCTGGCCCGGGCCGTGGTAGGTCACCTCGCCGCCGCGCTCGACGCGGATGACCTCCACGCCACGGGCCTCGAGCAGCGCCGGGGGGGCGAGCACGTGCAACTCGTCCGCCCGGCGGCCGAGGGTGAGCACCGCGGGATGCTCGAGGAGGAGCAGCTGGTCGCCGATCGTCCCCTGCGCGCGAGCGTGCGCGAGGCCCTTCTGGAGGTCCCACGTGTCGCGGTAGGACACCCGCCCCAGCCAGCGCGCGGTGATCGCCTCCCGATCCATGGCCGCACGATAGCAGGAGGGACTCTCCCGGCTCGCGCCCGCGCCGCGCTCGCGCTGCTAGGCTGGACGCAACCCGTCGGTCCCAGCCAGGAGCGGCGGGCCAGGGCCCGGTGGCGACGGAACCGCTGCCGGGCCCGCTTCGGCATCGGCCGGATCCGGTCCGGATGGCCCGCGAGCGGCGGCAGGACGATGGAGGCGGCGATGGGCGGCGTGCGCGAGATGCGGCTGGCGGTGACCGCCGAGGACTATCGCGACGCGCTCCGGTTCTACCGCGATGCCCTGGGGCTGCGCGAGATCGCCACCTGGGTCTCGCCCGACGGCGCCAGCCGGGTCACGCTGCTCGATGCGGGGCGGGCGACCCTGGAGCTGTCCGAGCCGGCGTACGCGGCCTACATCGACGAGGTGGAGGTGGGGCGGCGGGTCGCGGGGCACGTGCGGGTGGCGTTCGACGTGGACGACGTGGCGGCCGTCGCGACGCGGCTCGCGGCGGCGGGTGCGAGCGTGATCGCGGCGCCCGTGGAGACCCCGTGGCGATCGCTCAACGCCCGGCTCGAGGGGCCGGCGGGCCTGCAGCTGACGCTGTTCCAGGAGCTCGGTCCCGCGTAGCCGGGGGACCTCGGCGGGGCTTCGCGGGCCGCTTGGTGGTGGAGTGCGCGCGGCGATCCCCCGCCCGAAACGTGGACATCCAGGAATCCTGGGCCACGTTCGATGCGAGTGCCCCGGCGCCGTCGCGG
>MGOE01000090.1:75484-76235 GCA_001797035.1 Chloroflexi bacterium RBG_16_72_14
CGCCGTTCCTCCCGGGTCCCGTGCCGGGGCATGGACTGTGAGTCCTTGAGATCGCGAATCGGTGCGGCTGCGGGACGGGGAATCGCGAGTTCGTTGACCCTGGGTCAGCGAATTCGAGAATTGGGCACCGATTCGGGGCGGGCGGGGCCGCGGATGCGCGATTTCAGTGACTGTGGGTCCGCGCCGGGGCCGGGTCGCCGAGCGAGGCCGGCGGCCTGATCATGGGCGCTCCCCGTGCCGGGCGGCCCTTGTCGAGGGCGGCTGCGGCGGACGATCGTGCCCCAGGCGTCCGACATGCGGAGGAGGGCGAGGGGTTTCGTGTCAGATCAGTGGGTCAGGCTCGTGTGGTTCGGGATGCTGCTGCTCCACGGCGTGGGGCACGGGGGCGCGATGGGGGCGCTGGCGTGGATCGCCGCGAGGCCCAACGCCAACACCGGGTCGTGGACGGCCGCGAAGTCGTGGCTGCTGTCGTCGATGGAGCCGAGGACCGCGGTCCTCGTCGCGAACGCGTTCTGGCTCGTGTCGTTGATCGGGTTCGTGCTGGCCGCGGGGATGTTCTACTTCACCGGCAGCGACGTGTGGCAGCCGATCGCGATCGCGTCCGCCGTGGTGTCCGCGGCCGGGATCGTGCTGTTCTTCGGCAACTGGCCGCTGTTCAACACGATCGCGGCACTGGCGGTCAACGTGGTGGTCGTGGTGGCGCTCGTGTTCCTGCGCTGGACGCCGCCGGCGGGGTAGGCCGGGGCCGGCG
>MGOE01000090.1:76249-77870 GCA_001797035.1 Chloroflexi bacterium RBG_16_72_14
GACGCTACGGGGTCGTGCGGAACGGCACGGGGTCATTCGGCTCGTAGGGCGCCAGGAAGAAGCAGACCGGCCGCGTGTCCGACCTCGACCACGTCGGCTGGACGATGCCCTTCGGGTCCGCGGTGTCGAAGCCCAGCTTCACCCCGTCGTCGCGCGGCCAGTTCGGATCGCAGACCTGGAGCGTCACCGTCGTGCCGTCCGTGTCGTAGCCGTACGCGATCACCTGGTGGTTGAGCGAGAGCTGCATCGGGTCCGCGCCCACGACCCGGACCAGGCCCAGCATCGCCAGCCGGCCGGCGTCGAGGGTGGCCCGGATCTGCGGCCACTCGATGCGGACCATCGTCCACGTCCGGCTGTGGCGGTCGAGGCCGACGCGGCCGAGGAACTCGGCGAGGGCGGACTCGCGGTCCGACCGGGTGGGGCTCATGAGCTGGTAGAAGCGGAGCGGGAGCCAGCCGTTGGCGAAGCTGTCGATCTGGCGGTCCACGATGTAGCGGTACCGCTCCGAGCCGGCCGGTGGCATCGGCTGGGTACCGGGCGTGAGGCCCGCGCGGTGGAGGTCGGCCACGCTGAACGACATGCCGCCGCACAGCCCGTTGGCCGCGTCGCCGATGTTGAGGCTGGCGACGTTGCCGAGGCGGAACTGGCGGATGGGGTTCGACGGCCACGCGTTCGGGAACACGAACCCGCTGGTCGACGGCATGAACCCGGGAACCCGGACGCTGGGCACGGCGGCCACCTCCGCATGCTGGCTTGGGGCCGCAGTATGCGCGCCGGGTGTCAGCCAACGGTCTCGTTCCGGCCGGAGAGGCGCGAGGCACCGGTGTCGCGGCGAGTGGTAGATTCCTCGGCGCACGGGACCGTGGTCCCGCTGCCTCCCGAGCGGGAGTAACTCAGCTGGCAGAGTGTCTGCTTCCCAAGCAGAATGTCGCGGGTTCGAATCCCGTCTCCCGCTCCATTCCCCTTCCTCCTGACGGTCGATCGGCGGATCCGGCTAGGCTGCGCACGATGGCGTACGACGAGCTGGTCGCCCTCGAGCACGAGAACTGGATCGCCTACCTGACGGGCGTCGTCGGATGCGCCGGTCGTGCCGTGGTGACTCGCGCCGACGGGGTCGTGACCGTGATGACCGGGCTGCCGATGGACTGGTTCAACCAGATCCTGATCGAACGGGACGAGGCTACGCCGGCCGGCGTTCTCGCCGCCGTGGCGCGGGCGCGCGAGGAGGGTCGCCAGTTCGTCGTTCGCCTGCGCGATGGCATCGATGATCACCTGATCCCGACCCTGGCCCGGGCCGGATTGGCGCCCCCAGGAACGGCGGCGCGGACGCCCGGCATGGTCGCCTTCCCGATCGACCGCGACGCGATCGCCGGACACGTGGCTCACGGGCTGGAGATCCGCCGGGTGACCGACGCCGCCGGCATCGATGCCCACCGTCGGGTCGTGACGGCGGGGTTCGGCTCGGACCCTGCGGTCGCGCTGGAAACGGCGTGCCTCGCGCTGCTCGAACGGCCGGGGTGCGTCGTCTATGTGGGCTACGCGGACGGCGAGCCGGTCGCCTCCGGGCTGGGTTGGCGGACCGGCCGGACTGTCGGGGTGTACAGCATCGCGACGATCGAGG
>MGOE01000090.1:77919-79944 GCA_001797035.1 Chloroflexi bacterium RBG_16_72_14
TGACGGCGCCGACGCCGGATGCGACGTTGCCGCGCTCCAGGCAAGCGAGATGGGGCGCCCGATCTACGAGCGCCTCGGCTTCCGGACCGTCGTCCGATACGCCGCGTACGTCGACCCTGTCATCTGACCCGCCCCTCGCGCGGTTCCGGTGTAGTGTCCGCGCTGCGGGGGCCTGCCAAGCGGATCGGCCCGGCCGCAGGCACATCGGACGAGCTGCCACGTGACGGCGTTCTGCGAACACTTCGAACCCGACCTTCGGATCGACCCGCCGCTCCGCGTCTGCCCGTCGTGCGTGGCGGTGGGCGCCACCTGGTTCCATCTTCGCCAGTGCCTGGCCTGCGGGCAGACGGGCTGCTGCGACCGCAGCGCGAACCAGCATGCCACGGCGCACTTCCAGGCGACGGGGCATCCGATGATCCGGAGCGCCGAGCCCGGCGAAGGCTGGTGGTGGTGCTACCCGGACGACCGCCTGTACGAGGAGCCCGGCTCGACGTTCGCCGGCGGCACCGCGACGTGACCCATCAACCCCCAGAGAGGCGTCCCATGATCGAGTACGTCAACCCCGGCCCGCAGGGTCCGCTGGCCAGCGTCCTGGAGGTCCGGCGGGGGCCGGACGACGCGCACACGGGGGGCCTCGAGCATCGCGAGGCGCTGATCTACACGCTCGGCAAGGCCGCCGAGCTCGAGCACCTGATCATGCTCCAGTACCTGTTCGCGGCGTTCTCGCTCAAGCAGCGGCTCGACGAGGGGTTGACCCCAGGGACGCTCGCGGCGGTCCAGCGCTGGCGCACGGCGCTGCTGGAGATCAGTGCACAGGAGATGCTCCATCTGGCGCTGGTCCAGAACCTGCTGACGGCGGTCGGCGCCGCACCGCGCCTCGCACGGCCGAACTTCCCGATGCCCGCCTACGCCTACCCGGCCGGCGTCCGGATCGAGCTGCTGTCGTTCGGCGAGGCCGCCCTCCGACACTTCGCCTTCCTCGAGCGGCCGGATGGCATGGACGTCGAGGACGCCGAAGGGTTCGAGGCCATCGCGCAGGCGGTCGCGCTGCCCCATGACGAGCACGACGCGATCGTCCCTCAGCTCCAGGAGTTCGACACCATCGGCCAGCTCTACCGGTCGATCCAGGCCGGCCTCGAGCACCTCGACGAGCGGCTCGGCCCGCCCCGCCTGTTCGTCGGGCCGCCGAATGCCCAGGCGACCGAGGAGCACTTCCGGTGGCCGGAGCTCGTCGCGGTCACCGACCTCGTGTCCGCGCGGCAGGCGATCGACACGATCGTCGAGCAGGGCGAGGGGGCTCGTGGCGAGTGGCGCGACGCCCACTTCGGGCGCCTCCTTGGCATCCTCGACGAGTACCTCGCGCTCAAGCAGGCGGACCCGGGCTTCGAGCCCGCCCGGCCGGTGGTGGCAGCCAACGTCCGGCCCCAGCCCACCGGGGTCGTGGTGCCGCTGATCACGGACCCGGGCACGGCCCGCGCCATGGACCTGCTCAACGTGGCGTACGAGGTCCTGCTGCAGCTCCTCTCGCGGTACTTCGCCCACACCGACGAGTCGCCGGAGCAGCTCGAGGTCCTGGCCGACGTCTCGGTGGGCCTGATGTACACGGCGATCAAGCCGCTCGGCACCGTCGTCACGACGCTGCCCGTGGGCCCCGAGCACCCCGGCGTCAGCGCGGGCCCGGGGTTCGAGCTGTTCTACCAGGTGGACTACCTGCTGCCGCACCGGGACGCGGCGTGGGTCCTGATGGAGGAGCGCCTGCGCGACGCCGCGGCGTTCGCCCGCCGGTGCGGCCAGCTGTGCACACCCGCCCTGATGGAGCCCCTGGCCAAGGTGGCCCGGTCGCTCGAACGCTACGCCGACCAGTTGCAGGCCGCGACCTGAGGTCGGAGCACCGCGGCGTCATAATCCCCGCCATGCTGGGCGATACAGCGTCCGTACCGCTGGGCCCCTCCCGTCCGCTCGCCGGCGGGGGCGCGCTCGACCCCCTGGTCGGGCCCCAGTGTTCGCTCGCGGTCCAGCTGCGGC
>MGOE01000090.1:79956-88269 GCA_001797035.1 Chloroflexi bacterium RBG_16_72_14
ATCGGCCGGAGCGCCGAGCTCGAGGCCATCGCCCAGGAGCTGCGCGAGGCGTCGGGTCGCCTGGCGGCGGTGACCCTCGAGGGCGAGCCGGGCATCGGCAAGACGCGCCTGCTGCTCGCGGCGGCCGAGCTCGCGGCGGCGGACGGGTTCACGTGCGTCGCGATCACGGCCGACGAGGAGATCCGCGGGCCGTTCCTCGTCGCGCGCAGCCTGTTCGCGTCGGGCGCGCTCAAGGATGCGGTTGCGGGCACGCCGGCGGAGGCGGCGGTCAGGCGGGTGGCCGAGGCCGTCTCCGGGCGTGACGAGCCGGGGTTCGAGACCCTGCCGCCGGACGCCAAGCTCCTCCGGGCCTTCGACCTCGCGGGCGTGGCGATCTCGACACTCGCCGGGATCCGTCCGCTTGCGCTGCTCATCGACGACGTCCAGTGGGCCGACGACGACACCCTCCGGCTGCTGCGGTATGTCGCCCGGAGCGACGCCGACCGGCCGGTCTTCCTGTTGCTGACGATCCGGCCGGATGAGGTCGCGTCCATCACCGAGGCCGTCAACTTCGTCGCCGACATGGAGCGGATGGGCCTCGTCCGACGGCTGCGGCTCGGACGGTTCAGCTCGGTCGAGACGGCGGAGCTCCTCAAGCGGGTCCTGGGCGGGGCGGTCGAACCGGCATCGGCGGCCTCGATGCACGCCCAGTCCGAGGGCGTGCCGTTCATCGTCGAGGAGCTGGCCCGGACCCACCGCGAGGCAGGCACCCTCCAGCAGATCGATGGCGTGTGGCGCCTCGGCCGCAACGCGGCCCGGCTCATGCCATCCGCGGTCCGGACGCTCATCGATCGCCGCGCGGCTCGCCTCCCGGCCCGGACGCGATGGGTCCTCGGCGACGCGGCGATCCTCGGCCGCAGCTTCAGCCTGCGGGACCTGCGGGCGATCCGGGCGCGGATCGGGGACGCCGAGGCCGCGCCCGAGGCGCCGCCTCCCGAGCGGGGGCGCGCCGCCCAGGCAGCCGCGACGGGCGGGGCCGCGGACCCGGGCGACGGCGCCGACCCGCTGGCCGACGATCTCGCGCCGGCCGTCCTGGCGGGCCTCGTGCTGCCGCAGCAGCAGGGCCAGCCCGCGGACTACACGTTCGCGCACGAGCAGGTCCGCCAGTTCGCCGCGAGCCAACAGTCGGCGGCGCGTCGCCGGCAGGTCCACGCCGCGATCGTCGACCTGCTGCTCGAGGGTGGCGATCCGGCCCCCGCCGGCCTGCCGATGCTCGCCCAGCACGCGCTCGCGGCCGGCGACACGGCGCGGGCCGCACGCTTCTCCATCGACGCCGCCATGGCCGCCCTCGCCTCCAACGCCCCGGAGGAGGCGCTCCGGCTCGTCGAGCAGGCGCTTCCGGTGGTCTCGACGCCGGCCGACCGGCGGGTTCTGCTCGCGACCCGCGACGACGCGCTCGCGGTCCTGCGACGGACGGGCGAGCGCCTCGATGGCCTCACCGAGCTTGCCGCCCTCGCCGAGGCGATGCGCGATCCCGCGATCGAGCTGGACGTCCAGCTCCGGCGGACATCGGCGCTGCGCACGAGCCACGACGAGGACGCCGCCGCGGAGCTGGCCCGTCGCGTCCGTGCCCGCGCCATCGAGCGAGGGGATGCCGCCACGGAGCTCCGGGCGACCCTCGAGCTCGGCCAGGCGCTCCTTCGCAGCCCGCTGGGCGAATCGTTCGGCGGCGCCGCGATCGAGATCGACCTCGACGGCGCCGAGGAGGCCTACCGCCGGGCGATCGAGCTGGCGGAGCAGCTGCACGACGATCGCAGCCTCGCTGCCGCCCTCCGGGAGCAGGGGATGATCGACTTCGCCCGGGGGCGCGCGTGGTTCGCGGGCGAGGTCATCGGCGGCCGCGCGAACGAGCTGCTGGCGGCGGTGGCGGGGGGTGCCGACATCGAGGCACTGATCGTCGCGACGCCGATCGGCCCCCTCCTGGTCGAGGCGACCGAGGTCCTGGACCGCGCGCTGGCCATCTTCGAACGCCTGGGCGACCGGACCGGCGTCATGTCGACCGTCATCGCCATGGCCTACGCGCGCTACGGGCCCACGATGCACCTGTCGAGCTCCGCGCGACACCTCGAGGAGATCCGGCGCGTGACGTCGCGCCTGTCCGAGGTCGTCACGGAGAGCGAGCGGGACCGCCTCGACCTGCAGATGCTGTTCGGTGTCCACGTGTACGCGCGCGCCAAGGTGGTGCCGGACGTCGCGCTCGCGCGCGGCGAGGACGCGCATCGGGCGGCGAGGCTGCAGGGCGACCGGTCGATCGAGTTCCTGGCCGCCGGTGGCGTGGCGATGACCCTGCTCGAGCTCGGCGACGTCGACGGGGCCGAGCGGTGGCTGGGCATGGCAGCGGCCGCTGCCTCGATGGCCCCGTCGCGCAGTCGCGCCCGCCAGCTCGAGGCCTGGCGGGGGATGGTCAGCGCCGGCGCGGGCGACGCGGAGGGCGCGATCCGCCATCTCGAGCGGGCGGTCGCGATTGCGACCGAGGGAGGCCGGGCATCGGCTCGGTGCGAGGCCCTCGCCCAGCTGGCGCTCACGGCGGCCGGGCTGGTCGCGGGCGGCACGGCCGACGGCTCGGCAGCCCGCGGCTCGGCAGCAGGCGAGGGCGCCTCGCCGGACACTGCGCTGGCGGAGCTCGTCGAGCGGTCGGCGGCGCAGGTGCACGCGCTCCGGTCGCTCCTCCCCGGCCACGCCCCGTGGGGTGCGCAGGCAGACGTCGCGCTGGCCACGGTGGCCCTCGGCCGCGGCGACGTCGAAGTTGCGGTCATGGCCGCGGGCGCCGCCTTCGGGGCGCTGCAGGCCAACCTTCACGAGGACACCAGCCTGGAGATCGTCATCCCCGCGGCACGGGCCCTGTTCGCCGGGGGCCCGCCGGACGTCCAGGGGTTCGTCCGCGGCTACCTCCAGGCGACGGTGTCCAGGATCGCGCAGGGAACAGCTGACGAGGCGATCCGCGTCCGCTGGCTCACGGGTCCGGTCGGGCGGGAGCTCGTCGCGCTGGCTGGCCCCGTCGAGCCACCCGCGGCGGGCGCCGCCGAGCCGGGTGTCGCCCCCGATGCGGCCCCCAGCCTGGACGAGGCCGAGCGCCGCCTGCTCCAGCTCCTCACCGAGGGCAGGACGAACGCCGAGATCGCCGCCGAGCTCGGGGTCCACGAGGACGACGTCGCCCAGCGGCTGGCGCACGTGCAGGCGCGGCTGGGCGCATCGAGCCGCGCCGAGGCGACGTCGCTGGCGTTCCGGGGGCTGGCCGCGGTGGGGTCGCGCTGATGGTCGTCCGGGCGCGGGTCGACCGCCACAAGTGCGTCGGCGCGGGCAACTGCATCACGCTCGCGCCGACGGCGTTCGACTGGCTCGCGGGCGACTACGGCAAGTCGGACGTGGTCGGCCCCGACAGCGTCGACGAGGAGGTCCTTCGGGCCGCCGCGTTCGCCTGCCCGACGGCCGCGATCATCCTGGAGGATGTCGCGGAGCTCCTGCCATGGCAGCTGCGGGGCAAGACGGGTCCCGCCCGGCGCGTCATCAAGACCTTCATGTTCACGGACATCGTCGGCTCCACGAACCTCGTCGTGGCGCTCGGCGACGAGGCCTGGGAGACGATGCTCGGCTGGCACAACACGACCCTGCGTGAGGTGTTCACGGCGAACGGCGGCGAGGAGATCTCGACGACCGGCGACGGCTTCTTCGTCAGCTTCGACTCGCCGGACCTCGCCGTGGCGGCAGCCATCGCGATCCAGCGGCGGCTCGCCGAGCACCGCGCCACACACGGCTTCGCGCCGCAGCTCCGGATCGGGCTCCACGCAGCCGATGCGACCCAGGTCGGCGGCGACTTCCACGGCAAGGGCGTCCACGAGGCGGCCCGGATCGCGGCGCTCGGGGGCGCCGGCGACATCGTCGCCAGCGTCGCGACGGTCGGCGCGTCGCACCGGACATCGGATCCCCGAAGCGCGACCCTCAAGGGCTTCTCGGGGCCGATCGACGTGGTGAACGTCGACTGGCGCTGAGGGCCGCGGCCGCATCGGCGAAGCCTGGGGCCTTGTGCGTCAAGGACGGTTGGTAAGTCCCAGTGCCGCCGGAGGGCGAAGGCGCAAGAGCATTCGCGCGGCCTGATCTACGCCGGTCTCCGCATCCACCTGCGTCGATCGCGGGCGACGCTCGCCAGGAGGACAAGGACGATGGCCGAGATGACGAGGAGCGATGCCGTGCCGCCCGCCGCAACCACGTAGGCCCCGGCAGCCAGCCATGCCACGGACGCCAGTAGCAGGAGCCGCAGGGAGTCGAGACCCCAGCCGCGCCAGGTCGCGCCGATCAGGAGCGCCGTCGCAACGGCCACCACGGGCACGCCAGTGGGCCAGGTGATGGCGGCGTCGTTGAGATAGAAGGCGACAGTATCCTGTCCCAGCAGCAACTTCGGGACGGCGAAGACCAGAAAGACCGCCGAGATGACCGTCGGCATCGCAAGCAGGACGACGGCGACCTTGATGCGGGTCGTTCCCGGTCGCCCCTGAACGACTGGGGCGGCCATTCCGCCTACCGGACTGGCCGCGTTCCTGGTCTCCACATCTCGCCCCTCGCTACGACGTTGAGCATCGTCCCCCGATCAGACCGAGTCAAGGCTCGTCACCCGTCCCACTCGACTTGCCAACCGTCATCGACGCACAGGCCTCGGGCGGCCACTTGACATGCGTGGGGCAGACTCGGGGCATGGCATCGAACGTTGCTTCCGGCCCCGACCCGGACGAGGTCACGACCTGGATCACCACCACCTATCCCGACACCGTCGTCACGACGGCTCTGAGCGCGACGTTCTTCTCGCTCGACGCGTCGGCGTCGCCCAACTTCGCGACCATCGTCACGACCGACGAGCACGACCTGGGCGCCCCGTCGAACCTCGCGCGGCCGGGCGTGTACCGGCTCAACATCGGGGTCGGCCGGACGACGTTCAAGCGGCTGGTCGGCTCGACGACCGACCCCGACTACGCCGAGCTCGATCGGGTGATCCCCCACCCCGTTTACGCGAAGCAGCACTGGGTGGCGATCCTCAACCCGAGCCGCCGGACGTTCGACGAGGTGGTCAAGCCGCTGATCGCCGAGGCGTACGAGCGGGACGCGAAGGCGTCTTCGTAATCCGGGGCTCTGCACCAGCACGCATCCGCGCCGCCCCGCACCCTCGACGAGGCGGCTCGACCAACTACGACCGTGCCGGCACGTACACGGCGGCGTCGTTGCCAAGGGTGAAGGTGAACAAGGGCGAACCCTGCAGGCTGGGCTGAAAGGGCGGTTGTGTCCAGCCGCCCGCTCGTCCATTCGAGAGACTGCGGGACCGGGGTCGTTGACACCGATTCGTGCTTGGCGCGACGATGGGTGTGGACAGAGCGAGGCCCCGCGCCTCCCTGGCTGCGTCAGAGCGCCGCCACCGCGGCCTCCAGCCGGGTCGTCGCCGCCGCGTGGTCCATCGTGGAGTCGAACCACATCGGCTCACCCACCACCAGCTCGACGTCGCCGCGAATGGCCGACGGCAGCCGTCGCGTGTCGATGATCGAGATCCGGTTGATCTTCAGCTTGACGGGGACGATGGGCGAGCCGCCCTCCACCGCGATCATGCCGGCGCCCCCCTTGAACGGCTGGAGCGGCCCGCCGACCGTGAGCTTTCCCTCCGGGTAGATCAGGATGTTGTAGCCCATGTCCATCCGCTTCCCGAGGAGCTCGAGGCTCTTGCGGATGCCGCCCTCGCGCTGGAGCGGGAAGGCGTTCGCGATGAGGGACGCGAGGACCCCCTGGACCGGGTTCTTGTAGATCGTGTCGGCGGCCGCCGCGACCGCGAGCTTCCAGCGGATGGCGACGGGCAGCCGGGCGAGGATGATCCCGTTGTCGAGGTGGAGGCAGTGGTTGGGCGTCAGGAGGTACGGGCCGTCGTCGGGGTCCAGGCGCTCGAGACCGCTCGTCCGGACGCGGTAGAACAGGTGCACGAAGGGGTACACGAGCAGCACCTGGAACCCGAGTCCGACCGCCCGCGCGACGGGTGACAGCGGCCACCGCCAGGCACCCGCATCGCGCTTGGCGCCGCGCGCGGCCTCGACCATCGCGATCAGCTCCCCGACGGTGGTGTCGGGCATGAGCACCTCGTCGTCGAGGAAGACCCCGGTCTCCTCCTCGATGACACCGAGCAGCTCGACGCGCTGGAGCGAGTCGAGGTCGAGGTCCGTGGACAGCCGCATGGACGGCATCACCGAGCCCGCGCTGCGCCCGGCGAGGCCGGCCACGACGACGGTCACCGGGTCGACGTCGCGGTCGAGCGGCTCGGCACTCAGCTTGGATGCCGCGGCGGGGATCCGGCCGGTCGTCGGGCGTTCGAGCTCGTCGAGCCGGGCCAGGATGTCGGGCTTGCGGACCTTGAGCGTGTGGGTCCGCGGCAGGTCATCCTCCGGCCACACGGTCGAGCCCCGGATCTGCTGGTGCGGCGCGAGGCGGGCGTTCGCCGCGGCGACGACGTCGTCCTCGACGGAGGGGTCGGCCAGCAGCAGCACCGCGTGCACGCGCAGCGCGGCGCCCAGCGGCCAGCCGACGACCGCCGCGTCCGTGACGCGCGGGTCGTCCTTGAGGATCGCCTCGACGTCCTCGGCGTAGACCTTCTGCCCGTCCGGCAGCGCGAGCATGTCCTTCTTCCGCCCGCGGAAGGCGAGCATCCCGTCGGGCCTGATGGTGCCGAGGTCCCCCGTGTGGTACCAGCCCTCGGGATCGATCGCCGCGGCCGTCGCCTCCGGGTTCTGCCAGTAGCCGCTGAACCGGCCGGGCCCCCGGGCGAGGATCTCGCCGTCGTCCGCGATCCGCACCTCCACGCCCGGGATCGGCTCGCCGACGGTGCCGATGACGTTGCGCTCGGGCCGCGTGAAGCTGACCACGGGCCCCATCTCGGTCGCGCCGTAGCCCTGCAGGACGTCGACCCCCATCTCGGTCCAGCGGGCCGCGATCTCGACATCGAGGGCGGAGGCACCCACGCCGATCGTATGCAGCCGCCCGCCGAACTCGGCGAGGACGGAACGGAACAGGAGCCGCCGGAACGGCTTCGGGACGCGACGCGCGATGGCGTGGAGTCGCTCGAACGTGGCGCGCCTGCCGGCCTGGTCCACCTTGCGCTCGATCGCGCCGTTGATCAGGCGCAGGCCCTGGGGAACGATCAGCAGCACGGAGACGCGGAAGTCGCGGAACGTCCGGATGAGGACCGCCGGCTGGCGGCTCACCGGGTAGACGATGCTCGCCCCCACCGTCAGCGGCGCGAGGAACCCCAGCACCTGCTCGTACAGGTGGGACAGCGGGAGCACCGACAGCAGCCGGTCGGAGGCGCCGAACGAGAGCACGCTCGTCATCGTGGTCGCGCTGGCGAGGAGGTTCCGATGGCTCAGCATCGCCCCCTTCGGCTCGCCCGTCGTGCCGCTCGTGAACACGATCTCTGCCAGGTCGTCGGGCTTGACGGCGGCGCGGTCCACCGGGTCCGCGGTGCGGGCCAGGTCCACCAGCGTCTCGACGAGCAGGATCGGCAGGCCGAGCTCCCGGGCCGACGCCTCGGTCTGCCGGCTCGCGACGACGAGCTTCGCGTCGGTCTGCCCGATGATCTTGCGGCCGAAGTCGACGTTGTGCCGGACGTCGAGCGGGACCGACACGGCGCCCAGGTGGGCGATCGAGAAGAACGCGATCCCCCACTCGGGCCGGTTCACCGCCCACACGATCACGCGGTCGCCCTGGCCGACGCCGTGGTCCCCGATGACCCGGGCGGCGCGCGGCACGATCCGGGCGAGGTCCCGGTACCGCCAGGTCCGGGTCCGGAAGAACGGGCGGATCAGGAGCGCGGGCCGCCGATCGAACCGCTCCGCCCCGACCTGCACGAGGTCGACGATGGTCTCCACGACCGCTCCCCTCTCGTCGCCGGCACGGCCGCCGTTAGTCCGCGCGACCGGCGAGCTCCTCCAGGACCTCCGCCACGCCCGCCGTGAGCGGCGCGTAGTGGCTGAACACCAGGATCTTGACGTCCAGGGCCGCAAGGCGTTGCACGGACCTGCGGGCGAGCGCGGCGTCGTCGCTGTACAGCCGGCTCGCGAACGAGACCCGGCCGAGGCGGTGCTGGAGGACGTCGCCGACGAACAGCACCCGATCGCGGGCGCCGTACAGGCACACGCTCCCGGGCGTGTGGCCGGGCGTGTGGATCACCCGTAGCCCGCCGAGGACCGGGATCAGGTCGCCGTCCTCGATCGGCTCGAAGGCCGGCGGGTCGGGGGTCATCGCGGCGAACAG
>MGOE01000090.1:88295-93127 GCA_001797035.1 Chloroflexi bacterium RBG_16_72_14
GGTCGCGCCAGGTGAGGGCGAGCCGGTCCCCGTCCGCGGGGTGGATGAGGACCGTGGCCCCCTGCACGGCGAACTCCCGGGCGCTGCCCGCGTGGTCTGGGTGGCCGTGAGTGACGATGACGCGCCGGAGCTCGGACGGGTCGCGGCCGTTGCCGCTGATCGCCCGCCGGATGCGGCCCGCCTGCCCGGCATACCCGCAGTCGATGAGCGACAGCTCCGGCTCGAGGACGAGGTGAGCCCGCACCCGCGTGAGCGGGATCTCGACGACGTCGCGGACTGGGAATGCCCGGGCGATCTCGACATCCCTCCCTGTGCTTCACCCCGCCGACGCAAGCCGGCTCCGGGCGACACCGAACGGTGGCTCAACGATAGCGGGTACCCGTAGCAGGTTGGCCGTTACGGCGTACCGCGGCGTAGGACCCCAGCGAAGACGGCTCCCGGCCGCGCTCCTCGGGGGGTTCCTGAGACTTCAGGCGCGCTGGAACCAGTCCGCGCTCGGCGCAGGCCTATTCAGCCTGATATCCGCGATGTTCGGGGCGATGGTCGGCGGCTTCGTCGGGATGTGGCTCACCTTGGGGCTGATGGCTCGCTGACGTTCGGCGTGGTTCCCGGGGTTTGTGAGACATCGGTCACACGGGCATCGGAGGCTCGAGCGGTTCTCCGCCAAGTGACCCGATCCAGTCCAGGCAGCTCCCGGCGACCTCCTCCCAGCCCTCCTGGGCGATGAGCCAGTGGGTCCGGCCGGGGAACGAGCGGAAGTCCGTGCGGGCGGGCGAGGCGCGGTGGGCGCGGTACATCCGGCGGACGATCGCCGGCGGCATGGCCCGGTCGGCCTCGCCGGCGATAAGCAGTTGGCTCAACAGCACGGATCCCCTGATGGTGACCGCCCGTCGCTGACCGGCACGGCGCTCGGCGCCGGGGAAGAAGCACGGGGAACGGAGGCGGAGCGTCCGGCTCCGCCTCCGTTGCGTCTGGTCAATGGCAGTAGGCTGTGGGCACCCGAGCCGGCGGCGTCCCAATCGCGCGAGCAGTCGCCGTCCGCGCGCCGGCTCGACGGAGGACGGGCATGGCCGAGCACCCGAACGCGACCGTCGTTCGCGAGATGAACGAGGCGATGGCCAGCGGTGACATGGAGGGAGCCGCGAGCCGCGTGGCCGACGACGTGGTGTGGCACGAGATCGGTCGTGGCGAGCCACGCCGCAGCAAGGCCGAGCTGGCGGCGTCGATGGCGGACTGGAGTGGGTACGACATCAAGTACGAGGTCCACGACGTCCTCGCCAGCGACGACCATGTCATCGCCCTGGGGACCGCGACGGCGACCCACGGTGACCGCTCGCTGACCTACCGCACGGCGGAGATCTACCACGTGCGGGGCGGCAAGGTGACGGAGCGCTGGGCGTTCTCGGACGACACGAAGGCGATCACCGACTTCTTCGGCTAGCGCGTTCGCGGTGGGGATGCGACGGCAGGAGGTACGGGCCGAACACCTCGCCGCCCCGCGGCCTACGTCGGAATGCTGTCGTGCTCGGGTTCGCCGAGCACCACGATGCGGCCCTCGATCTGTCCTGCGTCCGGGTACGCCTCGCGGTGCGCGAGGCCGATCTCAGGCAGCCCGAGCGCGGTTGCCGCGGCGTCGGTCAGGAACAGGTAGGGGCGGTAGCCGATCCGCTCTCGAACCGTGTTCTTGAGCAATCGGTGCGCGACCGTCACGGCCGGGCCGAGCAGGTCGCTGCCCGACCCGACCGCCTGGCGCACCGCGACACCCCGGTGCAACACGACCTTGAGGTCGAGGTGGGCGACCGCGGGGCAGGCGGTGCAGATGTGGTCGCTGGCCGGGATGGCTCGAGTGCGACCTTCGGTGAACGCCCGGTACATCGCCCCGAGCTTCGCGAGGACCCGGTCTCCCTGGCCATCGAGGCTTGCCGCCGGCGCGACCGCGAACACGGCATCGCCCTCGAGCTTGACAAGGGTGAAATCGGGCTCCACGCCCTCGACGACGGCGGCGAGAAGGCCACCCAGCACCGAATAGGCGACCGGGATGCCCGCACCGAAATCGACCCCGTGCGCCAGCTCCACGCTGGCCATGAAGACGGTGTAGCCGGAGATATCGGCGAGCAGCAGGTACCGCTCGCCCGCCAGGGCATTTGCCCCTCCAGGCGACCCGGACTGCGTTGCTCGCTCCATGTGCTCCCTCTGGCAATCCCGGCGGCCGGTCGGCGGAGTATGCGCGCGAAGGTGCCTCCTGTCCCGGCGGCGACGGCTTCGAGCGCGCGGCCCCCGTCACCCCGGCCCGGGCTCGGCGAGACAGTACAGCTGGCGCGCACCCGAAACGCCCTTCAGCTCGTGGGACCCGGCGTCGACGAAGGTGAGCCCGGAGTCGGCGACGAGCTCCCGGGTCGTGGCCGACACGTAGACCTGGCTCGGGCCGGCGAGCGCCATCACCCGGGCGGCGACATGGACCGCCAGCCCGCGGACGTCGCCGGCCGTCATCTCGACCTCGCCGGTGTGGATCCCGGCCCGGATCGCCAGCCCCAGCGACTTCGCCGCGAGGCAGATCGCCGCCGCCGCGCGGACCGCCCGCTCGGAGCCGTCGAACAGGGCGAGCACGCCATCCCCCGTCGTCTTCACCAGCCGGCCGCGGTAGCGGTCGAGCTCGAACTGGGTGCGCTCGTTGTGGGTCGCGACGAGCTCCCGCCAGCGAGCCGGACCGAGCGACTCCGCGAGCGCGGTCGAATCGACGATGTCGGTGAACAGGACGGCGCCCAGCACCCGCTGCATCCGCTCGTCGACCCGCGCGAACGACCGGACGCCCGCGACGTCGTAGGCGACGAACGCCTCGTCACCGACCACCCAGCCGTCGTGACCGGGTGGGATCTCGAACACCGTGCCGGGGCCGATCTCGAGGATCGTGCCGTCCTCCAGCCGGTTGGCCAGCCGCCCCGCGATGCACACGCCGACGTGGTGGTACTGGCACAGCGTCGTGCCCGCGATCGGCTGGACGTGCTCGGCCCAGTGCCAGCCGGGTTCGAACACCATCCTGCCGATGACGAGGTCGTCGAGGTTGTAGATGTCGATGCGCCCGAGCGGTGTCGGGCGGACCTCGTCCGGCGTCTCGAGCGGCTTCGCCTGGAGCCGGGCCACGGGCAGATCCTCCGGCCATGCGCGCCCGTTGACCGCGCGGACCATCCGCGGGGACGCGTGTGCGGATGATGCCTCATCGGGCGCCCGGCCGGCCGAGTAAGACCGTGCGGATCGATGCGTATGGTATCGTGTATGGCATGGAGAAGACCACCGTGTACCTGACCTCGGACCAGCGCCGGGCGCTCTCGCGGACCGCGCGGGCGACAGGCCGCAGCGAGGCGGAGCTGATCCGGCAGGGCGTGGACGCGGTCACGGCCGGCCATCGGGTTGCCGAGCCCACGATCCCCCTGTTCGACAGCGGCGGCCAGGATCTCGCCGAGCGCGTGGACGAGCTGCTCGACGGCTTTGGCGTGCGGTGATCCTGCTCGACACGAGCGGGCTGCTGGCCGCGCTGGACCGGTCGGATCGCCACCATGCCGCGGCCGCTGCGGTGCTGCGCGCCGCTGCCGAGCCGGGGCTGCTCTCCCCCTTCGTCCTCGCCGAGCTTGACTACCTGCTCTCCACCCGGGTCTCGGCGCGGATCGCCCGGGCCCTGCTGGGCGAGGTCGCCGCGGGCGCGTACCAGCTGGAATCCTTCGCGGCGGCCGACGTCGCGCGCGCGACGGAGATCCTGGACCGGTACGCGGCACTCGGGCTCGGCCTCGCCGACGCGTCGATCATGGTCCTCGCCGAGCGCCACGACACTGCCGACGTGCTGACCCTCGACGAGCGCCACTTCCGGGCGATCGACGGCCCGCGCGGACGGCCGTTCCGCCTGCTGCCCCGGGACGCCCAGCCACGCGGATCCTGACCTCGCCGTCGGTACTACGCCGTCGCGCGGTTGAACGCCCGCGACGCGATGGCTGGCGGATCGTGAGGCCCAGCGAGCACCCGTTGACGGACCCGGCGGCGGACTCGCCTTGGGATGACGCTGCGCCCTCGACCGCGCGTCGTACGATGCGCCGATGGCGGACAACGAGCCGGTCCACTCGCACACCTGGCGTTCGCTCCTGAGCGGAGAGGACCCAGGGCTGGTGCGAATGCGCCGCCGCTGGCGCCGCGTTCCGTCGGCGCCGCGGTGCAAGGTCTGCGCCGCGCCCTTTCACGGCCCCGGCGGCCTGGTCGCGCGCGCCCTCGGCTTCGGTCCCCTGCGGGACAACTCATTCCTCTGCCGGGCGTGCTTCGGCAGCCTGGCCAGGAACCCGGGTGGCGCCGAGGTCGAGATCAGCGTCGTATTCGCGGATGTCCGCGGCTCGACCGCGCTCGCCGAGCGGATCCCGGCCTCGGAGTTCCGGACCCTGCTCCAGGAGTACTACCGCCTGGCGTCGATGGCGGTCGACGCCAACGGCGGCATCGTGGACAAGTTCCTGGGCGACGGCGTGATGTCGCTGTTCATCCCGGTGATCACCGGCGAGAACCACGCCGGCCGGGCGATCGAGGCGGGGCGCGCGATCCTGGCCGCCGTCGAGGGACTGGCGGCGAAGGGGCTGATCGTGGGGGCCGGCGTCCACGCGGGCGAGGCGTTCGTGGGATCGATCGGCACCGAGGGCAGGATCGACTTCACCGCCCTGGGCGACACCGTCAACGTCGCGGCCCGGCTGGGCGGGCTGGCCGGACCCCGCGAGCTGCTCGTCAGCCGGGCGACGTGGGACCGGGCACGGCTCGGCGTGCCGCCGGCGGAGCGGGAGGTGGAGATCGCCGGCCGCACGGGC
>MGOE01000090.1:93136-95976 GCA_001797035.1 Chloroflexi bacterium RBG_16_72_14
CCGTCGTCTCGGTGGTGGCGCCGGCCTGACGCGGACCCGTTGGGACCGGGCGGCGCTCACTCCGCCGCCCCGGCTCCGGCTCCCTGACCGCGTGGGGCATCAGGACCCGGACGGCACGCCGCGTATGTCTCGCGCTTGATCCGGGCGCGGTTGAGCGCCGACCGCATGTCCCGCCGGGCATTGTCGTCGCCCGTCGCGATCGCCTTGGCCATGCCGGTGGCGAACGAGGCGGAGCGCCCGGTGACCCAGCGGTCCTCGGCGGCGTTGCCGGCAGAGCCCGCGGTCTCGCCCAGCCGCGCGGTGTGGACGCGGCGCAGCGCCGCACCCCGCGCCTCGACGCCTGCGTGCAACGCCCCGGGGATCCGCGCGTCTTGATGACTGAGGACGGCCGCGCCGACCGATATCGTCCGCGGCGGCCGCGCCGTGCTGCGTCCCGGGAGGTGGCGGCCGATGATCGATGCGCTGCAGGGGCTGCGCTACCGGTGGTTCCTCGCGAGGAACGCCCTCGGGTTCACCACGACGCTGCTGGACAGCACGTATCGGGTGTACCTGAACCACTCCAAGGTGATCCACTACCGCGACGGGCGCCCGGTCTACTCGCTCTCGACGCCTGCCCTGTTCAGCGGGGCCTCCGCGAACTTCCTGGCGCGAACCCTCTACCGGACGCTCCAGAACCGGAACATGCCCAACATGATGAGCCTCGCCGTGAACGACGTGTGCAACGCCGTGTGCGAGCACTGCTCATTCTTCGAGGGCGTCGAGGACCGGAGCCGGACGGTCATGACCACCGCCCAGATGAGCCGGGTGATCCAGGAGGGACAGGAGCTCGGCGTCTCGGTCCTCAACTTCGTGGGCGGGGAGCCGCTGCTGCGCAAGGACCTCCCCGAGATCATCGGCTCGGTGGACCGGAACCTCACCACGACCGTCCTGTTCACGAACGGCACGCTGATGCCGCAGCGGGCCAGGAGCCTGCGGTCCGCGGGCCTCGACAGCGTCTACGTGAGCATCGACTCCGCCGACCCGGCGCTGAACGACAAGTTCCGGGGACTGCCCGGCGGCTTCGCCCAGGCCGTGAAGGCCATCGAGTCTGCCCTCGGCCTCGGCTTCTCCACCGGGATCTCGTGCACGATCACCCCGGAGTCGTTCCGGCGTGGGGAGATGGGCCGGGTGATCGAGCTCGCTCGCCGACTCGGCGTTCACGAGGTGCTGCTGTTCGACGCGATGCCCAGCGGCCGGTACGGGGACCGGACGGACCTGGTGGACTCCCAGGACTGGATCGAGGAGATGATCCAGGCAGCGGTCCCGTACAACCGCGACCCCACCTACCCCGGGGTGCTCGTTTGGGCGTACAGCTCGGGGTTCCGCGCCGTCGGGTGCGCCTGCGGGACGAGCTACCTCTACGTGTCGCCGTACGGCGACGTGATGTCCTGCGACTTCAACCACGCGGTGTTCGGGAACGTCCTGGACGCTCCGCTGTGGCAGATCTGGGATGCGCTCTCGACCCGTGACGAGTTCGAACGGGCGGCGTGGGGCGGGTGCAAGGTCAAGAACTCGAAGTTTCGCGAGTCGGAGGCCGTCGTCACCGACCTGAGGGAACGGAGCCTGGTGTCGTGATCACGTGGGACCAGTTCACCGAGCGCCTGCAGGACCGGTTCGCCGACCTGCCTTCGATCGAGATCCTCCTGTTCGAGGTCGGGGTCATCGTGGCCGGGATCCTGACCTACCGCTTCCTCGCGGCCCGGATCGAGCACGTGCGTGGGCACCTGCTGCTGATCGCCCTCGGCATGTTCCTCGTCGAGTTCTTCACGGGCCCGATGTGGACGAACCAGCATCTGGGACCCTGGGCCTACGTCTACAGCGACGTGAGCTGGATCCTCACGATCGGCTGGACCGTGCTGATCTCGCTGTCCATCTACGTGGTGGATCGGGTGCTGCGGGCGAAGGAGCCGTGGCAGCGGTACGTCCTGTTCCTGCTCATCATCACGCCCGTCACGATCGTCTCCGACGGCCTCGTCCGGGGGCTCGGGATCCGCGAGTCCAGCCCGGAGACCGCCGCTGCGGCGGGGTCGGCAATGTTCCCGATCATCGACGTCCCGGTCGCGGGCCTGTACTACGTGCCGGTCGTCATGACGCTCGTGTACTCCTTCTACAGGCACTGGCTGCCCGCGATCGAGCCGGGCGCGGTGACGACGGGCCGGCTGCCCTTGCTGAACCGCCTCCTGCTGACGACGGTCGCGGTGGTCCTGTTCGAGGTCGTCGTCGAGCCGATGGCGACGAACCAGGGCTTCCCGGCCTGGTCGTACGTGTTCCACGACATCACCGTGATCATGACCGGCCTGTGGGTCCTGATCGTCACGGGCTCGACGCTGGCGGTGGACCGCGTCCTGCACACGACCGACGTGCGCCTGAAGTTCGCCGCCTACCTCACGCTCATCACGCTCATCGCGGCCCCGATCGAGGCCTGGTTCATCCAGAACGGCTATCGCGTCTACGGGCCGAGCGCCACCGCCGACTTCATCGGGCTCAGGACCGTGATCCTCGACCTCCCGATCGAGGTGCTGGCCGCCATCCCGCTGTACCTGTCCCTGGTGATCTCCTTCGTCCGCTACTGGGACGGAAGCGTCGACCGCAGCCTCGGGTTCCGGGCGCGCGAGGCCGGGGAGCAGGCCCGCTTGGCGCCGAGCGTCGCGCCACCGGTCGCCGGTCAGCCCTGACGCCCACCCTTCTGAGGAGCAAGCACGATGGACACCGAACAGTCCTCCGAGCCGGGCCCGGCCGACGAGTGGCAGGTCGACACACCTGCGACTCCGCAGTCAGGCGTCACGCCGGGTGCCGCGCCG
>MGOE01000090.1:95988-98776 GCA_001797035.1 Chloroflexi bacterium RBG_16_72_14
CCGATGGGGCATCAACCTCGGGCGGATCGCGATCGGCCTGTTCGTGATGCTCGTCGTCGGATCCGTCCTGTACGGGCCGAACATGACGCTCCTGGCCGCCGGCCTGCTGGTGATCTGCACGGTCGGCTTCGGCCTCATCCCGCTCCTCCTCGGGGCGTGGGTGATCGGCTGGATCGTGCTGTCGGTGTGGGGCGCGATCCAGGAGGCGCGCAAGCCCGAGGGGCCGTCTGTCGCGCCGGGCGCTTCCGGCGGGTAGGCCATGCAGCGCGCGGCCACGGTGGACGCCTTCGCGGCGGCCCGGCGGGAGCCCGGGTCCGCGGTCACGCGCCTGGCGCGCTTCGTCCTCGAGCGCTTCCCGCCGGCCAGGTACGGGACGTTGATCGCGGCACTCGTCCTGTGCGGTGCGGCGGGGGCGGCGCTCGACGGGGGCGAGGTCCTGCGGATCGGCTGGAACCAGGCGTGGGCGGCGATCGCCTGCGCCCTCGCCTTCGTCACGCTGCGGGTCCTCGACGAGCTCCGGGACGAGGCCGCCGACCGGATGGGCCGGCCCGACCGGCCGCTGCCCAGGGGTCTGGTGAGCCGGGCCGAGCTCCGGGCGCTCGCCGTGGGGGCCGCGTTCGCCGGCGCCGCGGTCGCCGCGGCCCTCGGGCCGGCCGCCCTCGCCTGGTACGGTCTCGCGCTCGGACAGGTCTGGCTCCTCGACCTGGGTGGTGATCGCCGGCCAGCCGTCCTCCGCGGCATGGTCGCCGCGGCGCTCCTCCACTCGGGGATCGTCCCGACCGTGCTCCTCGTCGCCTGGGCGGCGACCGCCGTGCCGAGCGCGAGCGCGGTGCCCGCGGCCACGCTCCTGCTCGTGTGGGGAGCGGGTCTCGCGCTCGAGGTCGGACGCAAGACGTACGCGGCCGGCGAGGAGCGGCCGGGTGTCGCGACGTACTCCGCGGCACTGGGCCGGTCCCGGGCGCTTGCGCTGGTAGCCCTGTTCCTCGCGGTGACGGGGACCGGGGCGGCGGTGCTCGCGTTCGCGGTGGGCGTATCGGTCCCGGTCGCGGTGCTGCCGCTCGTGGCGGCGCTGGCGGTGTCCTCGGTCCTGATCGCGGCGAGCGCCAGGATCGGCACGGGCGCGCTCGGGGCCGGGGTCCCACTCGCCGTCCTCGCGGCGCTGCTGTGGCCGGTGATGCTGGCCTGGGGGTTCCCGTGAGCGCCGATCGGGCCGACGACGGCGCCGTGATCCTGTGGGACAACGCGAACATCGTCGAGAGCTTCCCCGAGCTCACGCTGCCGCTCACGTTCTCCGTCGCGGTGGAGCTGTACGACCCCGTCTACCGCGGCGCCTGCCGGGCGCTCGGCGTGCCCCGGGCCTCGATCGAGCGCGAGGCGCGGACGTTCGAGCAGATGCTCGGCCTGCTCCAGGGCCGGGTCTACTACAACCTCAACAGCTGGTACCGCGTGTTGTCGCTGCTGCCCGGCTTCCGGCTGACCGCCGGGTTCCTCGAGGCGATGATGGGCACGCGGCGGCCGGGATCCGGGCCGGACGAGCGGACGGCCATGACGCTGGCCGCGCCGGCCCGGATCCGCGAGCTGGCGACGATGACCGCTCGGCTCGGGTACCGGCTGCTCCGCTTCGGCGCCGACGCGGCCGCGTTCCGGGCCCGGATCGCCGGGCTGCTCGAGGAGCATCGGCGTCCCGCGACGCCCGGGACGGCGCCGTCCGCAGGGGCGCTGCTCGACGAGTTCGACCGGCTGCGTGACCGGGGTCTCCGGGACTGGCGGGCGCCGATCCTCAACGACCTGTTCCTGATGCTCGCCCACGGCGCCCTCCGACGGGTGGCGGACCGCTGGATCGGCGCGGAGGCGCGGGGCCTGGTGAACACCCTGCTCGCGAGCGGGGGTGTCGCGAGCGCCCGGCCGGGAGCCGAGCTCCTCGCCATCGCGGCGGAGATCCGCTCGCGGCCGGCATGGTCGTCGCTCGTCGCCGGCCTGCCGCCGGACGAGCTGTGGGCCCGCCTGGAGACGGACCCCGGGCTGGTGGCCCTGGCGTCGCGGGTCCGGGGGTACCTCGAAGCGTGGGGCGACCGGGCGCCGCGAGAGCTGCAGCTGGAGCGCCCGAGCTACCGGGACGATCCCGGTGCGCTCGTCGGGGCGCTGCGCGCGCTGGTCGCCGACCCGAACGCCGGCACGGGACCGACCGCCGGCCTCGGCCCGAACACCCGGCGCTCCGCGTCCGACGCCCGACGGCGCGTCCGTCGCCGCCTGCTTGCTCACCCGACTGGGCCCGTCCGCCTCGCGGTGTTCTCGCTGCTCCTCCGCGCCACCCGTCGACACGTCCGCTGGCGCGAGGAGATGCGGCTCGCGCGCGGTCAGCTGTTCGGGGTGGGCCGGCGGATCTTCCGGGATCTGGGCACCGTGCTCCACGACCGCGGCGTCCTGGACGACCCGGCCGACGTGCACTACCTCACGATCGGCGAGCTGCGGGGCCTCGTCGCCGGAACGGGCGTCGCCGGCGATTCGCGGGACATCGTGCACCTCAGGCGGACGCGCTACGCGACGTACGCCGCGCTGCCGCGGCTGCCCTCGCGACTGGAGACCCGGGGACCGATCACGGACCCGCTGCGGTTCGTCGCGGTCTCCCCCGCTCGATCCGGCGACGCGCCCGGCGTCCCGGATCCCGCGGAGTGGCATGGGATCGGCGCGTCGGTCGGGCGCGTCCGCGCCGCCTGCCTCCCGGTGCTCGAGCCTGCCCGGGCGGAGCCGCAGCCGGGCCGGATCATCGTGGCGAGGTCCACCGACC
>MGOE01000090.1:98811-98978 GCA_001797035.1 Chloroflexi bacterium RBG_16_72_14
CGCCGCCGGCCTCGCCGTGGAGCAGGGCGGCCTCCTGTCGCACTCCGCGATCGTCGCGCGCGAGCTCGGGATCCCCACGGTCGTCGGGGTGACGGGGTTGCTGGACCGGGTGCACGAGGGCGACGTGCTCGAGCTCGACGGCTGGACCGGGGTCGTGGGCCTCGTGT
>MGOE01000090.1:99108-99512 GCA_001797035.1 Chloroflexi bacterium RBG_16_72_14
ACGTGGTGCTGGCCATCGCCGCGGCCGGCGACAACGTCCTGGCCCTGCTCCAGGACGATCCGGCCCGGATCGTCGCCGTCGACGTCAACCCGGCCCAGACGGCCCTGCTCCGGCTGAAGATGGCCGCCATCGCGGGCCTCGGCGAGCCCGGCCGCGTGGCCGCGTTCCTCGGCGCCGCCCCGGCGATGGACCGGGTCGCCACGTACCGCCGGGAGATCCGGCCGGCCCTGCCGGACGATGCGCGCGGGTACTGGGACGCGCACCTCGCGGCGATCGAGCGCGGGGTCATCCACGCCGGCCGCTTCGAGCGCTACCTGGCCCTGTTCCGGCAGATCGTGCTGCCGCTGGTGCCCGGGCGACGCGCGGTGCGCGAGATGCTCGTGGCGGCGACCCTCGACGAGCAG
>MGOE01000090.1:99524-102688 GCA_001797035.1 Chloroflexi bacterium RBG_16_72_14
CGAGCTGGGACTCGTGGCGCTGGCGGCTCCTGTTCCGCGTGTTCTTCAGTCGCGGCTTGCTGCGGCGCCTCGGCCGGGACCCGGCGTTCTTCGCCCACTGCGAGGTCGGCGACGTCGGAGCGCACTACCTGGCACGGGCAGAGCACGCGCTCGTCGACATCCCGATCCGGACGAACCCCTGGGTGGCCTACATGCTCGCCGGTGGCTTCGGGCCCGAGGAGCGCTTCCCCGACTACCTGCGGCCGGGCCCGCAGGCTTCCATCCGGGACCGGGTGACCCGGATCGAAGTCCGCACGGTCAGCCTGGACGAGACCCTCCGGTCGCTGCCCTCGGCATCGGTCGACGCCTGCTACCTGTCCGACGTGTTCGAGCTCAGCACGCCCGACGATCACGCCGCGACGCTGGCGGAGGTCGCGAGGGTCGGCCGGCCGGGCGCCCGGATCTGCTACTGGAACAACCTCGTGCCACGCCGCCGACCGGCTTCGCTGGCCGGCCGGCTGGCGACCGATGAGCCCGAGGCCGATCGGCTGCATCGTCTCGACCGCGCATTCCTCTACTCGCGGCTCGTGATCGAGACCGTGAGGACCGCCCCGTGATCGCGGCACCGTGGGTCCCGATGATCCTGCTCGCCGCCGCGTTCCTCGCCGTGCTCGCGGTCGGCGAGGCCATCGGACGGCGTTGGGCCGTCCCCCCGGAGCTCACCCGCAAGCTCGACCATGCGGCGGCCGGTCCGGTCGCCCTGGCCGTGCCCCTGGTCCTCGATTCGGCGACGCAGGTGCTGGCGCTCGCCGGCTCGTTCCTGGCGTTCCTGCTGGTCACCGGCCTGGCCGGGCGCCTCGGGTCGGTCCACGGGATCGCGCGCCGCAGCGCGGGCGCCTACCTGTACCCGGTCGCGATCGCGGTCACCTGGCTCGCGACCCAGGGTCACCCGGAGCGGTACGCGGTCGCGATCCTCGCGCTCTCGCTCGCGGACGCGGCCGGCGGGCTCGTCGGCGCGCGATGGGGCCGGCGGACGTACGCGGCATGGGGCCAGGCCAAGACCATCGAGGGCTCGCTGGCGACGCTCGGCGTGACGGCCGCGGTGTCGATCCCGATCCTGGTCGCGGCCGGCATGCCGCCGTCCGAGGCGTGCATCGCGGGTGCCCTCGTCGCCGTCGTCGTCACCCTTGTCGAGGGCTCGCTGCCGTTCGGCCTCGACAACCTCGGCGTGCCGCTTGCGGCACTGGCCGCGCTGGCAACGCTAGGCTCGCCGGCGGCCGCCGGCCTGCTGCTGCTGGCGGCCGCGACGGTGTTCGCTGCCGCGCTCACGGTCCCGTCCCCGGCGTCCCGCGACCGTCAGCGACCGGCGGCCGCCGGGGTCGTGCCGGGTCCGGGCTGGCGATGATCGAGTTCGGTCCCGGCGATCCGGCGCCCGAAGCCTGGCAGCCTGGGCGATCGCCGGCGGAGCAGCGCCTCCTGGCGCCCGACCACCCGTTCCTCCAGCACGGCCGGTGGCGCGGCTTCGCCGATGGTGACGAGCTCGAGCCCGCGGCCCGGATCGTCGCCAGCGTCGATCCGCGGCAGCGGACGGCAGCCGGGCCCCTCGGCTGCCTCGGGTTTGCGACCCTGCCACCCGGCGGATCGGCCGGCGACGCGGTCACGCCGGCCGCCCGGCGCGTGCTGGGGGCGGCCGTGAACTGGCTGCACGGCCAGGGCGCGGTCGTGGTCCGCGCCCCGGTCCAGCTCTCGACCTGGTACGGGCATCGCGTCGTCACCGGGGGGTACCCCGACGAGGGTGGCCCGCCGCCGTTCCCCCTCGAGCCCAAGGCCGACCGCGCCCTCGTCGCCCTCCTCGAGGCGGGTGGCTTCTCCCCGGCGCATCACGCGGTGTCCTGCCTCGTCGACCCCCACGCCGTCGTCGCGCAGGCGGGTCCGGCGCTCACCCGGGCCGCCCACGGCGGCCTCCGCGACCGGGCGATCCGGCTCGACGACATCGACGCGGAGCTGGCCCGCCTCCACCGCCTCTCGACGGAGATCTTCCGGGGCACCTGGGGCCTGAGCGAGATCGACCTCGAGGAGTTCGCCGCGATCTACCGGGCCTTCGCCGGCGTTGCCGACGCCGGGCTGATCCGCATCCTCGAGGAGCCGGGTGGTGCAGCGGTCGGCTTCGCGCTGGGTCTCGGCAGCGTCGCCGGCCCGGGCCCCGCGTCGCCCGGCGGGCCGGCGTTCGTCCTCAAGACGATCGGCGTGACGGCGGAGGCGCGCCGCCGCCACCCGGGCCTGGGTGCGGCGCTCGCGGCGATGGTCCACCGGACTGCCCTGGAGCGGGGGTACGTGGCCGGCATCCACGCGCTCATGGCACGGGGGTCGATGGCCCACCGCATGTCGCTCCGCTGGGGGCGGGAGATCCGCGCCTACGCGACGTTCGAGCGCGGACTGTCGTGAGCGCCGCGGCCACCGGTGGCAACGTGATCGGTCTGTTCGCTGCCGCGGCCGAGCGACGCGCCGGCGCCCCGGCGATCGTGGACGCGGACGGACGCGTCCTGTGGTCGTTCGGGAATCTCGCCGACGTCGCGGCCCGCGTCGCCGGTGGCCTGGCAGGGAACGGGGCGGGGCCCGGCGACCGGGTGCTCGTGCTGGAACGGGACCCGCGGCGTCGGTTTGCCGTCGTCGCGGGCATCCTGTGGGCCGGCGCGACGGTCGCCGCCCCGCCGACGTCGCCCTCGGGGCGAGCCGCCCTCGCCTCCGCCCTCCTGACCCGACCGACGGCCGTGGCCTTCGGGCCCCGGCTGTGGCCGGTGATCCTGGGCCATCCGGGCCTGTGCGCGATCCCGCTCAGGATCGTCACGCGGGGCCCGCGCCCGCCAGGCACCACGAGCCTGGCCGACCTCGCCCGAGGCCCGGTCGTGCCGCCGCGCGACGTGGCGGGCGACGTGCCGGCCCTCGCCTCGTTCACGACGGGAAGCCTGGGGCCGCCGCAGCTCGTCCTCCGGTCCCACGACCTGCTCCGCGCGCAGCACGACGCCCTCGGCCGCCTGCGCGCGCTGACGGACGGCGATCGCGACCTCGTCGGGCTGCCGTTCCTCGCCCTGCACGACCTCGCGTCGGGGGTGACGTGCGTGCTGCCGCCTCCGGACCCTGGCAGCGCGTGGTTCGGCGCCCGGGTCCGGCGGGCCGTGACCCGC
>MGOE01000090.1:102703-103072 GCA_001797035.1 Chloroflexi bacterium RBG_16_72_14
GCGGCCGGGTTTCCGCACCTGTTCGAGGCCGCCGCGGAGCGCGGCGCGGGAGGAGGGCTCCGCAGCCTCCGGGCCATCCATGTCGGCGGCAGCCGCGTGTCCGCCGGGCTGCTCGGGTCGCTCGCCCGCGCCGCGCCCCACGCCGAAGCGACGGTCGTGTACGGGAGTACGGAGGTCGAGCCGATCGCCGCGATCCCGGCCGGCGAGTACCTCGACGCGCTGGCCGGCAGCGACCCCGACCAGGGCATCTGCGCCGGACGCGTGATCCCGGGCCTCGACCTCCGTGTCGCGCCGCCGAACCGCCCGGACGGCGGCCGGAGCGGCGTCGGTGAGGTCCTGGTCCGCGGCCCGCGAGCGGCCGCGGAGCCC
>MGOE01000090.1:103220-108665 GCA_001797035.1 Chloroflexi bacterium RBG_16_72_14
GGCAGCGCTGGTCAGGATTGGCAAGGACCCCGACGCCCGCGGTGCGCTGGTCGTGGAGCCGCGACGCTGGGACCCGCGTGCCGTCATGGACTGGGCCACGTCGATCCACGCGCTCGCACGTGCACGTGGCTGGCCGATCGACGATGTCCGCCTGGTTCGCGAGCTGCCGGTCATCCCCGGGCCCGCAGCCAAGACCGACACGCTGCGGCTGGCCCGGCGGACGACGCAACCGGGGCAGCTCTCCCAGGCCAGGAGGTAGCGCGGTACGACCGGGCCGAAGGAGCGGTGCCGCGACTCACCGCCGCTGCCGTCCGGGTGGGCTAGCATCGGACCAGTCACCGCCGCGAGGAGACCCCTGCTGGACCCCCGGCACGCGATCCTGTTCGAGCCCGTCCGCATCGGGCCAAAGACCTTGCGCAACCGCTTCTACCAGGTCCCGCACTGCACGGCGTTCGGGACCGAGAAGCCGTGGACCCAGGCGGCGCACCGGGGCGTCAAGGCCGAGGGCGGCTGGGCGGCCGTGTGCACCGAGTACGCGCCGTTCGCTCCGGACACCGACGAGGCGCCGCTCGTCGCCGCCCGGTTCTGGGACGAGGACGACATGCGGGCGCTGCGCCTGATGACCGACGAGGTCCACCGGCACGGGGCGCTGGCCGGGCTCGAGCTGCATCACGCCGGCAACCACGCGGAGAACAACGTCACCCGCTACCCGACCCTCGCGCCGAGCCAGACGGCGTCGGACCTGCACGCGCACGTGGTCGCCAAGGCGATGGAGCGCTCGGACATCGAGCGCGTCCAGCGCGACTGGGTGGAGGCCGCGAAGCGGGCCCGCGATTGCGGCTTCGACATCGTGTACGCGTACGGCGCCCACTCGTACCTGCTGATGCAGTTCCTGTCGCCGTTCTACAACGGGCGCACGGACGGCTACGGCGGCTCGCTGGCCAATCGGGCGCGGTTCTGGCTCGAGACGCTCGAGGCGGGGAAGCGCGCGATCGGCGACGACTGCGCGATCGCGACCCGCATCTCGGTGGAGGGCCTGGGCCCGTCCGGCATCCACGTGGACGAGGCCCTCGAGTTCGTGGGGCTCGCGGACCCGTACGTGGACCTGTGGGACGTCAACGTCGGCTCGATCAGCCTGTGGAGCCACGACTCGGGATCGTCACGGTACTTCGAGGAGGGCTACCAGCTCCGCTGGACCGGGCGGGTGCGCGAGGCCACGGCGAAGCCGATCGTGGGCGTCGGGCGCCTGACGAACCCCGACCTGATGGCCAGGATCGTCCGCTCCGGGGCCTGGGACCTGGTCGGCGCGGCACGCCCGTCGATCGCGGACCCGTTCCTGCCGCGCAAGGTCGCCGAGGGGCGCACGGACGAGATCCGGGAGTGCACCGGCTCGAACGTGTGCATCATGAAGGTGGACGGGTTCGGGCACCTCGGCTGCCTCCAGAACCCGACCGCGGGCGAGGAGCACCGCCGGGGCTGGCACCCGGAGCGCGTGGAGCCGGCCGGCGACCCGTCGACGCCGATCCTTGTGCTGGGCGCGGGACCGGCCGGCCTGGAGTGCGCGGTGACGCTCGGGCGGCGCGGGTTCGAGCGCGTCCACCTCGTCGAGGCCGAGCGCGAGCTGGGCGGCAAGCTGCGCTGGGTCCGGCGCCTGCCCGGGCTGGGCGACTGGGGTCGGGTGGTGGATCATCGGGCGGTGCTGCTGGCAAAGCTGCCGAACGTCGCGGTGGTGACCGGGAAGCGCCTGGCGGCGGCGGACGTGCTCGACTACGGGGCGGCGGTCGTGGTGCTGGCGACGGGCTCGCACTGGTCGGGCGACGGGCTGCAGGCCGCGACCCACGAGCCGATCGACGGGGCGGATCCCGCGCTGCCGCACGTCCTGACGCCGGAGCAGGTCGCGGCCGAGGGCCGGCGCCCGCCGGGACGCCGGGTCGCGGTGTACGACGCCGAGGGCTACGTCACCGGCCCCGGGATCGCCCAGCTCCTGGCGGCGGAGGGGTTCGAAGTCACGCTGGTGACGCCGCTCGACCTGGTGTCGCCGCTGTCCGACCTGACGGTGGAGGGGCCGCTCCTCCGCCGGGCGCTGCACGACGCCGGCGTCCGGATGGTCCGCGGGGTGACGATCACGGCCGTCGAGGCGGGGCGGGCAACCGGCGAGACCGAGTTCGAGGAGCCCTGGGCTCTCGACATCGACGGCGTGGTGCTCGTCACGCAGCAGGTGTCGAACGACGGCCTGTACCACGAGCTGGTGGCGGATCCCGCGGCCCTCGCCGCGGCCGGGATCCGGCGGCTGGTCCGGATCGGCGACGCGGTGGCGCCCAGGATGCCGTCCGAGGCGGTGTTCGAGGGCCACCGCTGCGGGCGCGAGATCGAGCTGCCCGACCCGATGGCCGTGCGGGCGTACGACCGCGAGCGCTGGGTGCCGGACGTGGCGCCGTCGATGGCACGCTGACGATGCCCCGGGCCGCAGGCCCGGGGCCGCTCTCGGGGTCGCGCTCAGCCCGCGGCGGCCCGACCCGACCCCATCGCTCGGGCGGGATGCCCGTGCTCGGCGACGCGGCGGGCAGCCTTGTCCGCGACGCCCGAGCCCTTCGGAAGGTGCTGCACGCGGTCCTCGTCCCGCATGGCGCCCCTCGGGTCGCGCCTCGCCTCGCCGCCGCTGCCTGCCTTGAGGTGCTTCCGTGTGGCCATGGCAGCGGCCTCAGTCGAGCACGAACCAGGACACGACGGCCGACGAGGTCAGCGTCGTGTTCAGGTAGACCGTGAACTTGCCGGTCGCCGGAACGACCGCGCGCACCCATCGACCGGACTCGCTCGTGGCCAGCACCGCGAACACCTTGCTGCTGGCGGTGACGCCTGCGAGAGACTTGGTGAGGATCGACTTCCCCTTCGACATGCTCTGGCGGCCCGAGCGACTGAACTGGACCTTGCCGGTCACCTTGAGCGCGAGCTGCGCGGTCGACGGTGCCCAGGCCCAGACGCCGATGCTGCCGGCGTTGATGTTGGCGTCGCCCTCGACGCCGACGTACCCGTAGCCGATGACGCCGTTGCCTCCGGTGCCGAGCACGCCGATGTCGGGGCTGTCGCCCCACACGCCGGTGGCCCAGATGTCGGGGTCGGGGTGCGTCGGGGCGGATCCGAATACGCCGGTGTAGCTCGTGTACTCGGGCAGGAACCAGCCCGGGTCGGGCGCGGAGACGCTCCAGCCGACGATGCCGCCGCCGCCCGCGCTGGTGCCCAGCAGGCCATAGCCGTACCCGGTCCCGGTCGCCTGGCCGGCGAAGGCCGTGCTGTCCGCACCAGAGTCGGTGATCGAGGTAGTCGCCGTCGTGGGGTTGTCGACGCCCTTGACGACGTCGTCCGGGTCCGCCGCGACTGCCGTCAGCGGCATCGCCGCCGTCGCGACGAGGGCCGCGGCCGATCCCGCCGCGGCGGTGAGCAGCGCGCGCCGCGTTCCCAATGCGCGGCCGTCCGATCCCTGGCCATCCATTGCCATGTCGTCCCCTATGGTTCGTGCGTCCCCGGTTGTCGGCGGTACCGTCGAGCGTCGCGGTCGTGATCACAAGTGCCAATCGGGCCGCCGGCACCGGCGCACTCCACCCGCCGAGGCTGGCGAGGCCAAGGGGTGGGAGGGCTCAGGTCGCCGGGATCGGGCTACGCGAGCCGCCGGGCGGCCCTGCTGCGCGGTCCCGTGACGATCGCGCCGCTGAGCGGCGCAGGCGACCGCCGCATGGCCGGGCCAGGCTCGGCGAACCGCCGGCGGAGCGGGAAGTCGAGACTGCCGGCCGCACAGGACGGCTGGCGGCGGTGTCGGTGATGGCGCAGGTCTGACGCGGACCTCTCAGCCCCTCGCCGGCAGCCGCACCCGGATCGTCGTCCCGTGGCCGGGAACCCCGTCGCTCTCCGCCCCGATCGTGCCGCCGTGGGCCGCCACGAGGCCGCGCGCGATCGTGAGGCCGAGGCCGCTGCCGCCCGCCTCCGCGCGGCGCTCGAAGCGCTCGAACACGCGGTCGAGGTCGGCCGGCGCGATCCCCTCGCCCGTGTCGGCGACGGTGAGCTCCACCCACGGGTCGCTCGTGGTCGCCGCGAGCCGGACCGAGCCGCCCGCCGGGGTGTGTCGGAGGGCATTGACCACGAGATTGGCGAGCACCTCCCGGACCCGCACGGGATCGACGTCGAGCGCGATCGCCGGCCCGTCGACGACCGACAGCTCCACGCGGGCGTCGCGGGCGGCGACCGCGTGCCCGGCCGCGACGTCGGCCAGCAGGCGCTGGGCGTCGATCTCCTCGCGGTGAAGCGGCAGCGCGCCGGCCTCGGCCAGCGACAGGGTGCGCAGGTCGTCGAGCAGGCGGCCCATGACGGCGGTCTCGGCGAGGATCGGGGCGAGGTGGGCGTCGTCACGGGGATGGACGCCGTCGAGCATCGCCTCCACGTTGCCCGCGATGACCTGGAGCGGCGTGCGCAGCTCGTGGGTGACGTCTGCGAGCAGCGCCCGGCGCTCGGTCCGCGAGCGGTCCAGGCGGTCCGCCATCGCGTTGAACGATGCGCCGAGTCGCCGGACCGCGCCCGGCCCGCCGACCGCCACCCGGACGCCGGGCTCGCCGTCGGCGAGGCGCTCGGTGGCCTCCGCGATGGACGCCAGCGGGCGGACCGCCCGCCCCAGCACCCGCCCGGCCACCGTGACCGAGACGACGATCACGACCAGCACCGCCAGCGCGGTCGGCGCGGAGACGGCGCTCCCCGGCGAGACGACACCCAGCAGGGTGCCGGCCAGCCACGTCGCGAGCGCGGTGATCAAGGCCACGAACAGGACGAGCGCCACGACCATGCAGCCGATGAAGCCGGTCGCCTGGCGGGGCCCGGGCATCCCCCGCCGGCCGCGGTGCCAGCCGCCCCGGCGCCACGGGTTGCCCGGCGGGCGCCGGCGCCCGGTCGGCGACTGCTGTTGCCCGGTCATCGGCGCGCCTTCACGGCCCGGGCTCGGCGAGCGCGTAGCCGACGCCGTGGACGGTCAGCACGTACCGCGGCTCGGCCGGGTCCGGCTCCACCTTGCGGCGCAGGTTCTTGACGTGCCCGTCGATCGCCCGCTCGTAGGTCTCGAGGCTGAACCCGCGGACGGCGTCGAGCAGCTGGCCACGCGTGAACACGCGACCGGGCTCACGGGCGAGGACCGCGAGCAGCCCGAACTCGGTGGGGGTGAGCCGGACCGCCCGTCCCGCGACGGTCACGCGGTGGCGGGCGAGGTCGACATCGAGCTCGCCGACGACGAGGCGGTCCGCAGGCCGCGCCGCGATCTCCGCCCGGCGCAGGACCGCGCGCACGCGGGCGACCAGCTCGCGCGGGCTGAACGGCTTGACCACGTAGTCGTCGGCGCCGAGCTCGAGGCCGGCGACCCGGTCCGTCTCGTCGCCGCGCGCGGTGACGACGAGGATCGGGATCTCGGTG
>MGOE01000090.1:108681-111937 GCA_001797035.1 Chloroflexi bacterium RBG_16_72_14
CGACATCGAGGCCGTCGAGACCGGGCAGCCCGAGGTCGAGGACGACGGCGTCGGGGCGTCGGGTCCGGGCGAGGGCCAGCCCGGCACGGCCGTCCGAGGCGGCGAGGACGGCGAAGCCGGCGTGCTCGAGGTAGTCGCGGACGAGCGCGGCGATCTGCGGCTCGTCCTCGACGACGAGGATCGTGCGCATGGGCCTCCGGGCAGGTGACGACGCCGGGCGAGGATACCCGCCCGGCGTCGCGATGGTGGGTTGTGCGTCGGTCAGCCGGCCGACGTGCCCGAGGGCGAGCCGCCGCCGGCGGGGGGGGTGCCGCCGGATGTGCCGCCGGAGGTGCCGCCGCTGCCCGCGTCATCGGCGTGGAGGCTGCGGTGCATCTCGGCGATCCAGCCGCGCCGCGGGTCGTTGGGGTCGCCGGAGCCGCCCGGGCCCATCGGGCCACCCCCCGGGCCGCCCCACGGGCCGCTGCCGTGCCAGTGCCGGCGGCGGCCGGCGAAGGCGAAGAACAGGAAGCCGAAGAACAGGAAGAACAGCAGGAACCCGAAGCCGGGGAAGCCGCCGGTCACGACGACCGTGGCGCCCGCGGCTGCGGCGCTCGAGGTGAGGCCGGCCTGGTAGCCGACGAGGCCCGCGGCGACCGCGACGAGGCCGAGGAACAGGATTCCGATGAACCCGTAGCGCATGGTGTCTGGACTCCGTGTGCGATGGCCCGGACGCCGGGCCGGTGCTTGACGGAGCGAAGCCTCGCAGCGCGATGTGCGGATTCCGTGTGGGTGCCGTGGCCGTTCGATGCCGGTCGGGACCGGGCGGCCCACCGCCCGGCACCGGAGGACACCCCAGGCCGCAGAAGACGTTCGTGTGGGCGTGCTCGGCGTGATCGCGCAGGGGCGGCGGCCCCCGGTGGGTCGGCCCGGGCGCGGCTCCCGGAGCCGCAGATTCGGCCCGGGCGGGGTCGATCGCGGCTCCAAGAGCCGCGATCTGGCTGGTTGACCGCGCCTACCGGGCGAAGATCGGTCGCGTTGCGGCTTGCCGAGCAGTAGGTGCCGGCCGGAGGCCCGGGATCGCGGCATGGGAAACCGGGGAAGCCGCATGGTCAGGTCGCGGGGTCAGCCGCCCAGGGACGGCTGTGCTCGGCCGATGGACCGGCCGAGCACAGATCTCGATCCGGATCGCGGGCGAGGGCGACGCGGCGATGCTCGCGGACCCCGGAGCGCGGGCGGGCCGCCGGGACGCGCCCGGCGTCTTACCGCGGGGGCATCGCCGCGTCGGTCCGGTCGATGTCGGCGAGCAACCGGACCGTGGACTCCACCACGACCTCCAGGTACCGCTCGCCGAACTCGGGCGTGGCCTGGCGGGCATCCCCCCACGTCCCCGAGTGCGTCGCGCGGTGCACGGAGCCCGGCGCGGAGAAGAAGAACGCGGTGTGCACGGCACCGGGGCTGGTGACCTCGGGGAACGGCGGCATCTCGGCGTTCGCCCGGTCCATGTCCACCAGCGAGGGATTGATCGCGAGGACGGCCGCGGTCTCGCCGCGGTTTGCGTGCAGGCCGTTGGACGGGTCGAAGAACTCGGCCGCCTCGGCCGGCGTCATGCCGTCCCAGTAGTTGACGGGGAACGCGCGGACCGCGGCGGGCAGCCGTTCGGCCGCGGTCGCGCAGGCGTAGGCGATGGCGTACGTGTTGTCGTAGTGGCCGTTGAGGAACACGATCTTCCGAAACCCGATCGCCGCCAGCGAGACCGCCACGTCCTCGATCAGCGCCATGAAGGTCGGGATCCGGATGTGGACGACGCCCGTGAACCCGACGTGCGGGTACGAGAGGGCGTAGCTGATCGACGGCGCGACCACCGCGTCCACCCGGGGCGCCACGCGCCGGGCCACCTCGACCGGGATCAGGACGTCGGTCGCGAGCGGGGCGTGGGGGCCGTGCTGCTCGGTGGAGCCCACCGGCACGATGACCGTCCGGCTGCGGTCGAGGAACGCCTCGACCTCCGGGTCGGTCATCTCGCCCAGGAACACCGTGGGGGGCTTCATCGGTGCGCGCTCCTCTCCTGCCTCAGGCGATCGTCGTGGTCAGTTCGCCGATCTGCTCGATCCAGACGGTCACGACGTCGCCCGCCTGGAGATGTCGCTCCGGTCCGAGGGGCCCGGCCAGACGCGACGGGGTGCCGGACGCGATGAGGTCGCCGGGCCGCAGCGTCACGTGGTGGCTGAGGTAGGAGATCACCTCCGCGATCGAGAACCGCATCGCGTCGGTCGTGTCGTCCTGGATCGCGGTGCCGTTGATGCTGCAGCCGAGCCGGAGCCCGGCGGGATCCAGCTCGTCGCGGGTGACGATCCACGGCCCCACCGGGCAAAAGCCGGGCATCGACTTGCCGATCAGCCACTGGTCGCCGTCCAGCCACGGGTCCCGTGACGAGACGTCGTTGATGCACGTGTACCCGAACACGTGGCGCATCGCATCCTCGGGCGCCACCGCCACTGCCGCCCGCCCGATGACGACCCCCAGCTCCACCTCCGCGTCCACGTTGGCCGTCAGCGAGCGGTCCCAGGCGAGGGTGTCGCCATGCCCGCCGACCGAGCTGGCCGCCTTGCCGTAGATCAGCGGCCGCGCCGGGCGATCCGCGTCCGCCGCCGCCGTCACGCCCGGCGGCCGGTAGTTGAGCCCGATCGCGTAGGTCGCCCCGGGGTCGGGCACGGCCGGCCCCAGCCGCACCCCGTCCAGCGTCTGCCACGCCCCAGGCGGCTGGCGCGCGGTCCACTCGCGGAGGCGCACCAGCTCCTCGTCGCCCAGGGCGGCGAGGTCGCGCATGCCCGCAATCCCCGCCGCGGCGAGCGGCAGCATGCGGCCGGCGGACACCACCGCGACGGACGGTGCCCCGTCCTCCAGGATCGTGGCCAGCCACATGGCGTCAGGCCGTCGCGCCCGCGTCCGCGAGCAGCGGCTCGACCGCCGTGCGCATGACGCCGGCCATGCCGGCCACGCCGGTCCAGCGCTCGAAGGCGATGGCCGCCTGGGCAATCAGCATCTCGGACCCGTTGGCCGCCCGCAGGCCCCGGGCCCGGGCCGCCGCGAGCAGCGGCGTTTCGGGCGGGACGTAGACGAGGTCGAACACGGTCGCGTGCGGCGGCAGCACCTCGACCGCGATGGTCGCCCCGGGATCGATCATGCCCACGGTCGTCGCGTTGACCGCGAGGTCCGCCGTCCCGAGCGCGGCCACGAACGCGGGGTCGTCGAGGGCCACGGCGGAGACGGCACC
>MGOE01000090.1:111957-114250 GCA_001797035.1 Chloroflexi bacterium RBG_16_72_14
GGGCCGCCAGCGCCGCGGCCGCCGCGAGCGTCCGGTTGCCGATCGTCACCCGGCTCGCGCCCGCGTGCAGGCAGGCGTACACGACCGCGTGCGCCGCCCCGCCCGCGCCCGCGACCACCACGTCGAGGCCGGCCAGCGGTCGGCCCATCGCGAGCTCCACGCCCGTGCGGAACCCCGGCGCATCGCTGTTGAACCCGACCAGCCCCCCGTCCGCCCGCTTCGCGACGTTGTTGACGGCGCCGATCAGCGCCGCGTCCGCCTCCACCTCGTCGAGCAGCCCGGCGACCAGCCGCTTGTACGGGGCCGTCACGCCCAGGCCGAGCCAGTCGGGTCCCCGGGCCGCCGCCACGGCGGCCTCGACCTGGTCCGGTTCCAGCTCCATGAGCACGTAGCGGGCGTCGATGCCGGCGGCCGCGAACGCGGCGTCGTGCATGACCTGCGAGTGCCGGCGCCGGAGCGGCTTGCCCAGCAGCCCGACGCGCCGGCTCACGGGCGGCTCACTGGCAGGTCCCCGAGCGCCACGGGACGACTCACCGCAGCGCGGGTGCCATGCGCCGCACGGGGCCGGCGGTGGGCGGGAACCGGAGCCCCGGGATGATCTCGTCGGTCCAGTGCCGGAGCTGGGCCGGGTCGGGCGTCATCGTGTGGAGCATGAAGTACTCCACCCCGGCGTCGATCCGCGCCTGGAGCGAGGCGACCACATCGTCCGGCGTCCCGAACAGGTAGACGGATTCGAGGTACTGCTCGCCCCGCTCCGCGCTCATGACCCTGAGGAACGCGCGGTGCTGCTCCTCGCGGGCCCTGACCGGGTCGCTGGTGAGCACCAGGTGGAGGAAGTTCTCGTGCGCGACGACGCAGTCCCGAGGGTCCCGGCCGTGCTCGCGGAAGTACGCCTGGAGCTCGGCCCAGTCGCGGGCGATGTCCTGCGGCGGGCAGGTGGGGCGCGGGATCCAGCCGTCCGCGCGCAGGGTCCGCGCCTTGACAGCCGCGACGAACCGCGGCACGTCCGGCGACTTGGGATCGGCCAGCTGCGAGCCGCCGCCGATCCAGAGCTCCGGCCGCTGCTCGGTCCGTGGCTCGATGAACACGTCGTCGACCGCGTAGTGGCGGCCGTGGTAGGTGACGGTCTCGCCCTCGAGCAGCGGGAGCATGATGTCCAGCATCTCGTCGGTGCGCCGGCCGCGCTCGGACTTGCGGACGCCGACCGCGTCGTACTCGACGTCGTTCCAGCCCACGCCCGCGCCGAGGATCACGCGGTTGTCCGACAGGAACTGGAGCGTGGCCAGCTCCTTGGCCAGGATGACGGGGTTGCGCAGCGGCATGATCAGGATGGACGTGCCCAGGCGGACCCGCTCGGTCACGCCCGCCGCCACCCCCAGCGCCATCAGCGGCTCGAGCCAGTTGACCGAGTAGAACCGCCTGGCGGCGAGCAGGTGGTCGGTGATCCACAGCGAGTCGAAGCCGAGCTCCTCCACCGTCTGCGCGAACGCCTTGATGCCCCGCGCGCGCTCGGCGCCGTCGCCGTCCCAGATGTAGGAGGGCAGGAACACGCCGAAGCGGCCGATGTCACTCATGGGGTGGGGTCCTCCTTGCGGGTGGGCCTCATCGGCCGCGGTACTCCGGGTCGCGCTTGTCGAAGAAGGCACCCGCCCCCTCGACCAGGTCCTGGGTGGCGAAGATCCGGACCGACGCGTCCAGCTCGGCGGCCAGGCCGGCCTCGAGGTCAAGGTCGGCGGCAGCATCGATCAGGCGCTTGGCCTCGCGGACGGCGAGCGGGCCGCGGGCCGCGATCTCCTCGCCGATCGCCCGGGCGGCCGCCACCGCCTCGCCGGCGGCCACGACCCGGTGGACGAGGCCGATCCGCTCCGCCTCCGCGGCGTCGACGACGCGACCGGTCAGGATCAGCTCCTTCGCCCGGGCCTCGCCCACGATCCGGGGCAGCCGCTGGGTGCCGCCGCTGCCCGGGATCACGGCCAGGCGCACCTCCGGCAGGCCCAGCTTCGCCCGCTCGGAGGCCACCCGCAGGTCGCAGCACAGGGCGAGCTCCAGGCCCCCGCCCAGGGCGTTGCCCTCGATCGCGGCGATGGTCGGCATCGGCAGCCCGGCGAGCTGGTGCCAGGTGCGCTGCTCGGCCTCGAGCCGCGCGCGGCCCCCGGGTCCGCGCTGGGCCTCGAACTCGCCCACGTGCGAGCCCGCGCAGAAGGCGCGCTCCCCGCGGCCGCTCACGACCAGCGCTCGCACCTCGCCCGCGGGAGCTGCCTCGAGCACCGCCAGCGCCTCGCGCAGCTCGTCG
>MGOE01000090.1:114310-120318 GCA_001797035.1 Chloroflexi bacterium RBG_16_72_14
CGCCAGCGCGACCAGGCCGCTCAAGCCGGGGCTCCCGGGCCGCCCGAGTCATCCCCATGGGCGGCGTGGGCGGCGGCGAACTCGGCCGCCAGGCCCATCGGTCCCGTCGCATACAGTCGCCTGTCCATCTCGCGCAGGTCGCCGGCGACCCGCGGCCGGAAGCCCATCCGCCCGAGGACGTCGCGATCCACGTCGATGCCCGGCGCAACCTCGATCAGGACGAGGCCGTCGTCGGCCAGCTCGAACACCGCCCGTTCGGTGATGTAGCGCACCTGCTGGCCGCGCTCACGGGCGAGGTGGCCGTTGAACGAGACCTCGCGGACGCGCTGCACGAACTTGTGGCGGCTGCCCTCGTGGGCGATCCGGACGCCGTCCGCGATCTCGATCCGCAGCCCCTGCGCGGTCAGCGTCCCGACGAAGTTGATCTTCGGAGTCGTCGCGCTGATGTTGGGGAAGCCACCCGGGCCGCGCACGCGGCCCTCGAACGCGTGGACGTTGACGTTGCCGGAGGCGTCCACCTCGGCAAACGAGAGGCTGGCCACGTCGAGACCGCCGCCGTCGTAGAAGCCGAACATGTCCGGCTGGTCGATCATCGCCTGGTAGTTGAAGCCCGCCCCGCCCTCGTTGCCGGCCACCGGCACGCCGCCGAAGATCCCCTGCTCCACGGTCAGCACCAGCTGGTCCGTGATCCCCTCCTCCCAGGCAACCCGGCCGATGAGCTGGCTGACGCCGAAGCCGAGGTTGCAGATGGCGCCGCGCGGGAACTCGAGCAGCGACCGGCGGGCGAGGATCTTGCGCACGTCGAGCGGCGGCGGCGGCTCCGCGGTCACCGGCTTGCGCAGGGCGCCCGCGTAGTACGGCGAGTCCTGCGTGATGTACGTCTGCCACTGGTCGGGGTCCAGGAACACGTAGTCCACGAGGGCCGCCGGCACCTTCACGTCGCGCAGCGGCAGGCTGCCGCGGCGGGCGAGGCGCCGGACCTGGGCGATCACGATCCCGCCGCTGTTGCGCGCCGCCATCGCCATCGCGAGCATCTCGCCCTGGACGGCCTCGCCCTCCATCGTCACGTTGCCGTCCTCGTCCGCGGTCGTGCCGCGGACGACCGCCACGTGGATCGGGAAGGCGTGGAACAGCAGCCACTCGCGGCCGCGGAGCGTGACCACCTCGACCAGGTCCTCGGTGGTGACCGCGTTCTGCTTGCCGCCGGTCTGGCGCGGATCCACGTACGTGCCCAGGCCCACGTGGGTGAGGAGGCCCGGCCGGCCCGCCGCGATCTCGCGCATGAGCTGGCTGAGGACGCCCTGCGGGAAGGAGTAGGACTCCAGCTGGTTGGCCTCCACGAGGGCGCCCAGGCGCGGCTCGTTGCCGATGTTGCTGCCGATGGTCCGCCGCTGGAGCCCGGGCAGGCCCAGCTGCGAGAAGCCGCGGTCCGCGAAGTCGCCGATGCCGACGATGCGGACGGTGGTCAGGTCGCGCGGCCGGCCCTCGGCCGCGTACACGGCGGCGAGCTCGTCGATGAACCGCTGGGGCACGGCGTGGCCGGCCCCCGAGCCGCCGATCAGGAGCGTGCTGCCGTCGGCGACGAGGCCCACCGCCTCGCGGACGTCGATGACCCTGGTCATCGGTGGGGTCCCGGGCGGCCGATCGCCGCGACAGCCGCCCGCCGCGCCCTTGCGGCGCTCGATGTTCGTTGCATGTGCATTCCCATGCGTAGCGAAGCGTCAAGGCCCCGGCTGGATGGGTGGCCGTCAGGCTTGGGCGCCGTCATGCACACCAAACGAGCTTCGCGCCCTGCAAGCAGCGCGAATGCCGCGCGAGTGGCCCCGCCAGCCGCCGGAATGCACACGCGAGACGCATCGGCTGCGACAAGGTGAGCCCTCCCGCCGGCCTGGCCCCGCAGACCGCCTCGGCGGGTCGGGTGGCTCGTCACGAGCGTCTGGGCGGTCACGGCATGTAGCCCCCGGCATTGGGATTGAGGGTCTGGCCCAGGAACAGGGCCGAGGCATCCGAGAGCAGGAAGATCACCGCGTCGGCGACCTCGTCGGCCCGCCCGAACCGCCCCAGCGGCATGTCGCGCAGCCGCCGGCGGCCTTCCTCCGTGTCGGCGAGGTCCGCGGTCATCTCGGTCACCGTGAACCCCGGGGCCACCGCGTTGACGCGGACCCCGAGCGGGCCGAACTCGCGGGCGAGCGACCGCGTGAGCCCGATCAGCCCGGCCTTGGCCGCGCTGTAGGCCGCGGTCTCGGCGATCCCCACCTGGCCCAGGCGCGAGGCGATGTTGACGATCGACCCGCTCCCCTGCTCCACCATCGACGGCAGCGCGGCGCGACAGGTGTGGTAGGCGGCCGTGAGGTCGGTGCGGAGCACGGCATCCCACTCCTCGGGCCCCAGGGCCAGGAACGGGCCCACCTGCGTCTGCCCGGCGTTGTTGACCAGGCCGTCCACACGCCCGAAACGCTCGATGACCCGCTCGACGAGGCCGGACGCCTGGGTGCCGTCGCCGAGGTCGGCGGCGAACGCCTCGCCCTCCGCGCGCGCGGCGCGCACCCGTGCGAGCGTGGCCTGCGCGCCCTCGAGCGACCGGTGGTAGTGGACCGCGACGGCGGCCCCTTCCGCGGCCGCCTTGGCCGCCACCTCCGCGCCGATCCCCCGGCTGCTGCCGGTGACCAGCACCACGCGACCCGCGAGCGCCCCTCCCATCAGGCGAGCCCCGCGGCGGCGAGGGCGTCGCGGATCGCCGCGGTCCCGTCCTCGGACACGGGCATCAGCGGCGGCCGCATCACGGTGCTCCCGATCACGCCCAGCTCCCGGAGCGCGACCTTGGTCCGGGCGCGGTAGTCGCGGACCGGGGCACCGTAGACGACCTCTTCCAGCGGCAGGATCCGCTCCCAGATCGCGCGCGCCTCGTCCCACCGGCCCTGCCTCGTGAGCTCGACCATCTCGACCTGGAGGCTGGTCGCCAGCGTCCCGAACCCGATCAGCGCCCCCTCGGCGCCCATCACGAACGACTCGAAGATGAAGTTGTCGTCGCCGGTGAGGAGGTCGATGGGACGCTCGAGACGCTCGATCATGCGCCGGGTCCGCAGGTACAGCAGCGCGTCGAACGAGGCCTCCTTGAGTGCCACGACGCTGTCGATGGCGGCGATCCGCCGCAGCGTCTCCTCGCTGAAGATCACGCCCCCCAGCGCCGGCTGGAGCTGGAACGCGATCAGCGGCAGCCCGCAGCCCCGCGCGACGGCCTCGTGGTAGGCGACGGGGATCGCCGGGTCCAGGGGCGTGCCCTGGTAGGCCGGGATCGGGAACACGAGCAGGGCCCGGGCGCCCGCGCCCTCGGCCCGCTTCGCCTCCTCCACGGCCTGGGCGGTGAACTGGGCGGACAGGCCCGCGACGACCGGGATGTCCCCCGCCTCGTCCACGGCGACGCGCAGGACGCGCTCCCGCTCCTCGGGCCAGAGGTGCGGCCCCTCGCCGGTGTCGGCGTTGATCGCCAGCGCGACCGGTCCCTGCGGCAGCAGCCACTGCAGGTAGCGGCGGTAGGTGGGCTCGTCGAACCGGCCGTCCGCGTCGAACGTGACGATGCAGGCCGGGACGATGCCCCGGAGGTCGAGGCTCATCGGGCTCCTCCCGTGCGGGACGTGGCCAGGGACGTGGGCAGGGGGGCGGCCGGCGGCGCGCCGGTGGACTCGCGCAGCACGAGCTGCGTCGGCATCAGCTCGCCCGCCAGCGGCTCACCCGCGAGCGCGCGGTCCACGTGCGCGAAGCCGCGGCGCCCGAGCTCGCGCAGCGGCAGCCGCACGGTGGACAGGCTGGGCGCCGTCATGGCGGCCACGGAGATGTCGTCGAAGCCGGCCACGGAGACGTCGCGCGGGACCTCGACCCCCAGTGCCGCCAGCTGCGCCAGCGCGCCGAGCGCGAGCAGGTCGTTGGCGCAGCAGATCGCGGTGAACGCGACCTCGCCGGCGAGCAGCGTGTCCACGGCCAGCGCGCCCGCCTCGCGGTCGAAACCCGTGCGGACCACGAGCTGCTCGTCGAACCCGATCCCCGCATCGGCCAGGCCGCGCCGGTAGCCCTCGAGCCGGTCGCGGGCGACGAACAGCGTCCGGGGCCCGGCCAGGAACGCGATCCGCCGGTGGCCGAGCGCCACCAGCGCGGCCACCATCGCGGCGATCCCCGCGGTGTTGTCCACGCTGACGTCGGGCTCGCCCATGGCGTGCGGCGAGAGGTGGACGACGGCGGCACCCTCGGCGCGCATCGCCGCCAGGTGGCGGCCCATCTCCGCGTTGAGCTGCGGATCGTCGAAGCCGCTGCCGGCGAAGATCACGGCAGCAGCGCGCATCGAGCGCAGCAGGCGCACGTACGAGCGCTCGCGCTCCGCGTCCCGCTCCGAGCTGCAGGTGATGACGAGGTAGCCGGCGGCGGTAGCCCCGTCCTCGACCCCCCGGACCACCTCGGCGAAGTAGGGGTCGGTGATGTCGTGGACGATGACGCCGACCACCGGGATCCGGCGGTTGAGGAGCCCGCGTGCCAGCGCGTTGGGCACGTAGTCGAGCGTCCGTGCGGCCTCCAGCACGCGCTCGCGCGTGGCCGCGCTGACCGGGTAGTCCGAGGACGAGACGACGCGCGAGGCTGTGGCCGTGGAGACGCCCGCCAGCCGGGCGACCTCGGTGATCGATGCCACGTCCGGCTCAGTAGGGATACGGGAAGGACTTCGGCTGGTCCCGGACCGTGACCCACTGCCACTCGGTGAACTCGTCCCAGTTGGCCGGGCCGCCGAACCGCGAGCCGTTGCCCGAGGCGCCCATGCCGCCGAACGGGATCGTCGCCTCGTCGTTCACGGTCTGGTCGTTGACGTGGACCATCCCGGACCGGAACCGCTGGGCGAGCGCCAGGCCGCGCGAGATCGAGCGCGAATACACGGCCCCGGTCAGCCCGTACTCGCTGTCGTTGACCAGCGCGAGCGCCTCCTCGTCCGTGTCGAACACGACGACCGGCGCGACCGGGCCGAAGACCTCCTCGCGCCACGCGGCCTGGTCGGCGGTGACGTCCGTGAGCACCGTCGGCCGGTAGAACAGGCCCTCGTGCGTACCGCCGATGACGACCCTCGCGCCGGCCTCGACCGAGCGGCGCACGATGCCATCCACCCGCTCGAGCTGCTTCTGGTTGACGATCGGGCCGAGGTCGACCTCCTCGCGATAGGGGTCGCCCAGCCGGAGGCGCCCGGCCTTCTCGGCCAACAGGTCCACGTACTCCGCGGCCACGCTGCGGTGGACGATGTGGCGCCCGGTCGCGAAGCACACCTGGCCCTGGAACTGGAACGAGGCGAAGGCGCCGGCGGACGCCGCCGCCTCGAGGTCCGCGTCGTCGAGCACGACGAAGGCGTTGTTGCCGCCCAGCTCGAGCGACACCCGCTTGAGCAGGCCGCCCGCCAGGCTGCCGACCCGCCGTCCCGCGGCCGTCGAGCCGGTGAACGACACCCGGTTGACGTTCGGATCCGTGACGATCGCCTCGCCGACGTCGGCGCCGCCGATGACGACCTGGAGCAGGCCCTCGGGCAGGCCGGCGTCGCGGAACACGGACTCGAACATGGCGCCGCCGCAGACCGGGGTCTGGGGGTCCGGCTTGAGGACGACGGCGTTGCCCAGCGCGAGGGCCGGCGCCACGACCCGCATGCCCAGTACGCTCGGCGAGTTCCAGGGCGTGATCGCGCCGATCACGCCGGCCGGCACGCGGCGGACCATCGACAGCCGGCCCGGCACGACGCTCGGCACCAGCTGGCCGTAGGGCTGGAACGGCATCGTCGCCGCCGCGTGGAGCTCGCCAACGGTGAAGTTCTGCTCGTGGTGCATCTTGTTGTGGACGGCGCCGGTCTCGCGCTGCGTCCACGACCCGAACTCCGGCCGGTGGGCCTCGTAGATCTCGGCGGCTCGCCGCAGGATCCCGGCCCGCTCGACGTAGCTTGTCCCGGCCCACGCCGGCTGGGCCGCGGCGGCCGCGGCGGCGGCCCGCGC
>MGOE01000091.1:0-1591 GCA_001797035.1 Chloroflexi bacterium RBG_16_72_14
TTGGCGAGGTCCATGATCGAGCTCATGTTGTCCTCGACCGAGTTAATGAAGCATGCACTCGCCTGCGGGCGCTCCTCGATTCCGAGGTTGAACCAGACCGGCGAGTTGAAGGCCATCTTCTGGTGGACGAGCAGGTGGGTCAGCTCCGCCTTGAATGCGGCGAGGTCCTCGTCGGTGGCGAAGTAGCGCTGGGTCTCGGCCCAGGCGGCGATCGTGTTGACCACCCGGTCGATGAGCTGCTTGACCGAGTGCTCGCGCTCCGGCGTGCCGACGTGGCCGCGGAAATACTTGGACACCACGACGTTGGTGGCCAGCTGGCTCCAGGACGCCGGGACTTCGACGTCCTTCTGCTCGAACACGGTCTTGCCGCTCTCGGATGAGATGCCGGCCGTGCGGTACTCCCAGGCGATCTCGTCGTAGGGGTGGACGCCGGGGCGCGTCCAGCGGCGCTCGAAGGTGAGTCCGCGGGTCCCCTCGCCGGTGAAGCTGGCACCGTACTGGCCGCCGAGGCCCTTGCGCGTGGGCTTCGCGGCCGCCGCCGCCTTTGCTCGCGCCTTGGGCGCCGTCTTCGCTTCCATCACCGGGACGACCTCTCGAGCCTGGGCCATGTCCGTCTCCTCCGTTCCCGCTCCCCGCGGGTCCGTTTCCCGCTCGCCGCGGGATCTCGCTGGGTGCCGACGGCCCGGATGGGGTCCTCGCTGTCGTTGGTCGGGCGTTCCCGGTGCCAGTCGGGACGCCCGATGCGACGGGTCTGGGCTCCGTCCGGTGGGCGGTTCCGCGATCACGGGATGGGGTGACGCGTAGCTGCGGGACCGTCCGTCGGATCGACCTGGTGCCGGCTCCTCTGCGGCCCCTCGTGGCGGGTTCTCCGCCGTGCTCCGAGGGCGTTTCGAGGGCCACCCGGCGTCAGGGCGACCCCCTCACGATACGTCGCGGGTGGGCGTCGGTCAAGGCCCAAACCACAAGATGTAGTGGTCCGATGCGTCATCGCATCGCAACATGTTGTAATCCGGCGTATCCACGTGCGTCCCGCCCTCGTCCACGTCCGGGGCCGCGTCATCCACGCGCGCGGGCCACTCGTCCACCGCCGGTACGGCGCCTGTCCACCGTCCTGTGCCGGGTTGTCCACAGAACGTCCGTTCTATTCTACACCCCTCGTTCATCGCCACCGGTCCGCCCGGCCCGCGATGTGGCCATCCACCGACCGGGTGCGTCGTATCGCCGCCTCCATGACCCCCGGTTGGCCACGCAACGATGAGGCGCGTGGTAACGCCCGGGATCGCGCCTGATCCTGGCCAATCACCGATGGCATGCGTGCCAGGCACACCACTGTTGGCCGAAGACGCGCCCCATCGGTATCTGGCCACGAGGGCCGGCGAGCGACGTCCGGGTGTGGGTCGGGGGCGTGGTCAGTCGGCAGGCTTCCGGGCCCGGACCCGGCGGACGGGGGCAAGTCCCGCGCTACCACGCGCCTCATCGTTGCGTGGCCAGAAGGAGAGCGCCGCGATCGGCCCCCGCGGCGCCCCAAGCCAGGCGGCCATCGCCCGGCCGTCGGCGGGCAGCGCGTTCCGCAGCATCGTGCGATGCGCCT
>MGOE01000091.1:1624-1970 GCA_001797035.1 Chloroflexi bacterium RBG_16_72_14
CATCAGCCACGTCGCCACGACCGCCGCGTCCCAGCCCCGCGCTCGGGCGACCTTCGGGGCCAGCCTCCGCTTGCGGTCCAGCGTGCCGAGCATCTCCTGGACGTCCGTGATCTCGGTCTTGAGCTCGATCACCAGCACCGTCCGCGTCTTCGCGTGCCAGGCGAGGATGTCGATCGCGCCACGCTCGGCGTACTACGCGAACGTCACCTCCGGGGCGAGCGTCCAGTCCGCGAGGGTCGCCAGCCGAGCCGCGACCGCCTCGTGCAGCGCCGAGTGCCGCGCGCCCAGCAACCGGTCCACCTCGCCGCCGTGCCAGCGAGGCTGGAGATCGATGAGCACGCCGACC
>MGOE01000091.1:1992-11204 GCA_001797035.1 Chloroflexi bacterium RBG_16_72_14
GGTCCACGGTCATCCCGCCGAGCTGGCCGCGCTCAAGACGCGACACCGCGTCCTGGGACACGCCGGCCTCGGCCGCGACATCGTCCTGGCGCAGGCCCTTGCGGATCCGGACACCGCGCACCAGCCGGCCCACCCGCGCATCGTCCATACGCGCGATCATCGCGCCAGCTGCTCAACCGCCGCTCACCTACGGCTTGCGCGACGCCTGACCGCCGTTGCCGACGCCTTGAGCGATGCGCAACCGGGGCGTTACCCGCGCCCGGAGCGCGGACCTCGATCAGGCCGCCGGCACCTTGGGCGCGGCCTCGAACTCGATCGTCGCGTCGAACGGGGCTTCGCCCTCCACGTAGCCGCCGTCGAAGACGTCGCCGCGGAGCATGTCCGACCACCGCAGGCCCGTGCAGGTTGCCGTGCCCTTCACCAGCTTCGCGTCGGCCTGGTCGAGCTTGACGTTGCACTGCCCGCCGTAGTCCGAGGCCGACCAGTAGGTCGTTCGCACCCAGTCGACCGAGAGCATCGCCGGCAGCATCGACCCCGCGGTGCCGCCGGTCAGCCGGAGCCCCCACCCGTCGTCGTTGAACCAGTAGACCTCGGCGCCGAAGCCGGCCATGAGCTGGGACGAGGGCGCCACCTGGTCGAGCACGTGGCGCTCGGTGCCGATGGTGACGGTCGCGCTCCCGGTCGCATACCGGGACACGACGCCGCCGAAGTCGTCCTCCGGGTAGTCGAACAAGGCGCACCCGGAGAGGGCGAGCGAGAGCGCAAGGCCCGCGAGCAGCGGTGCGACGGTGCGACGGCGCATGTGCGGGGAGCCCCCCAGTGCGAACGGTCGTTCGTCGCGGAGCATGCCGCCCTGACGAGGCCCGCGCAAGGCCGAACGGACTGGAATCGGACGGGGCCGTCGTGGCGGGGGGAACCACGGCGGCCCCGTCTGCGCCGCTCCAGCTGGAGCGGCGCCCGGGCGTGTTCAGGGCAGGTTGCGCTCGCTCTCGCGGAACTCGATCATCCGCTCGGACTCGGTGAGGACCGGCGCGGCGAACTCCGCGCGCTCCCCGGCGCGGAACTCGATCATCCGCTCGGACTCGGTCAGCTCCGGCGCGGCGAACTCCGCGCGCTCCCCGGCGCGGAACTCGATCATCCGCTCGGACTCGGTCAGCTGCGTCGTCGACGGCGCGGCCGCCGGCCACAGCAGCACCGCCGCGAACACCAGCACGAGGGCCAGCGCGATGGCACCGATCACGATCAGCGCGTTCCGGAGGACGTGATGGTCGGCGTAGCCGGCCGGATGGGTGGGCAGGTGGAGCGTCATCGTCGAAACTCGCGATACCGCGCGGACCCGTCTCGCCAGTGGCTCCGGGCCGCCCCGGCGGCTGCGTTCGGGCGACCCGTCTCTGCCTCCCGCGTTCCGGGACGAGCATGCATCGTCGCGACGTCGATGCACAGGGCCGATGGGCCCGGGCGCGCTATAGGCCGCTGTACGCGTGGAGGCCGGAGAACCAGAGGCTGCCGGAGTAGGTGACGAGCACCATCCCGAAGCCGATCACCAGCAGCAGTGCCGCCGGCCGTCCCGCCCAGCGCCGCTGGTTGCGCGCGTGGAGGTACACGGCATACGTCAGCCACGTGACCAGCGCCGCGGTCTCCTTGGGGTCCCAGCCCCAGTAGCGGGACCAGGCGATCGAGGCCCACCACGAGCCCAGGATGATCATGGTCGCGAAGATCGGGAACGCGACGATGACGGCCCGGTAGGCGACCTCGTCGAGCGTGCGGTGGGGCGGCAGCCACGCGAAGCGGTCCTCGGCACCCTGGGCCAGGTACCCGACGCCGGCGGCGAAGGCGGTCGCGAAGATCCCGTACGAGATCACGGCCATGCCCACGTGGATCGTGAGCAGCGGCGCGTTCTGGAGCGCCGGCACCAGCGGCTCGATCTCCGACGGCAGCGACGACCCGTACAGCAGCAGCGCGAGCGCCACGCCCACCGGGACGAACCCGATCTGGCGGATCGGGTAGCGGCGGGCCAGGAGCAGGTAGCCGCCCAGGATCGACGTCCCGAACGCCACGCTGAACTCGTACAGGTTGCCGTACGGGCCACGGCCGACCTCGATTCCCCGGGCCGTCAGCGACGCGACCAGCAGCCCGAAGGCGAACGCGGTGACGAAGGTGGCGGCGCGCGACAGCGGCGTGGGCGAGGCCGCGAGCCCCAGCTCGGCGCCGTTGCTCCTCGCCTGCGAGGCGACGAACGAGCCGGTCACTCCGCTGGTCGCGAACGCGGGCCGCCGCACGGGCGCGAGGGCGACGACGCGGCGTCCGTTCGCCAGCAGCACGGCGTGCCCGACGTGGGCCGCGAAGCCGATGGCGACGGCGATCGCGCCGAGGACGAAGAGGAGGGAGGAGGCCTGTGCCATGTCGAGTCCCGGGACGCTGGAGGCCGGTCCGGGGGTTCCCGGCGGCCGGGGAGGTGGCCGGTCTGCGCCGGCGTCAGCAGGAGTTCAGGCGGCGGCTGCCCCGCCCGGCGGCGGACCGGCCGGCCGGATCGAGCGGGTGGTCGGCTTGATGGTGAACGAGAGGCCGCAGTTGCCGCACGTGTCCAGCACGGCCCCGCGCACCAGCCCGCACTTGGGGCAGGCAACGAGCAGGTCCGCGCCGCTGTCGGAGCGGGTGGCCCCCGGCTCGTAGACCATTCGCTCGCTGGGGCTGTACGGCTCACCCGCCGGGTAGGTCGGCCGCCCCTCCGCGTCCAGCGGTGCCGGGCGCCGGGCCGCGGCGAACCGTGCCTTCGAGCGCGGCTGGCGCACCACGTAGACGAACCACGCGAGGACCACCAGCGTGACGATCGGCCCCACGACGCCGACGAGGAGGAAGATCGGCAGCAGGTTGACGAGGTCGCCCCACTCCGGCGTGATGAACGTGGAGGAGAACTCGAGCAGCGAGGTCCACAGCTTCTCGAGCTGGTCGATGATCACGCGCGCATGCTAGCAGGGGCGCGATTCGCCGGCCGCCTGGTCCCCGGGTCAGCCGCCGTGCCTGGGGTGTCGGCGGTGCCGGGCGACCTTGTGCGCCGGGCCGGTCTTGGAGGTGGCGCCGCGGCCGGGCTTCCAGCCGGGGCGGTCGTCGCGGTCGCCCTCGGGGCCGGTGCCGTGGCCGCCGGGGCCCGGACCACCCGGATCACCCGGACCTCCCGCGCCGATCGCCGCGCGACGGTTGCCCGGCGCCGTGGAGAAGAGCCTGGGCATGTCGAGCCGGTTCGTGAGCCAGGCGAGTGGCACGGTGCGCACGCCCTTGGCCATCAGGCGGGTCCGGAGATCGCGGTCGTCGGTGACGACCAGGACCCGCGCCGTCGCGGCCGGCCCGCCGCCTGCCGCCTGGGGTCCGGCATCGGTGAGCTCGAGGATGGTGTCATCAGCCGAGCGGCGCCCCGCGTAGCGGACCTGCATGCCCTGCGCCACGCGGCCGCTGACGCCGTGGCCCGCGCCGTCGAACACGAGGTCGATGGCGACCGCCGCCGGGACCGCGGCCCGCAGCCGGCCCACGGCAGCCGCGGGCGGCGCCGCCGAGCCCCGGCCCAGCCGGTACAGCAGGTTGGTGCCGTCGACGACGAGGCGGTCCGTGCCGTCGAGCGGGGACGGGGCGCCGCGGGTCGGGCGGTCGGACGAGGGTGCGCCGGCCGGGGCGCCGCTGCGCGCCCCGGGCGCGCGCGGCGAACCGCCGCGGGACGGACCGGGAGGCTTGGGGGCCGAAGGCATGGGCAGACGGTAGCATCGTCGGATGCTCCTCCTCGTGGACCTCGACGGCGTGGTGTATCGCGCGTCCGAGAGCGTGCCCGGCGTCGGCGCCGCGCTGGCGACCCGCGTCGCGCTCGGCGACACGGTGGTGTACGTGACCAACAACGCGATGCACTACCACGCCGATTACTACCCGCGCCTCACCGGGCACGGGGCGCCGATCGGGCCCGACGGCGTCGTCACCTCCGCGCGCGCGAGCGCCTTCTACGTGCGCGACCACATGCCGGAGGTTCGCCGCGTCCTGACGGTCGGCGCGGGCGGGTTGGAGCGCGAGCTGCGCGAGACCGGCTTCGACGTCGTGACGGCGGCCCACGCGGCCACGCGGATGAGCCAGGAGGGGATCGACGGCTGGACCGCCGCCGGCCACCCGGACGCCGTCGTCGTCGGCCTCGACCCCCAGCTCACCTACCTGCGGATCGCCGCCGCGGCCGACTGCGTCCGTGCCGGGGCTGCGCTGATCGCCACCAACCGCGACGCGATCTACCCGACCGAGCGCGGGTTCCGGCCGGGCGCCGGGTCGGTCGTGGCCGCCGTCGAGGTCGCCTCGCGTACGACGGCCCGGGTCACGATCGGCAAGCCGGAGCCGCACCTGCTCGAGGCGGCGGCCCACTCGGTCGGGCAGGACGTGCGACGGGCGGTGATGATCGGCGACGCGCTGACCGACGTCGAGGCCGGCCATGCCGTGGGCGCGCGCACGGTCCTGATGCTCACCGGCGTGACCACCCAGCAGGCCGCGGATGCCCTCCCCGCGGCGGAGCGCCCGACCCGCGTCGCGAGCGACGCGGCGGAGCTCGCCCGCGTCCTCGAGGACCTGGCCACCGGATAGCCGCGGAAACCCACCACCGCACGGCCGCGGAACATCGGGAGGCCCCGGACCGTCAGCCGGGCGTGATCGAGCTGCGACGGGCCCTGCCGTTCCTCGCCTTCTCGCTGCTGCTGCTCGTCGCTGGCTGCTCGCTCCTCCCGAGCGCCACCCCGTCCGAGCGCGAGCTGCTCGCCGAAGAGCTCCGCGCCGCCGAGGGCCGGTGGGCCGCGAAGGACCTCTCGACCTACCGCTTCACGCTCACCTACTCCTGCTTCTGCCCGTGGACGGACCCGATGGCGGTCACCGTGGTGGACGACCAGGTCACGTCCGTGACGATGAACGGCGAGGCAGTCACGAACGCCACCGGGCTGCCGCTGCTCATCGAGTCGGCGTTCGAGCAGGTCCGTGCCAGCCTCGACGCTCACCAGATCGAGGCCGCGTTCGATCCCGAGTTCGGCTTCCCCGTCCGGGTCGTCGCGGATCCGATCGAGAACGCGGTGGACGAGGAGTTCGCGTTCCAGATCACGGACTTCGAGCCCGGACCTGCGAGGGCCGGCGGCGTCGACCCGGGCGTGGAGGCGAAGGTGCGCGAGTGGCAGGCCCGGGGGATCAGCAGCTACCAGTGGCAGGTCACGTTCTCGTGCGAATGCGTGCTCTCCGGGCCGACCACGATCACGGTCGTCGATGGCGTCGCCACCGAGATCCGGAACCCGCTGATCGACGTGCGGCCCGAGGACGTCGCCGGCTTCCCGCTGACCGTGGACGCGCTGTACGCGGAGGCCCTGCGGACGCTGGAGGCCGGCGGCACCCTCGACGCCGTGTGGGAACGCGGGACCGGACTGCCGATCACGATGCTCCTGGACCGCGACACCCGTGCGATCGACGATGAGCTCGCGGTGGACGTCGTGTCGCTGGTCCCGACGCCGTAGCGGCGCCCTTCGCTCAGCCGCCGGTCACCGCGAACCAGCGGGGGCCCCCGCCGGTCTGCCCGGCGAAGAACACCGCCGGCGCGAGGCACGTGTTGGGCAGCGAGACCGTCGCGCTGACGTGGGCGTCGCCCTCGGGCGAGAAGGGGACCGTATCGGTCATGACCACGTCCGCGCCGCCGTTGCACACGACGATCGCGCGGCCGGTGGGGATCGGGTTCGTCCCGGCGGCGCCGCCGGCGGCCAACACGAGGTTGTCAACGGTGACCTCGAGCCGGCCGTCCGCGAACAGCCGTGCGTCGCCACGGTCGAGGACCCACGGCAGCCCGCCGCCGGCGACGCCGAGCAGGGTCTGGCCGCCGGTCTCGATGCCGGTCATCGACGCGTCGAGGAGCTTGGTGCCGGGATCGGCGGTGACGCCGCCCACGGCGAGGACGGTGGCGAGGGCAGCGCCGACGAAGGCGGGCCGGACACGACGGAACACGGATTGGACCTCCAACAAGGGTGGCCTGGGACGGGCCGCGGCCGGACGGAACGGGATGGAGCGACGTCGCTGGCGGGGGATACGCCGCCGCTCAGCCCCCGGTTTCCGGCGCCGCCGCACCGAGCTCCGGGATGCCGGCACCCCAGCCGACGAACGCCGCCCGGAGGCGTGCGCGGGTCGGCTCGTCGCAGAACGCGGCATCGAGCGCCGCCAGGTCCATCGCCCACAGCTCGGGCACGGTCACGCCGATCTGCGTCACCGCCCGCTCGTACTCGTCGGACAGCGAGATGTCGGACACCGTGAGGTCATCGGTGCTGAGGGTCACCCGCACGCCCGCGCGCAGGAGGCGCGCGAGGGGGTGGTCGGCGAGCGTGGGGACGATCCGGGCCTGGGTGTTCGACGTGGGACACAGGTCAAGCCACGTGCCACGCTCGACCAGCTCGCGCACGAGGTCCGGGTCCTCGATCGCCAGCGGTCCGTGGGCGATCCGCTCCGGGTCCAGCGCGAGGGCCCGCCGCACCTGGGCCGCACCGCCCCACTCGCCGGCGTGGAGCGTGACGTGGAGGCCGATCGAACGCGCGAGCCGGATCGCGTCGCCGTGGAGCTGCGGATCCGGGAAGGCCGCCTCCTGTCCAGCCAGGTCCACCGCCACGAGGCCGTCCGGGATGCCGCCGGCCTCGAGGTCACGGATGAACGTGAGGTTCGCCTCCGGCGCGTGGGAGCGGAGCAGCGTCGCGATCAGCCGGACCTCGATGCCGGACCGGTGCGCGGCCCCGAACGCCCCGCGGGCCACCGCCTCCACGATCCGGCGCCCGGTCAGCCCGCGATCGACGTGGAGCAGGGGCGCCCAGCGGATCTCCGCGTAGCGGACACGGTCGCCGGCCTTGTCCTCGACCAGGTCGGCGGCGATCCGCTCCAGCGCCTCGGCGTCCTGCATCAGCGCGATCGGGAGGTCGAACGCGAGCAGCAGCTCCGCCTGGTCCGCGACCTGGTCGGGGGCGACGAGCGCCGCCCGCATCTCCGCGAACGTCCGGGGAGCCGCCACGCGGCGGCTTGCGGCGATATCGAGCGCCGTGTCGATGCGCAGCGAGCCGTCGAGGTGGAGGTGCAGCTCGGCCTTGGGCATCGCGCGCATGAGCGCCCGCAGCGCCCGGGGGTCGAGATCGCCCATGGGTGGATGGTAGGCGCGCCGGGCTGGGGCCGTGCGGGCGCGGCGGACGGTTGTGGCGCGGGTTGCGCCCGGCCTATATCATGCTACTTCCGGTTAGCACATTCCAGCCGTGGAGCCCGACCGATGTCCACCATCCTCGTCACCGGCGCCAACGGGTTCGTCGGCAGCCACCTCGTCCCGGCGCTCCTCGAGGCCGGCCACCGCGTGCTCGCCCTCGTCCGTGACGACACGGGCGCCGACGAGGTCGTCGGCCGCCTCGCCCCCGCGCAGCGCGGCGCCGTCGAGATCCGTCGGGGCGACGTCACCAGGCCCGACACGATCGGGGCCGCGCTCGACGGGGCGGACGCGATCCTCCACCTCGCGGCGATCCCGCGCGACTGGGACGGCGGCGCCAGCCTCCGGCTCGTCAACACCGAGGGCACCCGCAACGTCCTGCGCGCGGCAGAGGCCGCCGGGGTCCGCCGTTTCGTCCACCTGGGCGCGCTCGGCGTCGTGGACGACCCGAGCCTTCACTTCGGGGGCTCGAAGGCAAAGGCGGCGGCGCTCGTCCGTGCCAGCGGCCTCGACTGGACGATCCTCGACCCGTCGATCCTGTACGGGCCCCGCGACGGCTTCTTCAACATCCTGGCCGGGCTGGTCCGGCTGTCACCGGGCATCGTCCCGATCACCGGCAGCGGCGGGGCACGGTTCCAGCCCCTGGCGATCGAGGACCTCGGGCGGGCGGTCGCGGCCACGTTCGCGGACCCGGGCACCATCGGGCACGAGTACGAGCTCGGCGGGCCGCGGCACTGGACGTATCGCGAGATCATGGAGGAGGTGCTGCGGGGCATGGACAAGCGGCGCCTGCTGCTGCCGATGCCGGTCGCGGTGATCCGCCTCGTCGCGGGCGCGGCGGAGGCCGTGCGGCTGCCGTTCCCTGTCGCCACGGACCAGCTTCGTCAGCTGCGGTTCGACAACACCACGGCGCTCGATTCGGTCCGCACCGCGTTCGGCTTCGAGCCCCGTCCGATGGAGGGTGGCCTGACCCACCTGCGCCGCAGGGCGAAGGACCAGTAGCCGGGCAGCCGGACCGCCGACCCGCTACGCTCCGCCCGTCATGGTCCTGGACACCCTCCGCAGGCTGCTCACCCGCCTCGCCTGGCTGGTGCTCGCCACGCTGGTCGCGCTGGGCGGCGCCGGCCTCGTCGCGTCCATGGACCACGTGCCGGGCACGTCCGGCCGTCCCGAGCTCACCTGGACCGGAGACCGCGCCGCGGCACCCGCCCTCGGCGACGCGACGGCCGAGCTCGAGCGCCTCGGCGCCGACGTGGAGACGCTCGGCACGAGCGCGCGACTGGCGCTGGCGCAGGTCGTGGCCGGCAGCCTCGACGGCCTCAACGCCACGATCGCCGAGGGGACGCTCCAGCTGGCCGCGGTCAGCGCCCAGGCCGCTGCGCTCGAGTCGAGCCTCGCGGCCGTGCCTGGCGTCGGCGAGGGAGCAGCGTTCCGGGTGTCGGTGGGGATCCGCCATCGCTACGACGAGCTGGCGAAGGTCGTCGGGGTGACCGACGGCCTGGAGGCAGACTGGGCCGCGTTCACCGGCCGGGCGCTGGACGCCGCGAGGCTGACCGGGCTGCTCGCCGACCACGACACCCGGACGGCCGCCGCCGCCAAGGAGGGCGCCGCGGCGCACTACGCCGTCGCCCTGGAGGCGCTCGACCTGTCCGATGCGCTGATGGCCGAGGCCCGCGCGCTGCGCGACCGCCTGGCGTCCACGACCGACGTCACGACGCTCACCGAGTGGCTGGACCGCAACGCCACCTACGACGCGGCGCTGCGGACGCTGTACCAGTCGCTGATCGACGCCAAGGGCCGGGTCACCGCGGCCGTCCGCAAGGCATTCGCGGCCGAGCAGGCGGCACGCGAGCGGCTGCCCGAGGACACCCGGGGGCTGGTGGTGATCATGGCCGAGGTCGCGCAGGGCGGGCTCAACCAGGCGGTGATCTCGATCGAGGAGGCGCGCGGCGAGCTGGACGACGCGCTGGACGTGCAGCGCCGGCTCGAGGAG
>MGOE01000091.1:11426-18729 GCA_001797035.1 Chloroflexi bacterium RBG_16_72_14
CTCCGACCAGCCGTGGGCGGCCTCGGCCGACCTCCTGGTCATCCCCGTCGTGGGCGAGCCGGAGTTCAGCGGTGAGCTCGACGAGCTGGACCGCCGCACCGGCGGCGAGCTGCGGGCGCTGGCCGCCTTCGGCGAGCTCCGCTCGAAGCGCTACCACACCGCCCTGGCGGCGTCCGGCGAGCTGGCCGCCAAGCGGGTGCTGGTCGTGGGCGCGGGCGACGCGGACGGGTTCGACCGCGAGACGGCGCGCCGTGTGGGCGCGTCCGCGATCCGCCGCCTGGTCAACCGGGAGGTCCGCACCGTCGCCGTGTGGCTGGGCCCGATCGCGGCGCTCCTGCCCGGGGGCCCCGCGCTGGCCGCGGAACTGGTCGCGCGGGGCGTGGTCGAGGGCGGCTTCGAGCCCAAGGCCATCTACCGCGACGACACCGACGCGGCGCCGCCCGCGCTCGACGAGCTGATCCTCGTCGCGCCCGGTGGCGACGTGCCGGCGCTGGAGCGCGCAGCGGAGCGCGGCCGGATCATCGGCGAGGGCGCCAACATGGCGCGCCGCCTGGCCAACCGCTCGGCCAACGACGTCACGCCCCAGGTCCTTGCGGACGAGGCCCGCGCGATCGCCGAGGCCAACGGCCTGTGGATCGACGTCATCGACGAGCGGCGCGCCGCAGAGCTGGGCATGGGCATGTTCCTCGCCGTGGGGCAGGGGAGCGACAACCCGCCCCGGATGATCGTCATGCGCAGCGGCGGCGAGGGTGAGACGGACAAGCTCGGCCGGCGCCTGGCGCTGATCGGCAAGGGCGTCTGCTTCGACTCCGGCGGCATCAGCATCAAGCCGTCCGACCGGATGGAAGAGATGAAGATGGACAAGACTGGTGCCTGCACCGTGATCGCGGCCATCGCCACCGCCGCCCGGCTGTCCCCCGGGCTGCCCCTGCTCGCGGTGGCCGCCGCGGTCGAGAACATGCCCAGCGGCCGTGCGTCGCGGCCCGGCGACGTCGTGAAGGCGCTCAACGGCCAGTGGGTGGACATCATCAACACCGATGCCGAGGGCCGGCTGATCCTGGGCGACGCGATGACCTACGCGGAGCAACTGGGCGCGACGCACCTCGTGGACGTCGCGACGCTCACCGGCGCCGTGGGCCGGGCTATCGGCAACCTCGTGACCGGCGGGTTCGCCACCCCCGACCCGTGGTGGGCCGAGGTGGCCGCGGCTGGCGACCGGGCCGGCGAGCGCTACTGGCGGATCCCGCTCATCGAGGACTACATGCCCGAGATGGAGAGCTGGTACGCGGACATCCAGAACACCGGCACGCCGGACGCCAGCCTCGTGAAGAGCGGGCTGTTCCTGGAGCAGTTCCGGACCGTGCCCTGGGCCCACCTCGACATCGGCGGCACCGCCTACTTCCGCAAGGCGTACCCGTTCGCGCCGCGAGGCGCCAACGGGGTCACCCACGCGACGCTCGTGGAGCTGGCGCTCGCCGGCGCGGGCTGACGTCCGTACCACGGGCTGAGGTGGGTACCACGGGCTGACGTCCGTACCACGGGCTGAGGTCGGTACCGGCACTCGGGCTCGCGGGCCCCGTGGACTCCGCGCGTGCGGGCTCCGCGGCGCCTGACCACGCGCGGGCCGTGGTGCCATCTGTGCATCGGATGCACACGGGCCCTCGCAGTGTGCATGCGGATGTACCTCCGCGCCGAGGCCGGCGACCGAGTGTGCATTCCGCCGTACAACTCGGACACGTGCTCGACCTGAACGTCCTGATCTGTACGCCCGGATGCACAGGACCAGGCAACCCGGTCCTCCGAGTCGCCTGCCGCGGCCCGAGTGTGCGTCGAGATGCACACCGTACCGGCGGGCGGGATCGGAGTGCCGGACACCGTACCGGCGGGCGGGGGCCTGAGTGCCGCACCCGGTGAGTGCCGCACCGGTGCGGCCGGCCGGGGCAGCCGGCCGGGGCGTGGCGCGCACCCGGCGCAGGGACGAAACGAGGGCCGGTGGCGGCAGGCCTCGGTGCGGACGGAGCGGCGCCCGGGCTCGCGGCGCGCCCCGGTAGACTCCGCGCGTGATCACGCCGCTCGCGATCCTGCTCGCCGTCGCCGGCGCGGCATGGGGGTTCGTCGCGGACCGGATCGGTGCCCGCTGGCCGGAGCACGAGGACGGCAGCGTCCGGCCGCTCGACTGGCGGACGGTCGTGGCGGTGGCGACCGGGGCCCTCGCGCTGGGCGCCGTCACGCTCCGCTTCCCGGAGCCGGTCCAGGCGCTGGTGTTGGGGGCCTATCTGGTGGCCCTGGTGCTGCTGCTGGCGACCGACCTCGACCAGCGGCTGCTGCCGGACGTCGTCACCCTGCCGGCGATCCCGCTCGCGCTGCTCACGGTCCTGGCCGGAGTCAACCCGTTCGTGTCCGTGTCCGACCTGCCGATCGCCCTGGCGACGGCGATCGTGATCCCGGCGCTGCTCGGCGTGCTCGCCCTGCCGTTCGGGGCCGGCGCGATCGGGATGGGCGACCTCAAGCTGCTGGTCTCGCTGGGGATCCTGGCCGGGCCGCTGCGGCTGTTCACGGGCGTCGTGTACGGGGCGCTGCTGGCGGGCGTCGTGATCGTCGTGCTCCTGGTGGCGCGGCGGATCACGCTCAAGACCTACATCCCGTTCGGGCCGTTCCTGATCTACGGCGCGATGTGGGCGATCCTGGTCGTCCGGTGAAGCCCGGACCCACGCGCGACCAACTTCCGGTGCCCCCGCGCACCGCCCTGCGGGGGCAAGCGTAGGGGCGAGTTGACTTCCGGGGCGGGGGGTCGCATCCTTCCTAATCGGTGACTGGCTAAACCGGTTTAGCCTGCGTCGCGCGCCGCGAGCGGGAGGTGCTCGCCGGCGGCGGGCGGGCCCGGAGGACCGGCGCGAACCCGCCGCCGCAGTTCGATCACGAGCCCCGCACGAGCCCCTTCCCTGGCTCGGTCCATCGCCTGCCGCTGGCAGGCCGTCGTCGTCCCGGAGGTGCCCCCGGATGTACGCCACGTCGCTGCGGTCGATGCGACCGATCCGCCGCCGGCTGCTGTTCCTCGCGACGCTGATCCTGTTCCTGGCCTCGCTCCTGCCGGTGGCCGCGGCCGGCCCGCTGGCAGCCCAGCGCGTGCTGGCGTCCCACACCCCGGGTCCGACGGCCGTGACCATCGCCGGCAGCCTGCAGAGCGAGCTCGGCTGCGCGGGCGACTGGGACCCTGGCTGCGCCGCCACGCAGCTGGCGTACGACGCCGCCGACGACGTCTGGCAGGGCACCTGGACCGTGCCGGCCGGCAGCTGGGAGTACAAGGCCGCGCTGAACGGCGGGTGGGACGAGAACTACGGCGCGAACGCCGCCCCGGGCGGCGCCAACATCGCGCTCAACCTGGGCGCCGACACCGTCGTCAAGTTCTACTACTCGCATGGCACGCACTGGATCACGGACAACATCAACTCGATCATCGCGGTGGCGCCGGGCAGCTTCCAGTCCGAGCTTGGCTGCCCCGGCGACTGGCAGCCGGACTGCCTCCGCTCCTGGCTCCAGGACCCCGATGACGACGGCACCTACGACTTCACGACGACGGCGATCCCCTCCGGCGCGTACGAGGGCAAGGTCGCGCTGGCTGAGAGCTGGACCGTCAACTACGGCGGTGGCGGTGTCCAGGACGGCCCCAACGTCCCGTTCACCGTGGGCGGCAACTCGGCGGTCACGTTCAGCTGGGACTCCGCCACCCACGTCCCCACGTTCACCGTCAGGTCGCTCGACCCCAGCCCCGACAACAACGTGGAGTGGGACGGCCTGCGCCACGACTCACGCGACAGCCTGTATCGGAGCCCGGGCGGCGCCGTGCCCGCCGGCACGCCGGTCGTCCTGCGGTTCCGGACGTTCCACAACGACGTCACCGGCGTCCGGATCCGGTTCTACAGCGTGGACCGCGGCGGGCAGCAGATCGAGAAGATGGCGGTGGCTGCCTCGGGCGTGGACTGCTACGAGGCCGCGCTGGCCGGCAAGCGCTGCGACTTCTGGCAGCTGACGCTGCCGGCGGACGTCGGCGCCGACAACCTGTGGTACCGGTTCATCGTCACGGACGGCACGGACACCGACTTCTACGCCGACGACACGGCCGCCCTGGACGGTGGGGCGGGCGCGACCACCGACGATGCCGTGGACCGCAGCTGGGCCCTGATGCTCCACGAGCCCGGCTTCACGGCGCCGGCCTGGGCGAAGGACGCGGTGATCTACCAGATCTTCCCCGACCGGTTCCGCAACGGCCGCGCCGACAACGATCCGGACACCGGCGACATCCGCTACGACGACCCGGTGGTCGCGACCGCCTGGGGCGCCCTGCCGGAGGGCTACTGCCGCAACTACGCGGGGATCACCGCCGCGGACTGCCCGTGGCGCTACGGCGAGCCGACCGGCTCCACCACCGACGTCGAGCAGCCGCGCGGCCGTGACTACGCGGGCGGCGACCTCAAGGGCGTCGACCAGCAGCTGGGCTACCTGCGGGCCCTGGGCGTCACCACGATCTACTTCAACCCGATCTTCGACGCGGGGTCGAACCACTCGTACGACACCCAGGACTACCGCAAGGTCGACCCCTACTTCGGCACCCAGAAGGACTGGTCGAACCTGGTCAAGCACGCCAAGGACCGCGGGATCCGGATCGTGCTCGACGGCGTGTTCAACCACCTGTCCTCCGACAGCCCGTTCTTCGACCGCTACCACCACTACGCGACGGTCGGGGCGTGCGAGAGCCCGACCTCGCCGTTCCGGGGCTGGTTCCTGTTCACCGACGTCGCGCCGGGCACCGGCACCTGCGCCGGCAGCGACGGCACTGCGAACGGGGCCCGCTACGAGGGCTGGTTCGGCTTCGACTCCATCCCGGTGATCAACAAGGCCGCCTCGAACACGGCGGTGTGGGACGACTTCCTGACCGGGTCGGACGCGATCGCGAAGCGCTGGCTGCGGGCCGGCGCCGCCGGCTGGCGCATGGACGTCTCCGGCGATGCGTCGTTCCCGGCCGGGTACTGGGAGACGTTCCGCGAGGTCGTGAAGGCGACCCGGCCGGATGCCCTCACGATCAGCGAGACCTGGCAGAAGGACTCGACGCTGCTGCGGATGCTCCGCGGCGACCGCCTCGACACCACCATGAACTACCGGCTCCGGGACGCCGTCCTCGGGTTCCTCGTGCCCGGCGCCTTCGACTCCAAGGGCTTCGGCGACAGCGGCCGGATCATCACCCCGACCGAGTTCCTGTCCCGGCTGTCCTCGATCCGCGAGGACTACCCGGACGCGGCCTACTACTCGCTCATGAACCTGCTCGACAGCCACGACACGGAGCGCCTGCTGTGGACGCTCACGCCGGGCGCCGACAACGCGATCGACCGGGAGTTCGACGCCGCGAACCTCGCGGCCGGCAAGGCCCGGGTCCGGCTCGCGTCGCTGATCCAGTTCACCGTGCCCGGGGCGCCGACCGTGTTCTACGGCGACGAGGTGGGCATGACCGGTGACGACGATCCCGACGACCGGCGCACCTACCCGTGGGCCGACAAGGGCGGCTCGCCGGACACCGCGATGCTCGCCCACTACAAGTCCCTGACCCAGCTCCGCCGTGCGCTGCCCGTGCTGCGCGACGGCGATTTCCGGGCGCTGCTCGCCGACGACGCCGACGGCGTGGCGGCCTACGGCCGGAAGACGACGTCACAGGCGGCGGTGGTCGTCATCAACCGCGACTCGGCCGTGCACACCGTCTCGGTGCCCCTCGGCGGCTACCTCCGCGACGGTCTCGCGTTCACCACCAGGCTCGCGATCGGCACCGGCGGCTCGGCCGGCGCGACCTCGGCCGCGGGTGCGGTGGAGGTCACCGTCCCGGCCAACGGCGCGCTGGTGCTGGCCACCGGCAGCGTGGACCTCAAGCCCACGGCGGCGCCCGTGCTGACGCTGGTCGGCGAGGGCGACACGTCGCTCGACGTCTCGTGGACGGCCGTCGCGGGCGCGGCCTCGTACGACGTCTGGGTGAGCCCGGTCACCGGCGGGGGCTACGTCAGGCACAACGCAGCCCCCGTCACCGCCACGTCCTACCGCGTCGACGGTCTCGTCAACGGCCAGGAGGCGTTCGTCGTCGTCACGGCGACGGACGCGGCCGGCAACGCGAGCGAGCCGTCCAACGAGGTCAACGGCCTGCCGCACTTCTCGATCGGCTGGGCCAACCTCCAGTGGCCGCCCTCGATGACCCACACGATCAGCGCGGTGAACCGCACCGACACGGCCTACGGCCAGGTGTGGATCGACGGGGTCACGTCGGCGCCGGGCGCCACGCCGGGCCTCCGGGCGCAGCTCGGGTTCGGGCCAGATGGCTCCAACCCGGACGGCAACGCTGCCTGGACCTGGGTGGACGCGGCATTCAACGTGGACGCCGGCAACAACGACGAGTTCAAGGCCAGCCTGCTCCCCGAGCAGACCGGCAGCTTCGACTACCTGTACCGCTACTCCACCACCGGGGGCCGCGAGTGGCTCTACGCGGACCTCAACGGTCCCGTGGCGCCCGGCGCATTGCCGCCCAACCCCGGCTCGCTCACGGTGAACCCGAGCGCCGACACGACCGACCCCGTGGTCCCCACCGGCCTGGCGGTCGTGTCCGCGTCGCCGGTCGGCATCGACCTCGCCTGGGACGCCATCGTCGGCGACCCGACGCTGTACGGCTACGAGGTGCTCCGGTCCGCGACCGCGGGCGGAACCTTCGTGCTGCTGGCCCGCGTCACCGACGCGAGCTACACCGACACCGCCGTGTCCGAGGGCGAGACCTGGTTCTACCGGGTCCGCTCGGTGGACCAGTCGTTCAACCGCTCGGCGGCGTCGGACCCGGTGTCCGGCACGGCTCAGGTGCGCACGGTGACCCTGACGTTCAACGTCACGGTCCCGGCGACCACGGACGCGACCGGCCGCTCGGTGTACATCGCCGGCTTCCTGGACCGGCTCGACGGCGGGCATCCGCAGTGGAACCCGGGCGCCACCGTGCTCGCCAGGGTGGACGCCACGCACTGGACGATCACGTTCACCGGCCTCGAGAGCACCCAGCTCGAGTACAAGTACACGCTCGGCGACTGGGAGCACGTCGAGAAGGACGGGGCCTGCGGCGAGATCGCAAACCGGCAGCTGACCCTCAGCTACGGCACCGACGGGACGCAGGTCGTCAACGACACGGTCCTCAACTGGCGGAACGTCTCTCCCTGCGGGAACTGACGCCAGCGATGCACCGGCGGCCGCCGGGCCCCGCGCCCGGCGGCCTTCGATTCACGGGGCA
>MGOE01000091.1:18738-22172 GCA_001797035.1 Chloroflexi bacterium RBG_16_72_14
CGCCCGCCGGCCGCTCCGATCCACGGCCACGGCGGCGGTTTGCCCTGCGCTGGTACACTCCGGAAGTCGAAGCCGGGCAGTGGTCGTCTCGGGAGTGCCCCTTGAGGCGGCGCCGTATCCGGCGGGCGTACACCGTTCGCGCCTCCGTCAAGCTCACCACTTACGCGCCCGAGACGAAACGCTCGCACGAGATGAGGACGCCTTCTCGTTGACCCGTCACACCATCGCGCAGCACTACCCCCGATCCGGCGGCCGTCGCCGCATCGTCACCGCCCTGCTGATCGTCCCCTTCATCCTGGGCGTGTTCGCCGCACCCGCCATCGCGCCCTCCGCGGTCCACGGCGACGAGCTGGCGGACGCCCAGCAGCAGCAGCGGGCCCTGGCGAAGAAGATCGCGGACCAGAAGCAGCTGATCGCCAGCCTCAACGGCTCGCAGGCCCGGCTCGAGGGCCAGATCGCCCGCACCAGGACCGAGCTCGACGGCATCACCGACGACCTGTCGGCGACGCGCAAGCGGGTCGCCGCGCTCGCGACCGACATCAACGAGGTCAAGGCGGTCTACCAGACGCTGGTCTACCAGCTGTCCGACCTGGACCTCCAGGTCGAGCGCATCGAGGCCATGGAGGCCGCCAAGAAGGAGGAGCTCGGCCTGCGCAAGGCGGAGCTCGCGGAGCGGATCCGCCGCGCCTACGACGCCGAGCGGACCTCCATGCTCGAGACCTTCCTGTCCGGGGCCTCGTTCACCGACATGCTGGTGGCGATGAGCGAGGAGCTCGACGCGGCCGAGCAGGACCGCGAGCTCGCCCGCCAGATCGCCGAGGACCGGGCGACGCTGCTCTCGCTCCACCAGACCGTGGTGGAGACCCGCGCCCAGACGGACACGATCCGCCAGCAGACGGCCGTCCAGAAGCAGAAGCTGGATCTCCGGATGGCCGACCTCCGGAAGGCCCAGGCCAAGCTCCGCAAGCTGGAGAAGGCGGTCAAGGCGGTCCTCGCCGACCAGAAGGCGCAGTACGCGCGGATGGCCGCCGACGAGGCGAAGCTGCGCAAGGCGATGGCGGAGGCCGCTGCGGCGAAGAAGCGGCTGCAGAAGAAGATCGACAAGCTCGTCGCGGCCCAGTTCGCGGGCGGCAACATCCCGTCGCAGTACAGCGGCAGCCTGCGCTGGCCGATGCCGGGCACGGTCACCCAGCCGTTCGGCTGCACGGGCTTCAGCTGGGAGCCGCCCAACGGCGACTGCGCCCACTGGCACAGCGGGATCGACATCGTGGCGCCCTACGGCACGCCGGTCCGGGCGTCCGGCGCCGGTCGCGTCGTGTACATCGGCTGGAACTACGCGGACGGCGCCGACCCGGCCTGGATCGTGATCATCGCCCACTCGTCCAACCTGACGACCTGGTACGCGCACATGCAGGCCCGCTACCCCGTCCGCGCGGGGCAGGTCGTGTCCAAGGGCCAGGTCATCGGCTATGAGGGCAACACCGGCCACTCCACCGGCGCCCACCTGCACTGGATGGTCCAGCTCAACGGGGACTTCGTGAACCCCAGGCTGTTCACCTGACGCTCCGCCGCGCCGGGGCGGCGGGGCCGAATCCGTTCACGACCGCGGTGTAGCATCGTCCCGGGAAGACCCCAAGCCCGGAGGGACGACCGTTGGTGAAGCCGGTCATCGCAGTCATCCTCGCTGGCGGCGAAGGTGAGCGCCTGTCGATCCTGTCCTCGATCCGCGCCAAGCCGGCGGTCCCGTTCGGCGGCAAGTACCGGATCATCGACTTCACGCTGTCCAACTGCGTCAACTCCGGCATCGACAGCGTCCTCGTCCTGACCCAGTACAACCCGCGGTCGCTCAACGACCACATCGGGCTGGGACGGCCGTGGGACCTGGACCGCACCAAGGGCGGCGTGAAGCTGCTCCAGCCGTACATCCGCCGCGGGCGGGTCGCCGAGTGGTATCGCGGCACGGCGGACGCGGTGCTCCAGAACTTCAACGTGATCGAGAACGAGGCGGGCGACATGCTCCTGATCCTCGCCGGCGACCACATCTACAAGATGGACTACGCGCCGTTCATCGCCGCCCACAAGCGCAAGCGGGCGGACGTGACGATCGCGGTCCGCCGGGTCCCGCTGGTCGAGGCCACCCGGATGGGCATCCTCGCCATCGACGACCAGGACCGGGTCACGGAATGGCAGGAGAAGCCCAAGCAGCCGAAGAGCGACCTCGCCTCGATGGGCGTGTACGTGTTCTCGAAGCGGGCCCTTCGACGCTGGCTGTCCGAGGACCGGATCGACTTCGGGTCGCACGTGATCCCGGCCATGCTCGAGGGCGGGGCGCGGGTGTTCGGGTACCGCTTCGACGGGTACTGGCAGGACGTGGGGACGATCCAGTCGTTCTGGGAGGCGAACATGGCCCTCCTCGACGACGACCCCGAGCTGGACCTCTATGACCGCGACTGGCTGATCCACACCCGGTCCGAGGAGCGGGCACCGGCCAAGGTGGGGCCGACCGCCCAGGTCCACCGGAGCCTGGTCTCGCACGGCTGCGTGATCAACGGCACGGTTGTCAACAGCGTGCTGTCGCCCGGCGTGCGGGTGGATGTTGGGGCGGTGGTTCGCGACTCGATCGTGATGTTCGACTCCGTGATCCGGACCGGCGCGGTCGTGGACCGGGCGATCCTCGACAAGGAGGTCGTCATCGGGCAGGGCGCGCTGGTCGGCGAGGGGCCCGACTTCGACACCCCGAACAAGCAGGAGCCCGGCCGGCTGAACACCGGCATCACCGTGGTCGGCAAGCAGTCCGTGGTCCCGCGGGGCGCGAAGCTGGGCCGCAACGTCAAGGTGGGCGAGCGGGTACGCCCGGCGGACTTCCCCACGCGCACGATCCGCGCCGGCGGCACGGTGGACCACAAGGTCCGCCCGTCGGGCAGACACGATGCCGAGGCCGACACCGACGCGCCACCTGCCCGCGTGAGCGTGATCGGCGGCGAGTAGCGTCCTCTGGATCGGGGGGGAGCTGCGTCCGGGGCGTGCGGCGCTTGCGGCGCGTGCCACCCCGGTCGCAGCGGGTGTTTCGGCGGGCTCGGGTAGACTCCCCGCCATGTCCATCGCCCCCCGGGCGTCGGCGTGTGTCCCTGCCGACGTCGAGGCCTGGCTGCGAGAGCTGGGCCTTGCGCCGATCGAGCGCGCCGACCGCGAGGGCGTCACGTCGTGGGACCTGGCCCTCGACGGCCGCCGTCGGGCCGCGCTTCGCGTCACCCTGATCCTCGACCCGTCCCTCGCGCTGATCTGCTGGGGCCACTTCGCCCCGCCGATCGCCGACAGCTTCCGCGTCTCGTACCGCAGGCTCCTGCGCTGGAACGACGAGCTGCCGTTCGTGAAGTTCTCGATCGGCGAGGACGAGCGACCGCTGCTGCTGGCGGAGATCCCGGTGGCCGCGG
>MGOE01000091.1:22201-26105 GCA_001797035.1 Chloroflexi bacterium RBG_16_72_14
GATCGCCCGCCAGCTGGCCGTCGCGGACCGGTTGCTCGACGAGAGCGTCGCGTGGCTCAAGGGTGGCGGCTGGCCCACGGACCCGGTGGCCGCCGCGCCGGCCGGCACGCCGCCGGGACCCGGCGCGGCGCTGCTTGACCGGTACGCCGCGGAGCTCGCGGAGCTGCTGCAGGCCGCCCCGTGACCCCGCCCGTGGGCCATCGTCCGGCGACACCGCCCGGCCGCCGCGGCGCAACGCCGCTGCTCGCGCTCGCCGCGCTCGTCATGGCGCTCGCCGCGGGGATCCTGGCGCCGGTCATCGGCCTTGCCCCGGTCGCCCCGGCCCGGGCCGCGGACACGGACCTCACCCTGGTCACGGACGCCACATACGAGGTCCGGCCCGACGACCGCCTGGTCCACGTGACGCTCGACGTCGTCGCCCGCAACCACAAGGCCGAGACGAGGACCCGGAAGTTCTGGGTCGATCGCGCGTACCTCGCTGTGCTGCCCCGGACGAAGGGCTTCCGCGTGAGCGGCCTGCCCGGTGCGTCGGTCCACGTGGCGAAGAAGACCGCGACCTACACGCTGCTCCGGATCGATTTCGGCGCCCGGCTGTACGGCGGCAGCGCCAAGGCGTTCCGGCTCTCGTTCGACCTCCCGGACGCGGGGGCATCGGCGCGGGGCCAGGTCCGGATCGGCGGTGGCCTGGCGTCCTTCCCGGTCTGGGCGTTCTCGAGCGACGGCGCGAAGGGGAGCACCGTCAGCGTGACCTTCCCGGCCGGCTACGAGGTCACGGTCCAGACCGGCACCTTCGACCGCCAGGCGCCCGCGCCCGACGGCGGCACGCTGCTCGAGACGGACGCGATCGCCTCGCCCACGACCTGGTTGGCGTACGTGGTCGGCGAGCGCGAGGCCGTGTACGCGGATACGTCGCTGACCGTCCGCGCCGGCGACCAGGAGATCCTGCTCACGTTGCGCGCCTGGGAGGACGACCCGGCCTGGGCGGGACGCGTCGGCGGGTTGGTCGCGCAGGCGCTGCCGGTGCTCGCCACGGACATCGGCCTGGCATGGCCGCACGCCGACCCGATGGTCGTCCAGGAGGCCGTGACCCGGTCCACCGGCGGCTTCGCCGGCCTGTACGAACCGTCGGAGAGCCGGATCGAGGTCGCCTACTGGGCCGACCACCGGATCGTCCTCCACGAGGCGGCCCACGGCTGGTTCAACGGCACGCTGCTCGCCGACCGGTGGGCGAACGAGGGGTTCGCGTCGCTGTACGCGGCCCGAGCCGCCGTCGCCCTCGACCTGAAGCCCGGGCCGCCGGCGCTCACGGACGAGGTCGCCGCCTCGCGGCTCCCGCTCAACGCCTGGCCGCAGCGGGCGGAGGACGACGACGCGGCCTCCGAGGCGTATGGCTACGCCGCCTCGTACGAGCTGGCGGGCCTGATCGCGGAGCGGGCCGGCGACGACGCCCTGCGCACGGTCTGGGCCGACGCCGCCGGGCGCGTGGGGGCGTACCAGCCGCCGGCGGACGGCGGCGGCGAAGCGGCCGGCGGTACGGCGGCCGGCGCGACCCCGGCGCCGGAGATCCTGGCCGCCGCGCCGGACTGGCGCAGTCTCCTGGACCTGCTCGAGGAGCACTCGGACGAGCGGTTCACGGACCTGTGGCGCACGTGGGTCGTCCGCGCCGACGAGCTCTCGCAGCTCGACCTGCGCACCGCGGCCCGCATCTCGTACCAGCGGACGCTGGCGCTGGCGGAGGGCTGGGCGTTGCCCGTCGCGATCCGCGACGCCCTGCGGGCCTGGCGGTTCGAGGCCGCCGAGCAGCTGATGGCCGACGCCCGGACCGTGCTCGCGCAGCGCGAGGCAGTCGAGACCCGAGCCGACCGCCACGGCCTGGCGATGCCGGCCGCGATGCGTCGCCTGTTCGAGGCCGGCGAGCTGTCGGAGGCGTCCCGCGAGGCCCAGGCCGAGCTCGATGCGATGCTCGCGCTCGAGGGCGCCATCGCCGCGCGGCACGCCGATCCCGACATCCTGACGCGGATCGGGATGCTGGGCGCCGATCCCGAGGCGGACCTCGCGACGGCACGGGCGTCGTTCGGGACCGGCGACCTCGACGCGGTGCACGCCGCGTCCGCCCGCGCGCTGAGCGCGTGGAGCGAGGCCTGGCAGGAGGGCCGTCGCCGCGCCCTGTTCGGCGTGGCCGTGCTGGCGACGGTGATCGTCCTCGCATCTGCGATCGTCGGCGGCGTCCGGCGGTCCCGGCGGCCGGACCTCCGCCGGCCCACGCCGGCCTGACGATGCGCCGCCCGGGGACCGCGCACCACCGGCTCGCGGCGCTGCCGCTGTCCGGGCTGCTGGCCGGCCTGCTGGCCGTCGGCGCGGCCGTCCTGCCGCCGGCGGCCGCCCCCGTCGGACCCTTCCTCGCTGCGTTCGACGCGCCCGTCGCCCGGGCCGCGGACGGCGTCGCGATCACGACCGCGGCACGCTACGTCGTCGACCCCGACGACGCGGTCATCCGGGTCGTGGTGACCGTCAGGGTCCGGAACGAGAAGCCCAACAGCGTCGAGGGCGGCGCCATCACGCGCTACTACTACGACTCGGTGAACCTGGGCGTGCAGCCGGAGGCGACCCGGCTCCGGGCGATGCAGGGTGGCGTGGCCGTGCCCGTGGACGTGGCCCGGCGCGAGGACTACAAGCTCGTCACGGTCGGGCTGCGCGAGAACCTGTTCTTCCGCGAGCAGGCGACGTTGCGGCTGACCTTCGAGCTGCCCGGCGGCAAGCCCCGCTCCGGGAGCGACGTGCGCGTGGGCCGTGCGTTCGCGACGTTCCTCGCCTGGGCGTTCGGCGACAGCGGCACGGTGCGGATCGAGGTGCCGCGCCCGTTCGAGGTGTCGGCGTCGGGCGACGAGCTCGTCCGGTCGACCGCCGGCGGGGCGACGGTCCTCACCGGGACCGCGTCGGACGCCCTGTCGTGGTACGCGTGGGTCAACGCCCGCAACGACTTCGACCTGACGCGCGAGGTGCTGGACATCACCGGCGGCGAGACGATCGTGGTCCGCGGCTGGCCCGAGGACAGCCGCTGGCGGCAGCGGGTGGGCGACGTCCTCGAGCGCGGCGTGCCGGAGCTCGTGGAGCTCATCGGGCTGCCGTGGCCGGTGGACGGGCCGCTGACCGTGGTCGAGGTGCACACGCCGTTGCTGGAAGGCTACGCGGGCTTCTACGACCCGGCGAAGGACGAGATCACGGTCAGCGAGGACCTCGCCGACCTCACGATCATCCACGAGGCGTCCCACGCCTGGTTCAACCGCGCGCTGTTCACGGACCGGTGGATCTCCGAGGGCCTCGCCGACGAATACGCGACGCGCGTCCTCGACGCGCTGGGCGAGCCGGCCGACGGTCCGGGCGAGGTGTCGCGCAGCTCGGAGGTCGCCTTCCCGCTCAACGACTGGGCGCCGCCGGCCGCGATCCGCGACGAGCAGACCGGCACGCGCGAGCAGTACGGCTACGACGCATCGTGGCTGGTGGTCCGGCGCATCGTCCGCGCCGTCGGCGACGATGGGATGCGGGCGGCGTTCGCGGCCGCGGACGACGGCACCACCGCCTACGTGGGGGCGGGACCCGCCGAGCCGTCCGGGCTGTCCAACGACTGGCGCCGGCTGCTGGACCTGGCCGAGGAGCTGGGCGGCGCGGAGGACATCGACGACCTGCTCGCGACCTGGGTCCTCACCGAGGCGCAGGCGGCCGGCCTCGAAGCCCGCGACCGGGCCCGCGACGCGTACCACGACCTGCTCGACGACGGCGACGGCTGGGCCGCTCCGGCCGCCGTGAGGCTCTCGCTCGACCGCTGGAGGTTCGACGACGCCGGGGCCGCGATCACGGCCGCGTCGCGGGTCCTCGACGCGCGCGACGAGACCGCGGTGCAGGC
>MGOE01000091.1:26141-28746 GCA_001797035.1 Chloroflexi bacterium RBG_16_72_14
CCGCGTACGAGGCGGCCGCCGACGTGGCCGCGCTGGCCGAGGCGGCGGCGCTGGCGGACGAGACGCTCGCAGCGCTCGATGCGGTGGGCGCGGCCGGCGACGCGGCCGCGGCGCCCCGGGACTGGCTGGTGACGCTGGGCCTGGACGGGACGGACCCCGACGGCGACGTCGCGGCCGCGAGGGACGCATGGGAGGCCGGCGACGCCGCGATGGCCGCCGAGCGCGCCGCGGCCGTGTCGTCCGCGCTCGACGCGGCACCCGAACGCGGCCGCCGGAAGGCGATGCTGATCGGGTCCATCGCCGGCGTCGTGCTGGTGGTGGTCGTGCTCCTGCTGCTCGTCGCCCGGCGGCGGCGACGCCGCTCCGTGGTCCCGGCCGGGCCCGATCTGTACGCTACACTCCCGCCCAGCGCAGCCCTCGGCCCCGAACTCGACGCCGGGCTCGGCACCGGACCTGGGACCGGTCCCGGCAACGATCCTGGCAGCGCACCGGGCAGCCCGCCGAACGAGGAACAAGGAGCGGAACCGTCGTGACCCCGTCCCTCGCCCCGGGTCCGGTGCGCGCCTGATGGGCCTGCAGCGCACCCGCCCGTCGCACGAGATCCTGTCGGGCGCCACCGCCGACGTCTACTTCGCCCGGGCCAACTCGATCCTCGACCAGGAAAGCCTCGACCCCGTCGTGGTGATGGAGGTCTTCTGCCGCGAGGACGCCGTGCTGTGCGGCATGGGCGAGGCGCAGAACCTCATCGGCCATGTGCTGGCCAACGAGCCGGGCGCGAAGTTGGAAGCGCTCGACGACGGCGACGTCGTCACGCCCAAGGAGATCGTGCTCCGGATCGAGGCCCGCTACCGGGCCTTCGCGCTGTACGAGACCGCGATGCTGGGCATGCTCTCGCAGTCCACCGGCTGGGCCACGGCCGCCCGCCAGTGCGTGGAGGCGGCGGCGCCCCAGCCAGTGATCAGCTTCGGCGCGCGGCACGTGCACCCGGACATCACCGACGTGCTCGACTACGCGGCCATCGTGGGCGGCTGCGTCGGCGCGTCCACCCCCGCGGGCGCCAGGCTCGCCGGCCTGAACCCGACCGGCACCATGCCCCATTCGCTGGTCCTGATCTTCGGCGACACGGTGCGGGCGGCCCAGGCGTTCGACCGCGACATGCCGCCGGACGTGCCCCGGATCGTGCTCGTGGACACGTTCAAGGACGAGGCCGAGGAGGCGCTCCGCGTCGCCCACGCGCTGGGCGACAAGCTGTACGGCATCCGCCTCGACACGCCCTCCGAGCGCGGCCGGGTGACCGCGGACCTCGTGACCGAGATCCGGGCCCGGCTCGACCAGGCGGGCTTCGGCCACGTGACGATCGTGGTCTCGGGCGGCCTCAACCCGGACCGGATCCGCTACTTCAAGGAGCAGGAGGCGCCGGTGGATTCGTTCGCCGTGGGCTCCTACATCTCGGGTGCCACGCCGATCGACTTCACGGGCGACATCAAGGAGATCGACGGCAGCCCGATCGCGAAGCGAGGGCGCATCCCCGGGCGCACCGCGAGCCCGCGCCTGCGGCCGGTGGACCTGTCCGCCTGGCGCGAGGGCGCGTAGCGCTCGCCCGAGCGGCCGTCCGTCAGGCGGCCGGCGCCGCGGTGCCCGGGGTCCCCGTGCCCCGGCCCCGGCTGGGGCGCGCCAGCAGCGGGTCCGAGAGCGTCACCGCCATCGAGACCCCGATCAGCACGATGCCCGCCGCGAGCGCCGCGGACAGGCCGAGCAGCGCCACGATCGGCGCACCGCCGATGCTGCCGAGGGTGATCGCCACCGCGATGCCACCCGACAGCATCGCGAACGCCGACCCGCGGTCGGCGTCGGTGGAGCGGCGCGACAGCTCGACCGTGACCGGGGTCAGGACCAGCGCCCCGGCGCCGCCGCCGATCAGCCCCGAGACCACGAGCAGCGGCGTGGTCAGCGGCAGCAGCAGCATGCCGACCGCCAGCGCGGTGGCACCCGCCCCGACGAGGATCAGGATCCGGGCCGTGAACCGGTCCACGAGCCACCCGGACGGCAGGCGCATGAGGAAGATCGCGAGCCCGTCGGCCGCGAAGTAGAGGCCGATGTCGGCGCCGGCGGCCTCGGCCCGGACGGGGAGGTACGCGGTCACGGCGCCCCAGTGGGCCACGTACGTGACGAGCACCAGGAGCGGCGCGGCCCACTCGCGGCGGAACGTGATCCCGAACCGCCGCCTGGCGGCCCGGGCCGCCACCGCGTCAGCCGCGACCGCCCGGACGGGCAGCCGCTGTCCGAGGACCAGGCCGGCGAGCACGACCGCGACGACCGAGGCGGCCACGCCATCGAGCGCAGCGGTATCGAGGATCGCGATCGACAGCGGCGGCAGGACGACCAGGGTCAGGTTCTGTGCCGCCCCGACGTAGGCGAGGCTGGAGCTGAGGCGGGCCGGGGCGACCATCCGGGGGACGAGCGACAGCGCCGCCGGCAGGGCGAGCCCGATCCCGACGCCCTGGAGCACGCGGACCACCACGAACGGGACGAGGCTGCCCGCGACGTCCACGCCGGGCAACAGCAGGACGCCGGTCGCGGCCAGGTAGGCGAGCCCGCCGGCGGT
>MGOE01000091.1:28791-31777 GCA_001797035.1 Chloroflexi bacterium RBG_16_72_14
CGGCGATGGCCGCCGGGATCTGGACCAGGGCCGCGGACCCCATGACGAGGCCGATGGACGCGTCCGCCACCCCGACCCGTGTCAGCGCGAGCGGCATCGAGGCCGTGTAGGCGTGGAACCCGGCCTGGACGAGGAACAGGGCGACGGACAGGCGGAGGATGATCACGTGGGCTCGCGGGCTGGGCGGAGGCGCACGCCCGGTCCCCGGGCGCGCCGGCGTCTCCGGCCATCGTACCGGCGCGATCTGGACGTTCGTGCGAGCATCGAGCCGTGACCGACCAGCTCCCCGACGCCACCGGCGCCGACGATCACGAGTCCGCCTACGAGCTGCTGCAGCGTGGCCTCGCCCTCGCCAGGCGGCGCCACCATGCGCAGGCCGTGATCGTCCTGGAGCGTGCGGCCCGGCTCGAGCCGGGCAAGGGGTCGATCCTCGAGGCGCTCGGCCGGGCGCTCTACAACTCCCGCCAGCACGAGCGGGCCCGGGAGGCGTTCGAGGCGCTGCTCGAGGTGGACCCCTCCTCGCACTACGGCCACTACGCGCTGGGGCAGGCGCTCAAGCAACTCGGGCGCGAGCGCGAGGCGTGGACGCACCTGCGCCTGGCGGTGGCCCTGGCGCCGGATGCGGCGCTGTACCGCGGCGCGCTGGCCCGGATGCCCGTGCCCGAGAACCGCGACCCGCAGCCGCCGCCGATCACGGGGTAGTTCCCGTCGCCTCGGGGCCGGTCTTCGCTCGCCTGGCGAGCAGTGCGGCGGTTCCCGACGCGACCGTGTCCGGTGCGGCGGCTACAGGTCGCCGGCCCGGCGGAGCCGGTCCAGCCACAGGACGCCCAGGATCGACTTCGCGTCGCAGATCTCGCCGCGCTCCACGAGCTCGATCGCCTCGTCGACCGTCACGTGCCGCAGCTCCAGGCGCTCGTCCTCGTCCGGGGCCAGGCGGCCGTCCGCGTCCGCGCCCGCGATGCCGGTGGCCAGGTACAGGTGCATCAGCTCCGACGCGAAGCCGGGCGCGGTCCAGAACTCGGCCAGCCTGCGCCACGTGGCGGCGCGGTGGCCGGTCTCCTCCTCCAGCTCGCGGCGTGCGGCGCCACCGGGGTCCTCGGTGACGCCGCCGTGGACGTCCAGGGTGCCGGCCGGGATCTCGAGCATCGCCTGGCCGGCGGGGATCCGCCACTGGCGGACGAGGAGCAGCCGGCCGTCGTCGTCGAGCGCGAGGACGGCCACGGCGCCCGGGTGACCCACGACGTCCCGTGTCCCGCGCGTGCCGTCGGCCCGCTCGATCGTGTCCACGCGGACCTCGAGGTAGCGCCCCCGGTGGACGACCCGCGACTCGACGACATGCTCCTCGAGCGGGTCGTCGCCGAACGGGACGGCCGCGAGGCGGCGGGATTCGTCGTCGGTCATGGGGTCTCCCGGCAGGCAATCGGCCGACCCGCCGCGAGGGCGGGCCGGCCGTTGGGCTGCGTTGGGCTGCGATGGTCGCGCGGTCAGGCCGCCTCGACCCCCCTGGTCCGGACCAGCGAGGCGCCGGACTCGGGGTCGAACATGTAGACCTTCTCGGCCGGGAGCTTGAGCTCGACGACGTCGCCGGGCCGGACCCGGTGCGCCGAGTCGACGATGGCCACCACCTCGCGACCCTCGGAGGTGACGTGGAGCAGCTCCTCGTTGCCGAGGTACTCGACGACGTCGGCCGTGCCGCGGATCGAGGCGGTCGTGCCCGCGAAGTCACCGAGCTCGAGGTGCTCGGGCCGGAACCCGACGACCACCCGGCGACCGGAGACCCGGCCCAGCGCGTCGCGATAGTTGGACGGCAGCGGGAACGTGAACCCGCCCTCGGTCAGCGTCTCGACGCCCGAGCCCGGGATCGAGACCTCGATGAAGTTCATCGACGGGCTGCCGATGAAGCCGGCCACGAACCGGTTGACCGGGTGGTCGTACAGCGACTGGGGCGTGCCGACCTGCTGGAGCAGGCCGTCACTCATGACCGCGATCCGCTGGCCCATCGTCATCGCCTCGACCTGGTCGTGGGTGACGTAGACCATCGTGGTCCCCAGGCGCTGGTGGAGCCGCGCGATCTCGGCGCGCGTCTGGACGCGCAGCTTGGCGTCGAGGTTGGACAGCGGCTCGTCCATGAGGAACACGGCGGGCTCCCGGACGATGGCCCGGCCCAGCGCGACGCGCTGCCGCTGGCCGCCGGAGAGCTCTTTGGGCTTGCGGTCCAGCAGCTTCTCGAGCTGGAGGATGCCGGCCGCGTCGTTGATCCGCTTCTCGATCTCGGTCTTGGCCACCTTGCGCAGCTTGAGCCCGAAGGCGAGGTTGTCGCGGACCGACATGTGCGGGTAGAGCGCGTAGCTCTGGAACACCATCGCGATGTCGCGATCCTTGGGCGCCACGTCGTTGACGACCTTGTCGCCGATGCGGAGCGTTCCGTCGCTGATCTCCTCGAGCCCCGCGATCATCCGCAGGCTCGTCGTCTTGCCGCACCCCGATGGGCCGACCAGGACCATGAACTCGCCGTCGCCGATCTCGAGGTTGAGATCCGACACGGCGGTGACTTCCCCGTACCGCTTGAAGACGTGATCGAACGTCACGGTCGCCATGCGTGTTCCTCCAACCCGGCCTGAGGTCATCGCGGGCTCATGCATCCGGCCGCCGGAGCGGACTCGGACGAGCCCCGTACGAGGTGCTGGCTCGGGCTGACGGCATCGTACGGGCCGAGGGTGGTCTTGTGCAACGGCCCGATTCGCGACGGGTGGCGCCCGTGGCCAGCCGGCCAGCGGTTGAACCGGCGCACCGTGTTCGATCTCGTTCGCTGGGCGGTCGGATCGGTGCATCCGCCGGCCCTGCACGGCACAGATGCGTCGCTGAGCGGCTCGAACCGGACGCCGTGCGCCCGTTGCGCCGCTGGGCGGTCGGCGGTGCCATGGCGGCGAACCGGCAGCCTCGACGTGCCCGTGACTCGGCCGTCCGCGACCCCGCGCGTCGCAGC
>MGOE01000091.1:31789-31898 GCA_001797035.1 Chloroflexi bacterium RBG_16_72_14
GCGGCACGCGACCGGTCATGCGGTCGCCCAGCGTGAGGCCGACGATGAGCCAGCACCCGCGAGCCGGCCAGCCCGCCCTGCCGTCCGAGCTGGTGGACGTGGCCGCCCT
>MGOE01000091.1:31926-35425 GCA_001797035.1 Chloroflexi bacterium RBG_16_72_14
CGCCCGGACCCGTCCGACCCGGCGCAGCGGGTCGCGTTCGGCACCTCCGGCCACCGCGGCTCGGCGTTCCGGGGCGCCTTCAACGAGGCGCACATCCTGGCCACGACCGAAGCCATCTGCCGCTACCGGGCGTCGAAGGGGTACACGGGCCCGCTGTTCATCGGCCGCGACACGCACGCCCTGTCCGAGCCCGCGTGGGGGACCGCGCTGACCGTGCTGGTGGCCCACGGCGTGGACGTCCAGATCGACGCTGCGGATGGCTACACCCCCACGCCCGCGATCTCGCACGCGATCCTGGACGCGAACCGCGGTCGCTCCGCCGCACTCGCCGACGGCATCGTCGTCACGCCGTCGCACAACCCGCCCGAGGACGGCGGCTTCAAGTACAACCCGCCCAACGGCGGCCCGGCCGACACGGACGTCACGCGCTGGATCCAGGACGAGGCGAACCGGATCCTCGAGGGGTCGGGCACCGCAGGTCTCGACGGCGTCAGGCGGGTGTCGCCCGAGCGCGCCCGGTCGGCGGTCACGCGCCACGACTACCTCGGCGCGTACGTGGCGGACCTCGAGCAGGTCGTCGACCTGGCGGCGATCGCCGCGTCCGGCCTGCGCCTCGGCGTGGATCCGCTGGGCGGCGCGGCGGTCGATTACTGGGGGGCGATCGGCGAACGGTACGGCCTGGACCTCACGGTGACCAACCCGTCCGTGGATCCGACGTTCGGGTTCATGACCCTCGACTGGGACGGGCGGATCCGGATGGACCCCTCGTCGCCGTTCGCGATGGCGGGGCTGGTGGGGCTCCGCGACCGGTTCGACCTCGCGCTGGGCAACGACGCGGACGCCGACCGGCACGGGATCGTGGTCCCGGGCACGGGCCTGATGAACCCCAACCACGTGCTGGCGGCCGCGATCGCGTACCTGTTCGGTGGCGGGCGTGGGTGGGCGCCGGATGTGGCCGTCGGCAAGACGCTGGTGTCGTCGTCGGTCATCGACCGGGTGGTCGCGGACCTCGGCCGTCGGCTGGTGGAGGTGCCGGTCGGGTTCAAGTGGTTCGTGGACGGGCTGGTGGACGGGTCCATCGGCTTTGGCGGGGAGGAGAGCGCCGGGGCGTCGTTCCTGCGCCGGGACGGGACGGTGTGGACGACGGACAAGGACGGGATCATCGCCTGCCTGCTGGCCGCGGAGCTGACCGCGAGGACCGGGCGCAACCCGGCCGAGACCTATGCCACGCTGACCGAGCGGTTCGGGGCGCCCGCCTACCGGCGGATCGATGCCCCGGCGACGCCGGCGCTCAAGGCGGCGCTGGGGCGGCTGTCGCCCGGGGCGGTGGCCGCGACGACACTCGCGGGCGACCCGATCACCGCCAAGCTCACCCGCGCGCCCGGCAACGACGCGCCGATCGGGGGGCTCAAGGTGGTCACCGAGCAGGCGTGGTTCGCCGCGCGGCCGTCCGGCACCGAGAACGTCACCAAGCTGTACGCGGAGTCGTTCCGGGGCGAGGCCCACCTGGCCCGCGTCCTCGACGAGGCGCGCGCGATCATCGACGCGGCGGTGTAGGGCGCCCCGGCCGGTCGCCGCGATTACCCCATTCGGGGGATGGCGGACCGGACCGAATCGCCGCTCGCGTCGGGCCGCCGGGTGACCGACCATCGCGGGACTGCCGTCCGTCGCCCCTCGTTTCCCGGAGAACCCATGCCGGTTCCGACCGCCGATCTCGTCTGCCTCCAGTGCGGCACCGTCGCCACGCGCGTCGCGGCCACCATGTGCCGTCGCTGCGGCCTCCGGTTCGGTGACGCGCCACCGGCCTTCGCAAAGCTCGCCGACTGCCCGGTCTGCTACCGCACGACCGACGGGGACGGTCGCCTGCCGTCGATGGCACACCGGGGCTTCCGGGTCGATATCGCGGCCCACGCGGAGGAGCACGAGCGCTTCCCGGTGGGCGATGACACGTGGCTCGAGACGCTGCGCGTCCACGACCGGATCCGGATCGGCCGCTGGAGCGCCCCGTTCGACCTCGTCCGGCGCTACCTGGTCACCGGCGTGGTGGACGCCGGCCGGAACCGCCTGGCGCAGCACAACGCGATCGTGACCGCCATGACCCAGATCCAGCGCTGGGGCCGCGACCCGGACGTGTTCGGCGACCAGGAGGAGTGGCGGGCGGCACGCGACGCGGTGACGACCCTGATGGACCGCTATCACGCCCGGGGGCCGATCAGCCGCACCGGGTAGGCGCTCCGGCGCGCCGCATCGGGCCGCACGGCCCGGGGCACGTGCCGGGACATGGGCGATCATCGGCGCCATCCGAACGGAGCCTCCGATGACCGACCGATCCTCCCGCCTCGCCTTGCTCGCCGCCGCGGTGCTCGCGCTGGTGGTCGCCGCCTGCGGCTCGACCGCGGCCTCGCCCACGCCGACCCTCCGCGTGTCGGTCGGCCCGACCGTGCCCGCCTCGACGCTGCCGATGGAGGTGGACGTCGCCAGGGCCGCCCAGATGCGCGATGCCGGCGCGTTCATCCTCGACGTCCGCGAGCTCGACGAGTGGGTGACCGGCCATATCCCGGACGCGACGCTGATCTCGCTGGGGTCGCTCGCGTCGCGCGCCGGGGAGGTGCCGACCGACCGGGACATCGTCGTCGTGTGCCGGTCCGGCAACCGGTCCGCGCAGGGCCGCGACATCCTCCTCAAGGCCGGCTTTGTGGCCGTGACCAGCATGACCGGCGGCATGAACGAGTGGGTCGCCGCAGGCCTGCCGGTCGCGACCGGCGAGTAGGGGCGGGCCGGCGACGACCGGGGAGCACCCGGCCTCGGCCGGGGAGCAGGCGCCAGACCCGACCCGCGTCAGGCGCGGCCCAGCACGACCTCGCGCCACAACCGCCCCGGCAGCCCGCGGTACGGGCGAGCCTCGACGGCCGTGCTCGCCATGGCCAGCCGGATCCGCGTGCTCCGCCGCGCGACGACGAGGCTCGCGTCCACGACCACCGGCCGGTAGAGCGTCCGGGCAAGACGCCGGCACGCGGCGAGGTCACCGCCCGGGCCGTCCGCCCAGCGACGTTCGAACACTGCCGGGGCGTCGCGCGGCCCGACCTCCGCCAGCGTGTCCGCCAGGATCCCGCCACCGTCGATCGCGTGGTGGATGCCCTCGCCGGTGATCGCGTCGTTGGCGTTGGCCGCGTCGCCGACGAGCGCGAAGCCGGGCCCGGCGACCGGTCCGTCGCCGACCGGGATCGAGGCGCCGTACGGCTCGCGCGGCAGGTCGAGCGAGCCCGGGTAGCGGCGGGCGAGGAAGTCCAGGACGTGGGCCCGGAGCTCCCGGCCGTTGCCGTGTCCCACGGGCATGGCGATGCCGACCGAGGCGTGGCCGGGCCGTGGGAACACCCACATGTAGCCGGAACAGTCGCCCACCATCTCGATGACGATGTCGGGCTCCTCGAGGCCGGTGACGTGGAAGCCGCCCGTCACGTAGCTCGCCGGCGATCCCGGCGCGCTGCCGGCGAGCGAC
>MGOE01000091.1:35485-39229 GCA_001797035.1 Chloroflexi bacterium RBG_16_72_14
ACGACGGCATCGCCCAGGTCCAGCGCGATCGTGCCGTCCGGCGCGCGCTCGACACCCCCGACCCGCACCGGGCGCGGGGTCGCGCCGGCGTGGACGGCCCGCTCGAGGATCGCGCCGTCCAGCACGGCCCGCGAGAAGACCTCGATCGGGGCCGGCATCGGGAACCCGACCTCGCGGGTCCGCGGCCCGCGCATGCGCACGACCTGCGACGGGTGGGCGAGCTGGCGCAGCGGCTCGAGCTCCGGCCAGCGCTCGAACACCCGCGCGGTGACCCCGCCGCCGCACGGCTTCTCGCGCGGGTGGCTCGGGTCGTAGACCGTCACGTCCATCCCTGCGGCGGCCAGGCGCCAGGCGCAGAACGCGCCCGCGGGCCCCGCCCCCACGACCGCGACCGACGTTGTCATCCGTCCGCCGGGTCGAGCAGCACGCCCGGGTTGAGGATCCCGTCGGGGTCCAGCGCGTGCTTGATCACCCGCATGGCGGCGAGCTCCGCCGCGGACCGGTCCAGCGCCAGCCAGCGGACCTTGGCGACGCCCACGCCGTGCTCGGCGCTGATCGAGCCGCCGAGCTCCACGACCAGCCGCAGGACCGCGTCGTCCACGGTGTCGTCCGCCGGGTCCGGGCCGAGGACGTTGACGTGGAGGTTGCCGTCCAGGACGTGGCCGAACACGATGGTTCGGGCGCCCGGCGCGACCGCCGTGACGCGCTCGCCGATGCGCGCCACGAACTCGGCGAGACGGGCGGCGGGCAGCGACACATCCAGCTTGTGGGGGACGCCCTCGCGGCCGATCGCGTCGGGCTGGCCCTCGCGCAGCTGCCACAGGCGGTCCCGGGCGGCGGTGTCGCCGGCCAGCACGGCGTCGAGGATCCCGTCGGTCGCCGCCAGCGCGTCCGCGAGGGCCGGGACCGGGTCGGCGTCGCCCGCGACTTCCACGAGGAGGCAGGCCGGGGGGTAGGAGGCGAACGGGCGGGCGGCGCCCGCGTGGCGGACGACGAGCTCGAGGCCATCGGCGAGGACGAGCTCCGCAGCCCGAAGGTGGGGGAGGGCGCGCCGGAGCTCGCCCGCCACGCGGACCGCGGTCGCCACGTCCGGCAGCGCCAGCAGCGCCACGGCGAGCCGCGCCGGCACCGGCACCAGCCGCAGCCGGGCGGCCGTGATCACGGCCAGCGTTCCCTCGGACCCGGCGAGGAGGGCGGGTAGCGAGTAGCCGGTGTTGTCCTTGCGGGGCCGGTCGAGGCGGCGGAGGATCGAGCCGTCCGCGGTCACCGCCTCGATGCCCGTGACCTGGTCGCGCATCGGCCCGTGGCAGAACGCGTGGATGCCGCCGGCGTTGGTGGCGATCATCCCGCCGACCGTCGCCGAGTCGCGCGCCCCGAAGTCCACCGCCGGTTCAAGGCCCGTGGCGCGGGCGTGCGCGGCCAGGCGCGCGAGCGTGACGCCGGCGCCGGCGACGACCTCGCCGGCAAGCGTGTCCACGGGTCCGAGGTCCCCGAGGCGGGCCAGGCTCAGCAGGACGGTCCCGTCGCGTGGCACCCCGCCGCCCACGAGGCCCGTGTTGCCGCCCTGCGGGACGACGCCCGTGCGGGCGGCCCGGCACGCCCGGAGGACCGCCGCGACCTGCTCCGTGTCCGCTGGCCGGACGACGGCGAGCGCCGTCCCGTGGTAGCGGCCGGTCCAGTCGGTCTCGAAGCCGGCGCGCAGGGCAGGGTCGACGAGGACATGATCCGCGCCGACGATCCGGGCGAGCTCGGCGATGAGCGGGTCGCGCTGCATGGCACCATCGTCACGCGTCGCCCGGGTGCGCCGCAAACCGGGCACCGGTGTGGACGCCGATTGTGCGGACGGCGCCGGTCACCGCCCTCAACGCCCGAGGCGCCGATCGGTCGCAGCGCCACCCCGCCCGCGGGCCCAGCGGCACTGTCCGGTGACCACCCGCGGGGACTAGTCTCGGGGGCATGAGAACGGCGCTTCCCGATCGGGGGCCGTTCGCCCTCCGGGCACGAATCCTCACCCCCCTGGCCAGCGGCGGCACCAGGTACGAGGCGGATGGCCGGCTGGTCGTTGATGCGCGGGGGGTGATCACGCATGTGGGCCCCTGGTCCGATGGCTCCGACGACGGGCCGGATGACCGGGGCGCGGATCCCCGACACGATGTCATCGACCTCCGCCCCCTGATCCTCATGCCGGGCATGGTGGACCTGCACGTCCACCTCCCCCAGCTGCCGAACGCCGGGGTGGGCGCCGGCCTCGACGTCCTCACCTGGCTCGAGCGCTACACGTTCCCCCTCGAGCACGCCTTCGACCGGGCCACGGCCGAGCGCCTCGCGCCGCAGGCATACCGCGCCTTCGCGGCCGCGGGGACGACGACCGCGCTGATCTACGGGGCCGTCTACGAGGCCTCGCTCGACGCGGCGTTCCGCGCCGCCGAGGCGCACGGGATCCGGGCCGTCATCGGCAAGGTGATGATGGACCGCGACGTCTACGACGACAGCGTCCCGCCCGAGCGCCAGCTGGAGGCGAACCTCCGCCAGTCGGCGGACCTGTGCGCTCGCTGGCACGGGCGCGACGACGGCCGCCTCCGCTACGCGTTCACGCCCCGCTTCGCGGTCTCGTGCAGCGCCGACCTGCTGCGCGAATCGGCCGCCCTGGCCCGCGCCGCCGGCGCCTACTGGCAGACGCACCTGTCCGAGTCGCGCCCGGAGCTGGCTGAGGTCGCCCACCTGTTCCCCGAGGCGCTCGACTACCTCGACGTCTACGACCGCGCCGGCGGCCTCGTGCCGCGCACGATCCTTGCCCACGCCATCCACCTCTCGGCCCGCGAGGTGGCGAGGCTCGCGGACAGCGGTGCCGCCGTCGCCCACTGCCCGGCGTCCAACCTGTTCCTCGCCTCGGGGGCGATGCCGCTCACGCGCTACCGCGAGGCGGGGATCCGCGTGGGCCTCGGCTCGGACGTGTCCGGGGGCCCGGAGCTCTCGATCTTCGCCACGATGCGGGCCGGCGCGTTCGTCCAGAGCGCGCGGCGGGTCTGCGAGCACGACGAGGCCACCCAGGCGCTCGGGCCGCTCGAGTGGCTGCGGCTGGGCACATACGAGGGAGCCCGGGCGCTGGGCCAGGAGGATCGGATCGGGTCGCTCGAGGCCGGCAAGGAGGCGGACCTGATCGCCGTGGACCCGCGCCTGGTGGCGCCGGTGCCAGGCGAGGACTCTCACGACCCAGCCGAGGTCATGTCACGGCTCGCGTTCCGGCCGCACCCGGACATGGTGCGCGCCGCCTGGGTCCGCGGGCGCCGGCTGGAGGGCCCGATCGGCGTCACGTGAGCGGCGACATTCGGGCTCGATGACAGGCTTCGAGGCCGATCCCCCCCGCGCGCCGTCACCGACCCGTGGCTCGTCGACGCCCATGCGCTGGCCCGCATGCTGGGCAGCGACCGCGGCGCCGGCCCGACCTCGGCCGCGCGGGCCGGCGGGGCGTGGAGTGGGCCCGTGCGCCTGCGACACCGCCGGGGGAACGATGCTGCGCGCACGGACCCACTGGCAGGAACGGTACGCAAGGACCAGCGTTCGGCGGCTGTCGGTTTCCTGACACCCGCTGACACCGTCCCCCGGGGGGCCGGGACCGGGATACCCTGCCGCACCGGCGGTACCCAGGCAGGACCCTGGCCGGCGAGTGGGGTCGCGTGATGTAGGGTTGGGCCTCGTCCGCGCCGGGACGCATCCATGCGCGGACGCTGAGCACATCCGCCG
>MGOE01000091.1:39260-40209 GCA_001797035.1 Chloroflexi bacterium RBG_16_72_14
CAGCCAGTGACCCGCATCCTCGTCGTCGATGACGAACCCCCGATCGTCGAGCTCGTGACCGGCTATCTCGAACGCGAGGGCTGGACCGTGTCGAGCGCGGGCGACGGCGTAACGGCGCTCGATGCCGCCCGCGCGCTCGCGCCCGACGTCGTCGTGCTCGACGTCATGCTCCCCGGGCTCGACGGGATCGAGGTCTGCAGGCGGCTCCGCACGTTCTCCGATGCGTACGTGCTGATGCTCACCGCCCGGAGCGAGGAGATCGACAGGATCGTGGGCCTCACCGTGGGGGCGGACGACTACCTGGTCAAGCCGTTCTCGCCACGCGAGCTGGTCGCCCGGATCAAGGCCCTGCTCCGCCGGCCCCGGACCGGCGACCAGGCATCGCCCGCCGGCGCGCCGCCGGCCGGGCTCGAGGTCGACGAGCCACGTCGCCTCGTCCGCATCGATGACCGGCCCGTGGAGCTGACGGCCCTGGAGTTCAACCTGCTCGCGGTGCTGGCGCGCAGCCCCGGCGTCGTCATCTCCCGTCAGGTGCTGCTCGACGAGGTCTGGGGCTCCTCGCTCGCCGGTGACGACCACCTCGTCGACGTCCACATCGCCAACCTCCGGCGCAAGCTGGGCGACGATCCGGCGAGCCCGCGGTTCGTGGAGACCGTGCGCGGCGTCGGCTACCGGCTGCGCGAAGAGGGATGATGCTGGTGCGCTCGCTCCGCGCGCGCCTGCTCGCCGCATTTCTGGTCGTGGTCGTTGCCGCGCTCGGCACGGTCGCGGTCGCGGTCCTGCTCGTCGGCCCGCGCTACTTCGCCGAGGCGATGGGGCACCTTCCGGGTGATCCGATGGGCGACGTGATGGCCGAGGCGACGCTCACCGCGTTCACGGACGCGATGCGCCAGGCGATCCTGGCCGCCACCATCATCGCCGTCGTGACGGCGACGGTGGTCAGCCTCGC
>MGOE01000091.1:40221-40945 GCA_001797035.1 Chloroflexi bacterium RBG_16_72_14
CTCGCCCGCCCGATCACCGCGCTCGCCACCGCGGCGCGCCGCGTCGCCGGCGGGCGCTACGCGGAGCGGGTCGGTTCCGATGAGCCGGGCGAGCTCGGCGAGCTCGCGACGTCCTTCAACGACATGGCGGCCTCGCTCGAGGCGACCGAGCGGCGGCGTCTCCAGCTCGTCGGCGACGTGGCCCACGAGCTGCGCACCCCGCTGGCCACCCTCGACGGCTACCTCGAGGGCCTCGAGGACGGGGTGGTGACCCCGTCGGCCCAGACGTGGCACCTCCTGCGTGCCGAGACCGCCCGGCTGACGCGGATGGTCAGCGACCTGTCCGAGCTCTGGCGGGCCGAGGCGCACCAGCTCCCGCTACGGGTCGAGCCGGTGGACGCCGCCGAAGTGGCGCGCGAGGTCGGGCAGCGCTTCCGGCCGCAGGCCGAGGCCCGGGGCATCGTGCTCGACCTGCCCGCCGGTCCGGCCGTGGCCCTCGCGGACCGGGATCGCCTCGCCCAGGTCCTGTCCAACTACCTCTCGAACGCGCTGCGCCACGCGCCCGACGGGTCCTCGATCCGGGTGGTCACGATCCCGACGTCAGGAAACGTCAAGGTCTCGGTGACGGACGAGGGCCCGGGGCTCGCCGCGGACCAGCTCGAGGCGGTGTTCGAGCGGTTCTACCGGGTGGACGCCGCCCGGAGTCGCGTGGCCGGCGGCTCCGGCATCGGGCTCGCGATCGTCC
>MGOE01000091.1:40987-51642 GCA_001797035.1 Chloroflexi bacterium RBG_16_72_14
GCGAGGGTCCGGGCACGGGCGCCACGTTCCACGTCGAGCTGCCGTCCGCCTGAGGCCGTCGCGGGAGCCGTGGGCCCCGGTGCGACCGCCGTCGGGGGACGGATCCCACGCCGAACTCCGCCATCACGACGCGTCCGTCCGCAGCGAGCGACAGGTCGCCCGCTGGGCGGCGGTCAGCGCGGCCGACCTCGACGCGTTGAGGTCATCGCGCCCGGCCATTGAGCGGTCGCTGCTGGAGCGAGTCCTGCGCAGCCCGTGATGGTGACCGGCGGCCGCTGGGCCAGGCAGCGCGTCTACTCGGCGGCGGGGAACAGGTGGACGATGGCCTCGAAGATGGGCGGGAACGTCAGCGCGAAACCGAGCCCGACGAGCACCAGCGAGATCGTCATCGCCTTCCCGAAGGCAACCTCCTTGCCGCGCAGGGCGACGTGGAGCACGACCCACGAGATGACGAAGGCCAGCGTGGCCAGGATGGCCTTGCCCGAGAGGGGGCCGACGCCGGAACCGATCCCGAAGTTGGCGTCGAAGGCGAGGAAGCCGCTGATCCCGTCGTTGACCTCGTTGAGCACGACCGTGATCCCGAGGACGAGCGACCCGACACCGGCGGCGATGAACGCCGCGGCGACGGGCCCGTTGGGCTTGGTCTGGACGTCTTGCATCACCGGCTCCTAGTAGATCGGGGCGACCTTCGTGATGAAGGCGCCGAACATGCCGGCGACGCCCGCAGCCACGAAGGCCAGCGTGAAGAAGACGATGGCGCCGCGGCGCACGTCCCCGCGGCGCACGAGCGTGGCGCCGTAGTACAGGACCGCGAACGCGACGGCCGTGGCGAGGAGCGGCGCGATCCACGCGACGTGCTCCTTCCACTCCATCCCGAAGCGGTGCCATTCCGCGGTGCCCTCACCGGCGAGCAGCCAGTACCGCGGGTACGCGGCAAGCTCCTCGCTCTGGACCGCCCGGTCGATGACATCCCCCGGCGCCGCGCGGTACCAGGGGTAGACGATGAACGTGCCGCTGATCACGGTCAGCCACGCGACGATGGCCATGCCCATGCTGCCCACCTTCAGGCGCAGCGTGCGCTCGGCGACCCCGTCCGGCGTCAGCAGCCGCTCCTTGAGGCTGTACAGGCCCGCGAGGCCTCCCGCAAACGCGAGGAGGAACAGCGTGCCGAGGCCCAGGCCGTGGATGATCGCCCACAGCTCCCGCTCGGTGAAGCTCATGCTCCCTCTCCTCCCACAGGTCCATGCCGCTCGCCGGAGGCGTCTGATGAGGCGCTCCCCACGGCCGCGCCGCCACAGTACCATCGCAGGGGGCCGAATGCCCCCCGGTTCGGGGGCCACAGGTCACATCGTCGAACGCGTGTCCGCCACCGCGACGTCCAGCGCTCCGGCAGCAGAGGGGATTTCCAATGGGCCTCCGACTCGCAGCGTTCCTGCTCGCCGTCATGGGCGCGGGCATGGAGTTCTTCGGCGCGATCGTCGGTCAGGGGCTGCTCGGCACCGGCGCGCTGTTCGGGCTCGCCGGCCCGGGCACCACGAATCTCGCGGTCGTGATCGGGATCCTCGCGGCGATGGTGTCGCTCGTCCTCGCCGTGCTGCTGATGTTCGTGCGCAACACCCGGTCGATCGCGCTCGCGCTGTTCGGTGCGGCGGCCGTCGGCACGCTCGCCGCCGGGCCGGTGTTCGGTGGCGCCGCGCTGCTCACCGTGCTCGGTGGGCTCCTGGCCCTCCGCGTCGACCCCGGCGCGCCCGCGATCTGAGGCGCGGCGCTACCCATCGGCCCTCTCAGGCAGCGCTCATCTCCGGGCCGTGCCGACGCCGGCGATCGCATGGCCCGTGCACGACCACGACCACTGACGACGGGTCTTCTTAGCCTGTGCTCATCGCTCACTCAGGAACGGGCAGCAGCCTGTGCTTCGCCACGAGCTGCGTGGCTGCGAGCGGCGGGGACGCCTCGGACCGGATCGTTCGCGACGGGGCACGTCCAGTCGGACCGGACCGAGGGAGCATGGCTCCCTGGCGTCACCGCCGCCCGCTCAACAGCCGGATGTCGTCGAACCCCCCCGCGGCGACATCCGGCTGGCTGGATGCGTGCCGTGACGTCAGCCCGTCTGCGCGGCGGCCGTGATCACCAGGACGGCGGCGCCCAGCACGGCCATGCCCCTCGACGCCCACGTGATACGCGACAGGCCGGCGCCGTCGGCCCGCCCGGCGGCCCGAACGATCAGCCCGTCGAGGTAGGAGCCGACGAAGAGCATGATCACGATGACGACGTGCTTGACCAGGAGCAGCGAAGCCCACGAGTCGCGCACGATGCCGGGTCCCGCGTACTGCGGATCGGCCGTCATCAGGTAGACGCCCGTCGCGAGCAACGCGACCAGGGAGGCGAGGAGCACGGGCATGGCCCGCCGCTCGATCCGGGCGAGGACCTCGATCCTCCCTGACGGGGCCGGCAAGGCCACAAGCGCAGGTACGATGACGATCGCGAGCACGGCGTAGTAGCCGACCAGGGCAACGGTCGCGAACAGGTGCGCCGTCACAGCCAGGGTGACGAGAGCCACGTTCTCCTCCGGGCTGCGGGCAATCGCGCCGCGAACCAGGGTTTGGGCGCGGCGTCCCGCGGCGAGCATCGGGCGGCTTCCTGAGCCTGAGATGAGCGCGAGGTGAGCCTTCAGCGCCGCACTCGGGCTTCTCAGCGCCGAGATCCAGGCGGTCGCCGGGGAGGCCTGGCCGCCTCGTGTTCCAGCGGACCGGGGACGATCCCTGCTTGAATCGCATCGCTCGCTCGTGCGCGTGGCGGCGGAGGTCGAGACATGGGCCCCGCCAGGTTCGCCGGCCGGGACGGGGTCACGGTTCGAGCCCGGGGTGATGCCGACCGAGGGCCAGGCAGGTGACGACCTCGTCGCGACACGCCCGGTACGACGAGCATCCGGACGGGCCGGCGGCCGCGCGTCGCCGTCCCGTCCGGCACAGGGTCAGGCTTCGACGACAAAGGACCCGGTGGCCCTGCACGCACCGTGGAGGTGCGGCGTCGAGACGGTGACCAGGTAGCGGCCCTCCGCGAGCGGCGGAAGGGGGTCTTCCCCGGGCCAGGAGCGGTTGTACTCGATCACCACCTCCGTCGTCCCCGGAACGAGGAACGCGAAGATGATCGAACCCTCGCGGGATCCAAGCCGGCGGATGTCCGTCCGCAGCTCGATCGACAACCCGTCCGGATCGACGGGCACGTTGTGGACGGCGATCTGGTAGACGTCGGTCGGCGAGCCGACCGTGGGGCTGATGTCGATGGTGCAGTGCTCGTTGACCGCCGACGCGGTTGCCGGAACCAGCAGGCTGAGGACGAGCGCGAACGAAACGGCAAGACGACGCATGGCAGAAGCTCCCGTGGATCTCGTGTGTGCTGATCGGCTGGCGGGCCGATGGCGTCGGGATCAGCTCCCGAGGGCGCCCGACCACTCGGCGGCGACGGCCGCATCCCACCGCTGCGTGAACCCGCAGGCCCAGGCGAACGTGGCATCCCCGGCGACGAGGTAGCGCTCGCCGCTGACGAGCACCGGACCTCCGGCGGACGTGATCGTCGTGCCGGTCATGCCCGGCGCCTGGAGGGTGACTGCGTCGCCCGACACCCCGCGGTAGGCCTCGTTCACCGTGAACGTGACCGAGTCGCCGTCGATGACCGTCACGGTGCCGTCAAAGGCGAAGGATCGGTTGGCGAGCGTCGCGAGGCTGTAGCTCTCGACGCACGACGCAGACCCCGTCCCCGGGGATGGCGACGGGTTCGCCGGCTCGGCCGCGGGCTGCCCCACGACCACGGCCAGCGCAATCGCGGCGCCCGCTGCGATGGCCGCGAGCCCGAGGCGCCGGCGACCCGGGCGCGCTCCGTGTGGTTCGTTCATGACCGTCTCCTGCATCCTCGCGCGAAGGCGGGCGAGGCTCGCGGAGGGCAGGTCGTCGTCGTTGACCGGGTTGGCCGCTCGAAGCGCGTCGAGCGGATCTGGCTCGTGAGGGTGACTCATGAGGAACGATCCCGTGCTGACCGACCAGGCACCATGCCCTTCGCCTGAGCCGGTGTCCGGTCGTCGTCGGAACCTTTCGCGATCGCGTCAAGCTCCGCTGCGAACCGCTTCCGGGCCCGAAGGAGGCGGATGGCGACCGCGTTGGCGCTGATCCCCAGGACCGCCCCAGCCTCCGCCTGGGTCAGCCCGTCCCAGGCCAGCAGCGTGAGCAGCTCCCGGTCGGTGGACGGCAGCCGCGCGAGGGCGTCCGAGGCGGGTGACGTCGGGACGACCGGGGCGGGTTCGGACGAAACGCGTTGCAGGCGGTCGAGGAGCCCCAGGAATCGACGCCCGCTGCGCCGCCGGTTCGCCGCGACACGGCGAGCGATGGCGAGCAGCCAGGGCAGGGCCTGCCCCGCCGGCGGCATCAGGGCCACCCGTCGCCACGCGACGGCGAACGTCTCGCCGACCACGTCCTCGGCATCGCTGAGGGCGTTGGTCCGTCGGAGGGCGTACGCCAGCAGGCGTCGGTGATGCGCCTCGAATGCCGCGGCGAGCTGTTGGGAGGCACGGTTGTCGGGCTGGCCCATGTCGCTCGGGACGACATGTCTGCCCCCGGTGTTCCCGATGGGGGCGCGGCCCGGGCCGCCACGCTCAGCGGACGATGGCGGCGACCGCCCGCTCCATGTCGTCCCTGGAAAGCGCGCCGATCCTGATCTCCTTGATGAGACCGTCGCGCCCGATGAACACGTGCGTCGGGATGCCGAGCAGGCGGTAGGCGCTCCCGATCTCGGCTCTCTCGTCCGCGATGATCGGGAACGTGAGGCCGGCCCGCCCCGCGTAGCCTTCGATGTCGGCCCGCGGATCGTTGATGAACACGGCGAGGACGTTCAGGCCCTGGCCCTGGAACGTCTCGTACGTTGCCTGGAGATCCGCGGCCTCGACCCGGCAGTCACGGCACCACGACGCGCCGAAGGTGAGCCACAGTGGCTTGCCCGCATAGCTCGCAAGCGAGATCTCCTGGCCGTCGTAGCCGAGGCCGGTGAAGCCCGTGGGCGCCCTGCCCACGGTGGGTGGCTCGACGTCGAGGTTTGCCCTGATGTCGATGCTCGTGACCCCGTCGTCGAAGCCGTCGGAGACGTACCACGACAGGCCGATGATGGCGAGGACCGTGACCGCCATGACGGCGATGGTCTGCCCGCGGCCCGCCACTCGGCCGGTGCGGCCGGGCGGTGCGATCGCGACGTCCATCGGCGGACTCCTTGTCCTGCGCGGCTCCATCGGGCCGTCCGCCGGCCATGGGTCAGGGCGGGGGACGCCTCGTGGCCGCGCCGAATCATCGCGCCCCACACCGGGGAAGTCGATGAAGGGGCGATCACGCCTTCGTCAAGTGTCCGTCAAGCGCGGTGAGGTCAGCGGCGGCGAGGCGGTGGGCCCGGCGAGGCGGTGGCCCGGCGCCCTGGCGCCACCCCCAACCTGGAGCTGCCGGCGACCCGGAACCGGCGGGTTGACCAAGTCTTGACCAAGGCTTGCTGCTTCCTGCATTCGCTTCTCCAACCACCCGGCGCATCCTCGGAGCAAGCCGGTCGCGTCCCACCGGTACGCAGCAGGAGGCTCGCGATGATGTCGGGCTGGACGATGGGAACCGAGGCGTGGCTCTTGATCGGGGCGTGGGCGCTGGTGATGGTCCTTGCCGTCTGGCTCCTCGTCCGCGAGCCGCGCCATGAGCGTCACGACGATCCCGGCGCGATCCTGCGCGCCCGCTTCGCGCGGGGCGAGATCAGCGAGGAGGAGTTCAGGCGCGCCAACGAGGCGCTTGCCTCAGGCCCTCCCCCCAGCACCGGCACCCGTCACTACGTCGAGCACGCGCACCCAGGGCAGGAGGCCCGCCATGACTGACCAGGAGCTGCTGTCGCGTCGCGAACGCCGTGCCCTCGAGCGCGAGAGCGTCCACGGGCCCGCCGCCGAGCGCCGGAAGGTCCGGATCGCCCAGCGAGCCCGTGAGTCGCGCAATGCCAGGCTCCGCAAGCTCGCCTTCGGCGGGATCGTCGTCGCCGTCCTCGCGATCGGCGGCGCCCTCGCCTTCGGCGACTTCTTCGACCGGCCGACCGCCGGCGCGACCGCCGGCGTCATCGACGTCCAGAGCTCGATGGCTGGCTTCACGCCGTCGGAGATCCGCGTCAAGGCGGGCGAGACGGCGATGATGAACTGGTGGACCGATGACGCGGCCGTCCACCTCACCGGTGGCGTGCACACGATGGTGGCGCCCGACCTCGGCCTGTACGAGGAGCTCCCGGCCGAGGGCAACCGGACCGTGGTATGGCAGGTCCCGGACAAGCCCGGCACGTACGACGTGTACTGCGACTCGTGCTGCGGCGGCAAGGACAGCCCGACGATGCACGGCAGGATCGTCGTTGAGCCTGCATCCGCCGCGACGACGGACCGACGGGTCGTGGGATGACCGCCCCGACCGCCGGACCCCTCCAGGCGCACCGGCTGGTCATGGGCTGGCCGCTGCCGGCGGTCGTCCTGGCCGTCATGCTCGGGTCGGTCGGCATCGCCGCCTCGGCCTACGTTCTCGCCGTCCCCTTCGATGCCGCCGCGTTCGGCGGCCTCACGATCCCCACGGTCCTCGTGGCGGGCGTCGCCGACGGGTTCAACCCGTGCGCCTTCGCGCTGCTCGTCCTGTTCGCGACCTACACGCTGACCCTGGTCAACGCCGTGACGGCGAACGGCACCCCGACCATCGAGGCCCGCCGCCGCCTGCTCGGTGCTGGCTCGCTGTACGTGGGCGCGGTGTTCGTGACGTACTTCATCATCGGCCTGGGCCTGCTGTCCTTCCTGGGCTGGATGGGGCGGGACCACCTCGTCGCGCGGATCGCCTCGATCATCGCCCTGGGCATGGCGCTGTGGATGCTCAAGGACGTGTTCCTGCCGGGCGTCGGGCCGTCGATGATGGCCCCGGCCGGCACCCACGGCCGGATGCAGAAGGCGATGGAGCGTGGCGGGCTCGCCGGGATGCTGATCGCCGGCGTGCTGATCGGGATCTGCACGGTGCCCTGCTCGGGCGCGATGTACCTCCAGATCACGGCGGTGCTGCACGCGTCGGGCGGTGGTGCCACGGGCTTCGCGCTGCTCGCGCTGTACAACATCGCGTTCATCGCGCCGCTGCTGATCCTGCTCGGTGCGGTCTCGGACCGGCGCGTCCTCGGCCAGCTCGGCCGCTGGAATCGGAGCAACTCGCCGTGGATCAAGGCGGGCATCGCGCTCGCGGTGATCGTCATGAGCTTCGGGCTGCTGGTATCGATGTGAGCGCGACGAGCCCCACCGAGGAGACCGTTCGCTTCCCCGTGCGGGGCATGACCTGCGGCTCCTGCGTCAACCGGATCATGAGGGCGGTCGGAAGGATCGATGGCGTCACGAAGGTGCGCGTCGACCTGGTCGGCGAGACCACCACCGTCCGCCGCGAGCCCGCGCTGGTGTCGAACGCGGTGCTCGCGGCGGCGGTCGCCGAAGCGGGGTACGACGCAGATCTCGACGCCGCCGAGGTCATCGCGCGCGGCGTGGACCGCTCGTTGCTGGATCGAATCCTCGGGAGGTCATGATGGACAGCCAGCCGCAGGCGCAGCGCTCCGCGCAGGCGATCCCCACCTGGTTCGTGCTCGCGGTCGCGATCCTCGCCCTCGTCGTGGGCACGGCGGCGCTCACCGCGACGCTGTTCGGCCGGTCCGGCGGGTTCTCGATGATGGGCGGCGGCGGCATGATGGGCGGTGCCGGCATGATGGGCGGTGCCGGCATGATGGGCGGGACCTGGAGCGCCAACCCGGCCAACGGCCCGCAACCGGGCGAGGCAGGCTTCGTCGCCGGCACGGTGGCGGCGCCGCGCGTGATCCGCGTCATCGCCGGGCCCGGCTACACGTTCAGCCCGTCGGGCATCACCGTGGTCCGCGGCGAGACCATCGCGTTCCAGGTCACCACGATGGGTCCCACCACGCACGAGTTCATGGTCGGCCCGGCCACCGCGGTGGCGGCGGACCAGGAGGGGACACCCGAGGTCGACGACATCGGGATGATGCAGACGAGGTCGCTGACCTTCACCTTCGAGGGTGACGGCCCCTACGCGTTCGCCTGCCATGCCGCCGGCCACTACGAGGCCGGCATGCGCGGTGCGGTGACCGTCGTCAGCTCGTGACATTCACCTTCCCGATCGATCTCGACCCCGTCGCGCCCGCGCTCGGTGGGGTCGAGATGGCTGTGGGGGCGCCATGCCGGCTGGGCGCTTCAGGTCGGTCACTGAGCCCGTCACGCGATCCGGCGACTTGACCAAGTCTTGAGCAAGGCTTGCCTGTTCCTCCATTGGCGCAGGCGCACGTGTCCCGCACCCTGTGGACGAGCCCGGAGGTCAGCGGGCGGTCGTCCACAGGAGCGCATCGTCCCGATGTCCCGTCGCCGAAGCCGGGCCCGCGCCCAGACCCCTTCGACCCCCGCAGGTGCCAGCGCCGCCGGCCACGGCCCGCTCGACCTGCATGCCGCCGCGGTCGAGCGGCGCGAGTCGCGCATGCAGCACCGCGTGCCGGTGGCCGAGGTCGTTGCGACCGCGGACGCGAACGAGGATCCCGGCGATCCGGAAGCGGTGCACCGCCGGGCGCTCGAGATCCGCGAGTTCCGGATGGGCCGCGGCGCCAGGCCTGCCGGCTTCGACGTCCCCCGGCCGACGGTCACCGCGGCCGGAACCAGCTCCGTGACGCTTCCGGTGATGGGCATGACCTGCCGGTCGTGCGAGGTGCGGATCGCCAGGTTCGTCAGACGCCTCCCGCACGTGCAGCACGTGTCCGCGTCGGCGGTGCACGGCAGGGTCACCGTGGAGAGCACGGAACCCGTCCCCCCGGCGGCGATCGAGACGGCCCTGCGGAAGGCCGGCTACGAGATCGGTCGCACGCCGTGGCTGGAGCGCGACCCGCGGATCTGGCTGACGGCCGGCGCCGGGGTCGTGCTCGTGGCGGCCTTCGCCGCGATCGCCTCGGTCACCGGGCTCGCGGAGCTGGCGTCCGGCGCCGGCGACCTCAGCCAGGGGGGACTCGCGGTCGCGCTGCTGCTCGGGCTCGCTGCGGGCGTGTCCACCTGCATGACGTTGGTCGGCGGGCTCGTGCTCGGCCTGTCTGCGGCCTTCCAGGCGAGCCGCACCGCCGCCGGCTACGGCGAGCCGGGCGCCGCCTCCCAGGTGCGTCCTGCCGTGGTGTTCGTCGGCGGCCGGATCGCCGGCTACGCGCTCCTCGGCGGGGTGCTGGGTGCCGCTGGTGCGAACGTCACGATGCCGCCGCAGCTGACCGCCATCCTCATGATCGTCGTCGCGGTCGTGATGACGATCCTCGGAACGCGGCTCACGGGTCTGTCACCACGGATGGCCGGCTGGTCGCCGACCCTGCCGATGGGTGTCGGCGCGAAGCTCGGGCTGAGCGGGGGCAACGTGAGCGCCTACTCCGACCCGCGGGCCGCGGGCCTCGGCGCCCTGTCGTTCTTCCTCCCCTGCGGCTTCACCCAGGCCATCCAGATCTACGCGCTCTCGACCGGCTCGCCGTTGTTCGGCGCGGCGCTCCTGGGCGCGTTCGCGATCGGCACGGCGCCGGGCCTGCTCGCGATCGCCGGGCTCCCCGTCGTCGTGCCCAGTCGCGCCAAGCCGACGCTGCTCCGCCTGGTGGGGGTGGTGGTGCTGGGCTTCGCGCTGATGAACGGCAGCGCAGGTCTCCAGCTCTCCGGCTTCACGCTCCCGTCCCTCGTCGGGTTCGCTTCGGCCGCACCGCTTCCCGGGACGCTCGGGCCCGACGGCGTCCAGCGCATCACGACCTACCAGGATGCGGGGGGTTACAGCCCGGGCAACATCGCGATCTACGCGGGCTATCCCACGGTCTGGACGATCCAGTCCTCCACCACCGCCACGTGCGCCGCATCCCTGTTCGCGCCCGGCGTCGATGTCCGCGTCCGGCTCGCCAGGGGCCCCAACGTCATCAACCTGCCCGCCCTGCCCGTCGGGACCCTGAACTACACCTGCGCCATGGGGATGTACGGCGGACGGATCACGGTCGTCGAGCGAGCCGCGGAGCCCGCGTCCTGATGGGCCGCCGGCGCGACGGGGTCGACCGGTCCGGCCCCGCGGTCATCGTCGTCGCCGTCCGCGGCATGACCTGTCGATCGTGCGAGGTCCGCATCGAGCGCCACGTCGGCCGGCTCCCGGGCGTCGAGCGAGCTGCAGCCTCGGCGGTCTCCGGGCGAGTCGTGGTCACCAGCACGGCAGGCGGGTCCGCGAAGGCGATCGAAGCCGCCGTCAGGAAGGCCGGCTACGACGTCGGCCGCACGCCGTGGCTCAACCCTGACCCGGGCATCTGGGCGACGGCTGCCGTCGGCGTCCTCCTGGTGTCGGCGCTTGCGGTCGCCGCCCAGGCGACGGGGCTCACGGATCTCGCCTCAGGCGTCGGCGACCTGCGCTCGGGCGGGCTGGTCGTTGCCGTGCTCCTCGGCCTCGCCGCCGGCGTCTCGACGTGCGCCGCGCTGGTGGGCGGCCTGTTGCTCGCGCTCTCAGCGTCGTTCGAGGCTCGTCGGCCGGCATCGGATCGCGGCCAGGGCGTCGTGGCGCACCTGCGACCGGCGCTCGTCTTCACCGCCG
>MGOE01000091.1:51659-56006 GCA_001797035.1 Chloroflexi bacterium RBG_16_72_14
CCTCGGGGTGGCGCTCGGCGCGGTCGGCGCCAGCGTCACGATGCCGCCGCAACTGACCGCGGGGCTCATGATCGCCGTGGCCGTCGTCATGACGCTGCTCGGCACTCGACTGACCGGGGTCTCGCCTCGAATGGCCGCGTGGTCCCCGACGCTGCCCAGCGGGCTCGCGCGCCGGCTCGGCCTTCATGGCGACGGGGGACCCGGATACTCGGACAGCCGTGCGGTCGTGCTCGGCGGGGCGTCGTTCTTCCTGCCCTGCGGCTTCACACAGGCCGTCCAGATCTACGCGCTCTCGACGGGCTCCCCGCTGTTCGCCGGGGCGATCATGGCGGTCTTCGCTCTCGGCACGGCACCGGGGCTCCTTGCCCTCGCTGGACTCCCGGCCGTGCTGCCCGACCGTGCGCGCCCGACCCTGCTCCGCCTGGTCGGTGTCGCCGTCGTCGGCTTCGCCCTGCTGAACGGTGGAGCCGGGTTGCGGCTCGCAGCCGCGACATTCCCGCAGGGAGCCTCTCCCGTCATGGCAGTGGTCGCGCCCGACCCAACCCCGGCGCCAGCGCCGCCGACGCCGACGGCCGCGATCCCCACCGCCACCGGCGCACTCTCGGGGCCCGCTGTCCAGCCCAGGCCCACCGGGACGCCCAGGCCGGAACCCACGCTCCCCGGCGTCCAGGAGCTCGCGACCTACCAGGACGTCGACGGCTACGGCCCGGCCGACGCCACCATCCTGGCCGGCATCCCCACGCGATGGACGATCGAGTCGCGGTCATCGCAGACCTGCGCCGCCTACCTGATCGTCCCCGACCTCGAGATCGGGCTGTACCTCCTGGAGGGCGAGCCCAATGTCATCGAGCTGCCTCCGCTCAAGCCCGGGACGCTGGAGTACACGTGCTCGATGGGGATGTTCTGGGCCTCGATCAGCATCGTCGATCCAGCGGCCGGCACGACCGATGCCGGTGGGTGATCGATCGCCGTCACCAGTCACCGACGCCAACGCCCCCCCGACGCCCAGGCGTATCCGGAGCCCCACATGACCAGCCCGTCCACCCCGCTCGAGATCGTGTCCTTCCCCATCGAGGGCATGACCTGCGCGTCGTGCGTCAACCGGATCACCCGCTTCCTGGACAAGGTCGAGGGCGTGGAGGAGGCCAGTGTCAACCTCGCGTCGGAGTCCGCGACGGTCCGGTTCGACCCCGCGCGGGTGACCCTCGCGGACCTCGTCGGCGCCGTTGATGCCGCGGGCTACGTCGCCCGCGTCGAGCAGGTGGCAAGCGCCGAGCACAGTGTCGATGTCGCCGAGGCGGCCGCCGCCAAGGCCGAGCGCGACGAGGCGGCGGCGCGCCATGCCGCGGACCTCCGCCGGCGCTTCATCGTGTCCGCCCTGCTGACCCTGCCACTGCTCGGCGGCCTCGCGCGGATGACGGTCGCACCCTGGCTGCCCGCGTTCCTCACCAACCCCCTGTTCCAGCTGGCCGTCGCGACGCCCGTGCAGCTGTGGGCAGGCTGGCCGTTCTACACCGGGGCCATCAAGGCGCTGCGCCATCGGGCCTCGGACATGAACACCCTCATCGCGGTGGGCACGTCCGCCGCGTACGGCTACAGCGTCGCCACCATCCTGCTCCCGGACTTCTTCATGGCGGCCGGGCTGGGGATGGACGGCGCGGAGCTCCCGATGTACTTCGACACGTCGGCGGCGATCATCACGCTGATCCTGCTGGGGCGGTACCTCGAGGCCCGCGCCCGCAGCCACACCTCGGACGCGATCCGTCGCCTGATCAACCTCGCGCCTCGCACGGCGCGTGTCATCCGCGATGGCATCGAGCTTGACGTGGCGGTTGCCGACGTCCGCGTCGGCGACACGGTCCGGGTGCGCCCCGGCGAGACGATCGCCGTGGACGGGGTCGTGACCGAGGGCGCATCCGGCGTCGACGAGAGCATGATCACGGGCGAGAGCCTGCCGGTCTCGAAGCGGGTCGAGGACCTCGTCGTGGGCGGCACGCTCAACACGACCGGGACCTTGACGTTCCGGGCCACCCGCGTGGGTGCCGACACCGTGCTCGCGAAGATCATCCGGCTCGTGTCCGAGGCGCAGGGCTCGCGCGCCCCCATCCAGCGCCTCGCGGACGTCGTCACCAGCTACTTCGTGCCCGCGGTCCTCGGGCTTGCCGCGTTCACGTTCGTGGTGTGGTTCGCGTTCGGCCCCCAGCCGGCGTTCAACCTCGCGCTGCTCAGCACGGTCGCGGTGCTGATCATCGCCTGCCCCTGCGCGCTGGGGCTTGCGACGCCGACCTCGATCATGGTCGGGACCGGCAAGGGCGCCGAGAACGGCATCCTGTTCCGCAACGCGGAGGCCCTCGAGCGGCTCGGGTCCGTCAAGGCCGTGATCCTCGACAAGACGGGCACCCTGACCGAGGGCAAGCCGCGGGTGACGGACATCGTGCGAGCAGCGGGCGCACCGCCCGAGGACGACCTCCTCGCCCTCGTCGCGGCCGCCGAGCGCGGCTCCGAGCACCCGCTCGCGGACGCGATCGTCCGCGAGACGATCGAGCGGCGCCGGCTCACCGTCGCCGATGCGACGGACTTCCTGAGCGTCCCCGGTGGCGGAGTCTCCGCGACGATCGGCGGACACCGGGTCCTGGTGGGTCGCCCCGGGTTCCTCGAATCGGCCGGGATCGACGTCGCCTCGCTGGCCGGCGCCGCCGATGCGCTCGCGGCCGACGGCAAGACCCCGGTCCTCGCCGCCATCGACGGTCGTGCCGCCGCCGTCATCGCCATCGCCGACACGCTCAAGGCGGGCTCCGTCGAGGCCGTCGCGGAGCTCCACCGCCTGGGGATCGCCGTTGCCATGCTCACGGGCGACAACCTGCGCACGGCCGAGGCCATCGCGCGCTCCGTCGGGATCGACCGCGTCGTCGCCGACGTCCGACCCGACGGAAAGGCGGCGGCGGTCAGGGCGCTCCAGGCCGGGGGCAAGGTCGTGGCCATGGTCGGCGACGGCGTCAACGATGCCCCGGCGCTCGCATCGGCCGACGTCGGGGTCGCGATGGGCACCGGCACGGACGTGGCGATGGAGTCCGCCGGCGTCACGCTGATGTCCGGTGACCTCCGCGGGCTGGTGACCGCAATCGCGCTGTCCCGCGCGACGATGTGGAACATCCGCCAGAACCTGTTCTGGGCCTTCGCCTACAACGTGATCCTGATCCCGGTCGCGATGGGCGCGCTGTATCCGTTCACCGGCCTTCTCCTGGACCCGATCCTGGCCGCCGGCGCGATGGCGCTGTCCTCGGTCACCGTCGTGTCCAACGCGCTCCGGCTTCGGCGCTTCGAGGCCAGGCCCACCACCGTCCAGGCCCAGCCGCGCCCGGCCACGCTCCCGTCCATCCCCTGAAGGAGGACCCAGATGCGTCCCGTCCGCCTCGCAGCCCTCGCCGCCATCGCGGTCCTGGCCGCCGCCTGCTCCACGGGTGGCGGATCCCCCGCCCCGGCCAGCGCCGCGCCGACCGCCAGACCTCCGGCCGCCTCGGCCGCCGCGCCCCGGATCGAGGTGACCCTGACCGACGCGCTCAGGATCGAGCCGGCAACGATGACCGTGCCCGCCGGCATGCCCGTCACGTTCGTCGTCACGAACGCCGGCACCGTCCTCCACGAGTTCGTCCTGGGTGACGAGGCCGAGCAGATGGAGCACGAGGAGGAGATGATGGAGGGCGGCGGCATGTCGATGCCGAAGGACGAGCCGATGGCGATCGGGGTTGAACCGGGCAGGACCAAGGAGCTCACCGTCACGTTCGACGCGGCCGGGTCCATGCTGGCCGGCTGCCACGTCATCGGCCACTACGCCGCGGGCATGCAGGCGGATATCACGATCGAGTGACATGATCCGTTCCGCCGCGTTCCTCGGACGCGGCAATTGCCCGGATCCGCGACCCGCGAGCTGCTGCCTACGACCCTGCTCGCGAACCACCATCAGCACCCGGAAGGAACCGCCACATGCAGGTCGAGCGCCCCACGCACATCATCGACCCCGTCTGCGGCATGACCGTGGACGTCGCCCGCGCCGAGGAGGCGGGGCTGCTCCTCGAGCACGATGGCCGCACATACGCGTTCTGCCGCCCGGGGTGCCGGCGTGCGTTCGTGGAGGATCCGGCCGAGTACGTCGCGAAGGCCGAGGCGGCGAGCGCCGAGGCGGCGACCGCCGCGCCGCCGGTCGCGGGTGGGGGCCTGCCGGTGATCGACGAGGGCATGCGCCGCTGGTACGAGAGCTGCTCCTGCTGCCTCTCGGACGCCTACCCGGAGATCAAGGCCCAGCTCGACGCGGAGCGTGCCGCCGCCGCGGCGCCGCCGGTGGCCGCC
>MGOE01000091.1:56072-68883 GCA_001797035.1 Chloroflexi bacterium RBG_16_72_14
CGTCCGGCCGCGTCTCGCCGCCCAGCGGCTGTACCAGCCCACCAAGGGCGATTCCGGTCGCCCAGCGAACGGACTGGCGCACCGCCGCCCTGAACATGCGCCAGATGCCCCGCTCAGCGGCCGAGACCGCACACGGTGCGCTCCTTCAACCGCTGGCCGAACGGGGGATTCGGGCCAGCACGGAGCGCGGCGTTCGTGGCGGTGTGGTGGGGTGGCCTACGGGTCTCGAACCCGTAACCTCTGGAGCCACAATCCAGTGCTCTGCCGATTGAGCTAAGGCCACCAAGGGTCGCCCGGGCAGGACGCGCTCGAAGGCACGGGTCCACGCCACGGGGCCAGCGGAGTGTACCCGAAGCGCGAGCGGCGCAGGTCAGATCCGCACCACCACCTTGCCGCGGGCCGCTCCCGTCTCCAGGTAGCCGATCGCCTCGCCCGCGTGGTCGAGCGGAAAGGTCCGGTCGATGACCGGCGTCAGCGTGCCGGCCTCGGCGAGCCCCTTGAGCACCAGCAGGTCGTCACGGTTGGGCCTCGCGATGAACGGGATCATCCGCCGGCCGCCGAGGCGCGACCGGATCACGGCCGCGACCGGCCGGACCAGTGCGCCGAGCCCGCGACCGTCTCCCGCCGCCCCCACGAGCACGAGCATGCCGTCCCGCGTGAGCAGCCGGCCGAGCGCGGACAACGACGACCTGCCGGCGACGTCGAGGATCGCGTCGAACCGGTCCATGCCGCGGGTCACGTCCTCGCGCGTGCGGTCGATCACCCGGTCGGCGCCCAGCGCGGTGACCATCGCGACGTGTTCAGGCCCGGTGTCGGCGGTCACGTGCGCTCCGTGCGCCTTCGCGATCTGGACCGCGAACGAGCCGACGCCGCCGCCCGCCCCCGTGACCAGCACCCGCTGCCCCTCCTGGATGCGGGCGTGGTCGCGGACTGCCTGGAGGGCGGTGTAGCCGGCGGTGGGGATCGCGGCCGCCTGCTCGAAGCCCAGGTTCACCGGCCTGGGGGCGAACGTCCGGCCCGCCACGTACTCGGCGAACGCCCCGTTACGCGCCCCGAAGACCTCGTCCCCCGGCCGTGCCCAGGTCACGTTCCGCCCGACCGCCTCGACCCGGCCCGCGACGTCCACGCCCCGGATGGCGAGGCGCGGCCGGCGCAGGCCGTCGGTGAGCCGGACCAGGACCGGGACGCCGCGCATCAGGTGCCAGTCGAGCGCGTTCACGGAGCTGGCCACCACCCGGACCAGCACCTGCTCGTCGTCCGGCACCGGCACCTCGGCCTCGACGAGCCGGAGCACCTCCGGTGGGCCGTAGCGGTCCTGGATCATCGCCCGCATCGTCCGGCGGTCGGCCGTGTGCTCGATCGTCGACATCGATCCTTCCCTGGTGCCGTGCTCCCAGGGCACGGCCGGTGGTAACGTACGCTGTAAGTACGAGGCAGCCTAGACGTACAACGTAAGTACGTCAAGAGCCGGCTCGGAGCACTTGGAGGATGGTCGGGATGCCAACGCAGACCGGTCGCAGGCGTCGCGCCCCGCTGACCCGCGATCGCGTCCTCCGTGCCGCGATCGAGCTCGCCGACGAGGAGGGCCTCGAGGCCCTCACGATGCGCCGCCTCGCCCGGCGCGTCGGCGTCGAGGCGATGTCGCTCTACAACCACGTGGCCGGCAAGGACGACATCCTCGACGGCGTCGTGGACCTGCTCGTGGGCGGGATCGAGGTGCCGCCCGACGACGTGGACTGGCGGACGGCGATCCGCGACCGGGCGCTCGCCGCCCGGCGGATGGCCCGGGCCCATCCGTGGGCGGTCCGCCTGATCGCCGCTCGATCGCCGGCGAGCCGCGGGATCATCAGGTACCTGGATGGCGTGGTGGGCGCGTTCCGGCGCGCCGGCTTCCCGAACCAGCTCATCCACGACGCGCTGCACCTGATCAGCAGCCGCGCGCTCGGGTTCACCCAGGACGTCTTCGACCCCAACGGGATCCCGCCCGATGCGGTTGCCGTGTTCGAGGCCGAGATGCGCTCGGGTGGCTATCCGCACATCGTGGCCGCGCTCGCCGGGGTGACCCACGACGACGACGCCGAGTTCGCGTTCGGCCTCGACCTGATCCTCGATGGTCTCGAGCGGGTCCGCGACGGACGGGGGTAGGCATCATCTACCGTGGCGCTGGCGCGACGGCGGCGTCGCACGCGTGGGAACGGAGGAGCAGAACGGCATGGGCGAGTTCGACATGGGCCTCGTACAGCGTGGCGCGCGCAACCGGCGGACGCCGTACTACGAGGCGACGCAGCGCCATTCGCCCCAGGGCTTCACGGTCTACAACCACATGTACTTCCCGATCCGCTTCGACACCTTCGAGGCGGAGTTCGACGCCCTGCTCAACGACGTGACGATCTGGGACGTGGCCGTCGAGCGATGCCTCGAGGTGAGCGGGCCCGACGGCTTCCGGTTCGCGCAACTGCTGACGCCCCGAAACCTGTCGAGGTGCGCGGTCGGCCAGGCGAAGTACGTGCTGATCTGCGACTCGGACGGCGGGATCGTCAACGACCCGGTGCTCACCCGGATGGACGAGACGACGTTCTGGTTCGCGCTCGCCTCGTCCGACGCGCTCCTGTTCGCCCGCGGGCTGCGCCACGCCTACCCGGACCTCGACGTGACGATCCGGGAGGCGGACGTCGCGCCGCTCCAGGTCCAGGGGCCGAAGTCGAAGGACCTCATGCGCGCCCTCGTCGGCGACTCGATCCTCGACCTCCGCTACTACTGGTGGCGGCGCGCGGAGATCCGCGGCATCCCGGTGGTCATCACCCGAACCGGCTGGACGTCCGAGGTCGGCTACGAGATCTACCTGCTCGACACGGCGCGCGGGACCGAGCTCTGGGAGACGCTCATGGAGGTGGGCCGGCCGTTCAAGGTCAGGCCCACCGGGCCGTCCGACATCCGCCGGATCGAGGGCGGGATCCTCAACTGGGGCGCCGACATGACCTACCAGGACCATGCCTTCGAGGTCGGCCTCGAGCGGCTGGTGGACTTCGACCTCGCCGACGACGCCTGCATCTCGATCGCCGCCTACCGGCGCATCCGCGAGGCCGGCGTCACTCGCCGGCTGGTCGGGGTGGAGCTCGGTGGTGAGCCGTTCCCAGCGCTCAACAACGTCAAGTGGCCGGCATTCGCGGAGGGCGCCCGGGTCGGCAAGGTGACCTCGGCCATCCACTCGCCGCGGTTGCGCCGGAACATCGGCTACTGCTGGCTGCCGACATCGCTCGCTGACGGCAGCGTCCCGCTCGCGGTCGAGACCGAGTGGGGCACCCGCGCCGCGACGGTCGTGCCGATGCCGTTCGTCGATCCCGAGAAGCGGATCCCGGTCTCCTGACGACCCGTCGGGGAGCCGCACCCCGGCGGTGGTGCCGGGCGCTCCTGTCCGGCTAGAGCGCCAGGTGCAGCCGGAGCGCCTCGTCGATGCGGGCCATCAGCGTGGCCGGCACCACGCCCAGCCTGCCGCCGACGCGCTCCACGGCGACGGACCGGACCTGCTCGGCCTGCGCCTTGGAGTCACGGTCGAGCCCCGTGTCGGCGGCGGGCAGCAGCACCTGGAACGGGTAGATCCGTTCGACCTTGGACGTCACCGGCACAACGGTCAACACGCCGCGGCCGAGGCGGGTCGCGGTCATGTTGGCCGCATCGTTGCCGACGATGATCGCCGGGCGTCGCTTGTCCGCCTCCGAGCCCCGGACCGGCTCGAGGTCCACAGAGCAGATATCGCCGCGCCGCATCAGGTCGTCAGGCCGTCAGCGCTGGTGGCGTCCCAGCGGCCGGCATCGTGGTCGGCGAACCACTCGTCCCAGGCGCCCTCGTAGGCGGCAGCCAGCTCCGCCGCTCGCAGCAGCCGGACGGCCCGGTGGAGCGCGGCGGAGCGCGAGTCGAGGCCCTGCTCCCGCGCATACCCGTCGAGGTACTCGACGTCCTCGCTCGGCAGGCTCACACTCACTTTCATACCCTCATCCTACCATGGGTATGCCGAGAGTCGTACTCGTCGCCGTCAGTGGGCCCGCCCTGGAGTCCCGTGCGCGGACCCGCGCCGTGGGGCGATCATGGGCCCATGTCGACGACACTGCCGGCGGATCGGCCGGCGTTCGGGTTCAGCGTCACGCCGGGTCCGCCGGCGGGCGTGGCCGCGGAGGCGGTCGAGGCCGAGGCGATGGGCTTCGACCGGATCGGCATCTGGGATTCGCCGGCGCTGTTCCGGGAACCGTGGGTGACGCTGGCCGCCGTGGCCGGGGCCACCCGCCGGATCCGGCTCGGGACGTGGGTCACGAACCCGGTCACGCGCCATCCGCTCGTGACGGCGAGCGCGGCCGCGAGCCTCGACGAGTTGGCACCCGGGCGGACGTACCTCGGGATCGGCTCCGGCGGGACGGGCGTGATGCACGCCGGCCGGGCGGCGTCCTCGCTCGATGACCTGGAGCGCTACGTCGCCGCCGTCCGCGGCCTGCTCGAGGACGGCGTGGCCGAGGTGGACGGCGACCGGGCGGTCCTGCCGTGGGCGCGCCGGCGGATCCCGGTGATCGTGTCGGCGCACGGGCCGCGGGCGCTGCGGGCGGCAGGCCGGTTCGGCGACGGCGTGATCGTCGGCCTGGGCCTGACGCCGGAGGTGGTGGCGGCCTCGCTGGAGCTGATCGACGCCGGCGCGAAGGAACAGGGAAGGCGAGTGGATGACCTCGAGGTCTGGTTCACGGGCTTCTGGTTTGTGGACCCGGAGCCCGGCCGTGCGCGCGCGGCCGGCGCCTGGGCGGCGACCTCGTTCGCGTCGCACCTCGCCCGGACCGGCGTCGAGGGCAAGCTCGTCCCGCCCGAGCACCGCGGGGGCATCGTCGAGCTCGGCCGGCGCTACGACTACACGACCCACGGCGCGGTGCCGGACGCGCAGAAGGCGGCCTACGCGGCGCTCGCCCGCGAGCTCGGCGTGCTCGAGTACGCGGAGCGGCGGTTCGTGTTCGCGGGGACGCCGGACGAGGTCGAGGCGCAGGTGCGCAGGGCGATGTCGGCCGGTGCCCGGCGGTTCGACGGGGCCATCGATGCCGACCTCCCCGAGCACCGGGAGCGGATCGGCGCCTGGGCCGCCCACGTGCTGCCCAGGTTCGCGCGGGCCACGCGTCCGCAGACGCGAGCGTGACGGGCCCCATGTTCGACCTCGTGATCACCGGCGGACGCGTCCTGACCCCGGAGTCGGACGGGCTCCGAGACGTCGGCATCGCGGACGGGCGGATCGCCGCCATCGCGCCCGCTGCGACCCTGGACGCGGGGAGGTCGCCGGTCATCGACGCCATCGGCCGCCTCGTGCTCCCCGGCGGGGTGGAGCCCCACGCCCACATCCACGAGCCGGCCCACCGGGGCTGGACCGGGGGCGAGGAGGTCTGGCTCCAGTCGCCCGAGGCCGCGACCCGCGCGGCCGCCTTCGGTGGGACCACGACGGTCCTCTCGTTCGCGTTCCTCGGCGTCCATGCCCGCGAGGAGCGGCATCCGAGCCGCGCCGTCGAGGACCGTCGCGCCCTGTTCGCCGGCCGCAGCTACGTGGACTACGCGTTCCACCCGGCGCTGGTCGGCAACGTCGGGGCGGACGTCGTCGGCGCCCTGGGCGAGGCCGTGGCGGACGGCACGCCCACGTTCAAGGCGTTCACGACCTGCGTCACCACGGCGCAGCGTGGCGTGAAGATGGACAACGGTCCGCTCCTGGACGTGCTGGGCGCGCTGTCGCGCGCGGGCGGGCTGCTGCTCGTCCACGCCGAGGACGACGAGCTGCTCACGTTCATGGAGGCGCGCCTGAGGGCCGAGGCGCGCGACCAGTGGTTCAACCTCCACCTGGTCCACAGCGCGCTGTCCGAGGACCTCGCGTTCCGGCGCGTCCTGCGGCTCGCCCGGGAGGCCGAGGCTGCCGTGTACTTCGTCCACGTCACTGCCCGCACCGGCGTCGACGCGATCGCTGAGGCCCGTGCCGCCGGCCGTCCCGCATACGGCGAGGTGCTCCACAACTACCTGTGCTTCACGTCGGACGACTACCGCTCGCCGGACGGCATGAAGATCCAGACGTACCCGGCGCTCAAGTCCGCCGACGACCGGGCGGCCCTGTGGGACGGTCTCGCGACGGGGCCCATCGCCACCGTGGGCACCGACGAGTACACCACCAGCCGGGCGGTCAAGACGGGCGGCCGCACCGTCGAGACCGCGTGTGGCGGCCACGCGGGGATCGAGACGCGCGGGATCGTCGCCTGGACCGAGGGGGTGGCCGCCGGCCGGCTCTCCGTGCGCCGGTTCGTCGACGTGTTCTCCGCCAACCCGGCGAAGCTCGTCGGCCTGTACCCCCGCAAGGGCGCGATCGCCGTGGGCAGCGACGCCGACCTCGTGATCTGGGACCGGTCCGACGAGCGCGTGATCACGCTCGACGACCTCCATCACGACTCGGACTACAGCATCTGGGAGGGGTTCCGGGCGAAGGGCTGGCCCGCGACCGTGATCTCCCGGGGTCGGGTGATCGTGGACGGCGGACGGCTGCTCGGGACACCTGACCACGGGCAGTGGCTGCCCCGGACCATCGATCCCGCGGTGCTGCGCGGGCCCGCCTGCTGAGCTGGAGCGCGTCATGAAGGCCGTCGTCTACGACCAGCCCCGGTCCATCTCCGTGCGCGACGTGCCGGACCCGGTCCCCGGGCCGGGCGAGGTCCTGGTCCGGATCGAGATGTGCGGCATCTGCGGGACCGACGCGCACATCCACGCCGGGCGGTTCTTCTCCGAGTACCCGCTGATCCCGGGCCACGAGCCCACCGGCCGCGTCGCGGCGGTCGGGGAGGCGGTGACGTCGGTGGCGGTGGGGCAGCGGGTGGCGGTCAACGGCAACACCGGGTGCGGCGGCTGCGGGTCGTGCCGGGACGGGTACCCGCTGATGTGCCGGAACCTGCGCTGCCTCGGGGTCAACGGACCCGGCGGCTTCGCCGAGCTGATGCTGGCCCCGGAGGCGAACGTGTTCCCGGCCGACGACCTGCCGGTCGAGGTGGCCGTCCTGGCCGAGCCCACGGCCTGTGCGATGCACGGCATGGAGATCCTCCGTCCGGCGCCCGGCGCCGACGTGCTGGTGTTCGGGGCGGGACCCACGGGGCTGATCCTCGCCCAGCTCATCCTCCACTGCGGCGCGTCGCGGGTGACCGTCGCCGCGCCCAGCGTGTTCAAGCTGGACCTCGCCCGGTCGTTCGGGATCCCGGTCACCATCGTCGCCGACCGCGCCGACGCCGCGGCCACGGCCGCCCGCGCCCGGGCGATCGCGCCCGACGGCTTCGACATCGTGGTGGATGCGACAGGTTCCGCGGCCGTCACCGAGCAGGCCGTGCCGCTGGCGAAGGACCGCGGGACGGTGCTCGTGTACGGCGTGACGGACCCGGCGGACCGGGTCGCGCTGAGCCCCTACGACGTGTACCGGCGGGAGCTCACGATCAAGGGCTCGTTCGCGCAGGTGTCCAGCTTCCCGAAGGCGCTGGCGATGCTCCGCAGCGGCCATGTCCGCACGGCGGGGATCATCACCCACCGGTTCCCGCTGGACCGGTTCGCCGACGCGCTCGACGCGCTGCGCCACGACCCGGCCTGCCACAAGGCGGTGGTGGTGCCCGCCGCCTGACGGCGCGCGTCGTGCCCGACCCGGACGCGCCGGGCGCAGAACCGCCGGCCGCAGCTGGGGGGAGACCGCGGCCGGCGGGTAGATGGTCGGGAGCGGCGGCTACCGCTCCGCGAGCGGGATGTACTGGCGCTCGGGCTTGCCGATGTACAGCTGGCGCGGCCGGCCGATGCGCGAGTCCTTGTCGTGGAGCATCTCGCGCCACTGGGCGATCCAGCCGGGCAGCCGCCCGATCGCGAACAGCACCGTGAACATGTCAACCGGGAACCCCAGCGCCCGGTAGATCAGGCCACTGTAGAAGTCCACGTTCGGGTACAGCTTCTTGTCGACGAAGTAGCTGTCGGACAGGGCGACGCGCTCGAGCTCGAGCGCGATGTCCAGCAGCGGGTCGCGCTTCCCGAGGTTGGCCAGCACGCGGTCGGCTGCCCCCTTGATGATCTGGGCCCGCGGGTCGTAGTTCTTGTACACGCGGTGCCCGAAGCCCATGAGCCGGAACGGGTCCTCGTGGTCCTTGGCCCGGTCGATGAACGGGGCCACGTCGCCGCCGTTGTCCTGGATCTGCTGGAGCATCTCCAGGACCTCCTGGTTGGCGCCGCCGTGGAGGGGGCCCCACAGGGCGGCGACGCCGGCGGAGATCGCGGCGTACAGGTTGGACATGCTGGAGCCGGCCATGCGGACGGTCGAGGTCGAGCAGTTCTGCTCGTGGTCCGCGTGGAGGATGAGCAGGATGCGCAGCGCCCGGGCCGCGTCGTCGTCGACGACGTACGGCTCCGTCGGCACCGAGAACATCATCCGCAGGAAGTTGCTCTCGTAGTCGAGCGCGTTGTCCGGGTAGACCATCGGCTGGCCGATCGACTTCTTGTAGGCGAACGCGGCGATCGTCGGCATCTTCGCGATCAGCCGCGCCGTGCTCATCTCGACGCCCGCGTCGTCGTGCGGGTCCGACGAATCCTGGTAGAACGTGGACAGCGCCGCGACGGCCGAGGTCAGGATGCCCATCGGGTGGGCGTTCATCGGGAAGCCGTCGAAGAACCGCCTGAACTCCTCGTGGAGCAGCGTGTGGCGCGTCACGAGCGAGACCCAGTCGGCCAGCTGGCGGTCGGTGGGCAGCTCGCCGTAGATCAGCAGGTAGGCCGTCTCGAGGAAGGTGGACTTGTCGGCCAGTTGCTCGATCGGGTAGCCGCGATAGCGCAGGATGCCGTTGTCGCCGTCGAGGTAGGTGATCGCGCTGCGGGTCGGGGCCGTGTTGGCGTACCCGTAGTCGAGCGTGGTCAGCTTGCCGTCCTTGAGCAGCGCGCTGATGTTGACCGCCGGCTGCCCGGCGACGGCGCGTTCGATCGGCAGCGTCAGGACCTGGTCGCCGATGCGCAGCTCGGCGGTCTCGGGGACGGCCGGCGCCTCCGGCTTGGTCATGGTCATTGCGGTTCCACTCCTTCGGTGCGCCGCGACTCCGCCTCCCGCTCCGACATCGGCCCGGGGGCGCGTGGGTGTTGTCGGCACCATCGTCCTCCGGCTGGCAAGCCGGAAGGGCCGGAGGGCCCGCCCCGCGACAGGCCGCTCGTCGGTTTCGTCGCAAGCGGAGGGTCCGGCCGTGGCCGGCGCGCCGGGGTTCCGGCCCGCCGGGGCCGGCGCGCGGCGGTCGGGTGTGGTCCGGGGCGGTGCGGGCGGGCAACTGGTACGAGGGGTCGGTCTGGTCGGGACCATCGGGCCGGGGAGGTCTGGAGTCGCCCCGGCCTACGGTCAGGGCGAACCCGGAAACCGCCGGTGTCCTGCCCGCGACCCCCCGACAGCCGCCCGAGACCATGACCCGGACCTTCGACCTCCTCGCCCGCATGCTCGCCCCGGTCACCGACCCGCGCCGGTTCACGGCGGGCGTCGCGCTCGTGTTCGCCGTCACCGCCGTCGGCCTGCTCGCGGTGCCGCCGGCCGCCCTGGCCTGGGACATCGGCGAGTACAGCTCGTCGTCCGAGTCGCAGCTGATCTCGATGCAGAACCAGGCCCGCGCCTCGGCCGGCAAGAAGGCGCTCAAGCTGGACACGGCGCTGCGCAAGGTCGCCCGGTGGCGCAGCAAGGACATGATCGATCGCGACTACTTCTCGCACACGATCAAGGGCACCGACCACAACGTGTTCTGGTACCTGCAGCACGAGTACGGGTACTGCTTCAAGCTCGCGGGCGAGAACATCGGGACCGTGACCTGGCCGGGCGCCAGCGTGGAGGACGCGACGAGCTGGGTGTTCAACGCGTTCATGGACTCGTCCGGGCACCGGGCCAACATCATGGGCAAGGCCTGGGACGTGGTCGCCGTCGGCGCCTACAAGGGATCCGGCGACACGTTCATGTGGACGGTCCTGTTCGCCGACAGGTGCGGCTCGAGCACGCCCGCGGCCACGCCCAGGCCGACCCCCAAGCCGACCGCCAAGCCGAAGCCCAAGCCCGCGGCGACGCCCAGGCCCACGCCGCGGCCGACGCCCCGGCCGACACCCAGGCCGACGACCACGGCGACGCCCGAGCCCACGCCGACCTGGACGCCCTTCGTGTTCGTCCCGCCGACGCCGGACCTCACGGCGACACCCGCCGACCCGCCCGTGACGACGACCGAGCCCGGCGGCGGGCCCGCCGGCGCGGTGCCGCCCGGCCAGCTGCGGGTCATCGACGTGCCGTCCGAGCTGGGACTGGTGGACTCGATCCTCGAGAGCGTCGCCGCCCGGTTCTTCGGGCAGTAGCGGGCCCCGCGCGGGTCCCACCCGCGGCTGGGACCATCGGGCAGGGGACCGCACCGCACCCCACCGCTACGGTGACGACCGAACCCGACCGCCCACCCGCACCCGGAGCCGATCGAGCCCGATGACCCTGCAATCGCCCCCGGCACCCGACCCCGCCGCCACCCCAACCGGGACCGGCGCCGCCGGCGCACCCGCGCGAACCGCCATCCTCGAGGCCCGCCAGCTCACCAAGCAGTACCGGCTGCCCGGTGAGACCGTCGAGGCCGTGCGGGGCGTGAGCCTGCAGGTCGCGCCCGGCGAGTTCGTGGCGCTGATGGGCCCATCGGGCTCGGGCAAGAGCACGCTGCTCCAGCTGCTCGGCGGGCTCGACCGCCCGACGAGCGGCGACGTCCTGCTCGAGGGCGAGCCAATCGGCCGCCTGTCGGACGAGGACGCCACCCGCCTCCGCCGCGAGCGGACGGGCTTCGTGTTCCAGTCGTTCAACCTGGTGCCGCTGCTCAACGTGGTGGAGAACGTGGGGCTGCCGTTCACGATCGCCGGGCAGGACCCGCGGTCGGGCGACCTCGCGGTCCGGATCCGGGACGCGATCGCACTGGTGGAGCTGACCGGCAAGGAGCGCCATCGCCCCGACCAGCTCTCGTCCGGGGAGCAGCAGCGGGTCGCGGTCGCCCGGGCGATCGTCACCCGGCCGGCCCTGCTGTTCGCCGACGAGCCCACCGGCAACCTCGACTTCACGACCGGGCTCGGCATCCTCGATGCCCTGTGGCGCACGTGCGTGGACCGCGGCCAGACGATCGTGCTCGTCACCCATGACGCCAAGGCCGCGGCGTACGCGGACCGCGTGCTGGTCGTCGGCGACGGGCGGATCCGGGACGAGATCGCCCTGGGCCGGCGCGAGGACCACGGCGCGGCGCCCCTGATCGCCCGCCTGGCGCAGCTGGGCCTCTAGCCCCCCGACATGCGCGGCCTGGTCCCGTACGCCTGGCGCAGCCTCGTCGCGAGGCCCGCCCGCACCCTGCTCACGGTGTTCGGGATCGCGATCGGCGTGGCCGTGCTGGTCGCTGCGCTGGCCGTGAACGCCGGCCTCGACGCCTCGATCGACCGGACCGTCGCGTCGCTCGCCGGCCGCGCGGACCTCCGGGTCGCCGCCTTCACCGAGGCCGGGCTGTCGGGCGAGACGCTCGACGCCGCGGACGGCGTGCCGGGCGTCGCCCTCACCGCCCCCGCGATCGAGCGCCGGTCGTTCCTCGCGCCACGGACCGGCCGGCCGCCCGTCACCGACCCCGTCACGGTGCTGGGGATCGATCCCGACCGCGAGCCCCGCGTCCGCGACCTCGTGCTGGTCCGCGGCACCGCGCTCACCGGGCCGGCGGGGGCCGAGGCGCTCGTGCCCGAACGCCTGGCTGCCGCGGAGGACCTGGACGTGGGCAGCGAGCTCGGCATCCTGGGCGCCGGGGCGCCGGTTCGCGTCACGGTCGTCGGGATCCTCGCGGGCGACGGGCCGGCGCTCGGGTCGTCGGGCCGCACGGTGGTCCTGCCGATCGTCGTCGCTGCGACTCTCGTCGCCCCGGACGAGGGAAGCCCCGGGGCGGAGACGCCGCTGAGGGGGATCACGCGCATCGACGTGGTGCTGGCCGCGGGCGCCGACGCGGCGACCGTCACCGCCGGCCTGGAGGCTGCGCTGACCGCCGAGCCGTACGTGCTGTCCGCGCCCCGGGACGTGGCCGCGACGCTCCGGGCGTCAAGCGCCGACGTGCGCGCGATGATGGCGCTGCTGGCGGCGATCACGCTGTTCGCGGCCGCGTTCCTGATCCTCAACACGCTCGCGATGACGGTCGTCGAGCGGATCCGCGAGCTGGGGCTCCTGCGGGCCGCGGGCGCCGGGCGCGGCCAGGTGGTCCGCGTGGTGGTGACCCAGGCCGGGGTGCTCGGGACGGCCGGCTCCGTCCTGGGGCTCGCGCTGGGCGGGCTGCTGGCCGGGTTCGTGGCGACGTGGCTGCGCGCGTCGGGCAGCGTGGCGATCGACGCCCCGGTCCTCGCACCCGGGGTGCTGGTGGCCGGGTTCCTGGGCGGGCTCGCCGTGACGATGGTGGCCGCGCTCGAGCCGGCCCGCCGGGCCGCCGGCGTGAGCCCCGTGGCCGCGCTGCGCTCCCGCGCGGACCCCACCGTGGCCGTCCGGGCGCGCTCGCGCTGGCTGATCGCGGTGGTCGCCGTGGTGGGGGTGCTGGCCGTGGTGCTGCTGCCCGGCGCGGCCGCGACGTCCTCGGCCGTGGCCAGGACCGCCGCCGTCTACGTGGTGCTGCTGGCCGCCGTGCTCCTCACCCCGGTGCTGCTCGGGCCGCTGGGTCGGGTGGCCGGGCTCCCGTTCGCGCTCGCCTTGCGGCTCGAGGAGCGGCTCGCCCGCGCGGCGATCGCGCGCGACCGGGGGCGG
>MGOE01000091.1:68895-70788 GCA_001797035.1 Chloroflexi bacterium RBG_16_72_14
CTCACCGTCGGCGCCCTCGTGGTCGGCCTCGCGATGGTCGTGGCCCTGGGCGCCGTGGCCGCCAACAGCCGAGTCGCGGCGACCGCCTGGCTCGCCGACGTCGTGCCCGGGGACGAGATCCTGACGGCGATCGCGCCGGCGCCCGTGGGCGACGGGGGCGCGGACGAGGAGCTGGCGGCCGTTGACGGGGTGCGGCTGGCATCGCCGATCGCCACCTTCGACCTCGCGTTCCGGGGGACGCGGCTCGAGGCGGTGGCCATCCGGGGCGCGGACCTCGAGGCCGACGGCCGCCTCTCGTTCACCGCCGGCGATCGTGCGGCCGCCCTCGCCGCCGTGGATGCGGGCGGGGCCGTGATCGTCCCACGGTCGCGGGCCCAGCGGCTCGGTGTCGGGCTGGGGGACGTGCTGGCGGTTGCGACGGCGGACGGGCTCCTCGAGCTCCGGGTGGCCGGGGTCGTGGAGCGCTCGTTCCCCGGTCGCACCGGCGAGGCGGTGCTGGTCGGCTGGGGCGACGCGCTCGATCGCCTCGGCGTCCGGGGCGCGGACGCGATCGCGATCCGGTACCAGCCGGGCGCCGGTCCCGTCGCCCGTGACGCCGTGCGCGCGTTCGCCGCCGAGCGGGCACTCACCGTGGCGCCGATCTCGAGCGTCGAGGGCGCGGTGGGGGACGCCCTGGACCGGGTGTTCGGCCTGCTCGACCTGCTCGCCCTCGCGGCCGTCGTGATCGCGGCGCTGGGCATCGTCAACACGCTCTCGATGGACACCTGGGAGCGCGTCCGGGAGCTGGGCATGCTGCGCGCCGTCGGCATGAGCCGCCGCCAGGTCTGGCGCAGCGTGCTCGTGGAGGCCGGCATCCTGGGCGCGATCGGCGGCGTGGTAGGGTCGGTGGCGGGCATCGGCATCGGCGTGCTGCTGGTCGCGACGGCCGGCGGGCGTCTCGAGGCCGGGATCCGGCTGCCGTGGCCCTCCATCGCGTTCGCGATCGTGCTGGCCGTGGCGCTGGCGATGTTGGCCGCCGCGCAGCCCGCGCGGATCGCCGGCTCGCGCTCGATCGTGAGCGCGGTTCGCGGGGAGTAGCCCGGGCCGCACGCGCCCGCATTCCGGCGCTGGCCGTGGCCGCGGCCGGTTGGTAGACTCGCCCGGACGCCGCAACCTCGGGCGGCGCTCGTCGAGGGAGGCCATGTCTGTCGCGATCCCGTCGCTCACGCGCGTGCCGGTCACGGAGAAGGGCCTCACGATCGCCGACTTCCTCGTCCCCGTGCGGGTGGCCGAGCGCGTGTCGCCGCTGCTGCGCAACGTGGGCCTGGTCCTCGCCGGGGCCCTGGTGATCTACCTGACGGCGCGGATCGCCATCCCGCGCCCGGACAGCCCGGTGCCCTACACGCTGCAGAACCTCGGCATCCTCGTCGCGGGGGGTGCGCTCGGATTCCGGCGGGGCGGCATGGCGGCGCTCCTCTACCTCCTCCTGGGCGTGGTGGGGTTGCCGTTCTTCGCCGAGGGCAAGGCCGGGCTCTCGATCCTGTGGGGGGCGACCGGCGGCTACCTCGTGGGCTTCGTGTTCGCGGCCGCGCTGGTGGGCCGCCTGGCCGAGCTGGGCTGGGACCGGCGGATCGGCGGGGCGATCGGCGCGACGTTGCTGGGCACCGTGGTCATCTACGCGGTGGGGGTGCCGTGGCTGGCGGTCGCGACCGGCATGTCCGCGCAGGACGCGATCGCGAACGGCCTGACCCCGTTCCTGGTCGTGGACACGCTCAAGCTGCTGGCCGCGGCCGCGGTGTTCCCGGCGGCATGGTGGGTCGTGGGGCGGCGCCCGAGCGACCGCTGACGGAGGCCACCGGCCCGCCGGCTGAGCGACGCGGTGACGGGGGCGGCCCGCCGGTTCGGCGCCGCGGG
>MGOE01000091.1:70835-71179 GCA_001797035.1 Chloroflexi bacterium RBG_16_72_14
CGGTTCAGCCATGCGCCGGGCGTTCGCCCAGCGGTTGAACCAGCCCATCGCGTCCGAATCGGGCCGCTGGGCGGCTGATCTGTGCCGTGAACGGCTCCGCCGTGGGCCATGCCGTCCGGCCGGCGGCTGAAACCGAACGTCATGCGCTCGTTCCACCGCCCAGCGGTTGGCGGGGGCGGTGGGCGGCCCGCCGGTTCAGCGCCGCGGGTTCGCACGCGCTCGCCGTTCGCCCAGCGGTTGAACCAGCCCATCGCGTCCGAATCGGGCCGCTGGGCGGCTGATCTGTGCCGTGAACGGCTCCGCCGTGGGCCATGCCGTCCGGCCGGCGGCTGAAACCGAACGTC
>MGOE01000091.1:71413-75702 GCA_001797035.1 Chloroflexi bacterium RBG_16_72_14
CGAGGCCTGGCAACCCTGCCGCGACGGCGACCCGGCGACCCTGCCGCGACGGCGACCCGGCGACCATGCCGCGAGGCGCGGGTGCTGAGCAGGACGGCGGTCCCGCCGCGGCCTACGGGTCGTCCCGGAGCTCGCCGACCGGCACGATCGGCGACGGCGCCTCGGAACGGGGACCCAGCTCCAGCGCGTACCAGTCGACGCCGTGCCAGCCGCCGTTCTTCCAGCCGATCGCCTCGAACTCGCCCACCCGCCGGAACCCCAGCGCAGCGTGCAACCCCACCGACCCCGGGTTCGGCAGCGTGATCCCGGCCACGGCGAGGTGGAACCCCTGCCGCCGCAGCCGATCGAGCAGCGCGGACATCAGCGCCCGCCCGAGGCCCCGCCCCAGGAAGGCCTCGTCGACGTAGACGGTCGTCTCGGCGGTCCAGTCGTACGCCGGCCGCTCCCGGTGCCGGCCCGCGTACGCGTACCCGCGCACGACGCCGTCCACCTCGGCCACCAGCCACGGGGTCCGCTCCAGCGTGCGGGCGATGCGCGCGGCCATCTCATCCGAGGAGGGTGCCACCAGCTCGAACGACACGACCGCCCCCTCGACGTACGGCCGGTAGACCGCGGCACAGGCGCGGCCGTCGGCCGGCGTTGCGAGGCGGACGACGGGCCCGGGCGACGACGGCGACGATGGCGAGGACGGCGACGATGGCGACGATGGCGACGATGACGGCTGCACGGGCGGCACGGGCGGCACGGGCGGCACGGGAGACGACGGCGACACGGGCGGCATCGGGCGGCTTCAGTACAGCGTGGGGAAGCGCGCGTCCCAGGAGGTCGCGAGGTGCAGCAGCGTCGCGTCGTCCAGGGCGTCGAGCAGCGTCCGCGTATGGACCAGCTCCCAGCGGTGGTCCGCGACGTACCCGCGCAGGGCCGCCCAGAAGGCCGCGCCGCCCATCCGCCGGCGCGCGTTGTCGAGCAGGTTGCCGCCCTGGATGTAGACGATCTCGTAGTAGCAGGACGAGGAGTAGCGGTAGATCGAGCGGTCCAGGGCCGCGGTGGCGCACCTCGACCCGCGCCGCGACCCGAGCACGGAGCGGGCGACGAAGTCCGCGGCTGCCTCGTCCGCGAACGGCTCGCGCGCCTGGTCGTTGCCCACCAGGCCGTAGAACCACTGGTGGGCGATCTCGTGGGTGACGAGGTAGCGCAGGTTGGACGACCCGGTGCCGGTCGGGATCCAGGCGACGCCCGGCCCCTCCATGCCGTAGGCGCCCGCGGACTGGACGACCTTGAGCACCTTGTACGGATACGGGCCCAGGCGCGCCTCGAGCTTGCGGAGGGCGTTCGCCGCCGCGTCGAGCGCCGCGGTCGCAGGGAATCCCGGCCGGTACACGACGCGGACGATGTTGTCGCCCACGACGACCTGCCTGGTCCGGTAGTCGCTGGCCGCGGTGACGACGAAGTCGCGGACGTTGACGGCGCGGAAGATGCGGGTGAGGCCGTCTGCCGAGATCGCGACCCGGTCGCCCGTGTTGCCGTAGCGGAGCGGCGCGTCGGACCGGATCCGGACGGTCACCAGCGGGCTCACCGGCGTCACGAACGGGTCGCCGTGGTTCGGGCGGTCGAAGGCGCGCCTGCGGCTGACCCACGGGATCCAGCGGTGCATGTCGATGATCCCGTTGGCGCGCGTGAACAGCCAGTTGGAGCCCGACAGGCTCGAGCGCAGGGTGGCCGAGAACGGGACGACCACGACCGCATCGGCACCGCTCGGCAGCACGCCGCCGAGGGGGACGATGATCGTCTGGTCATCGACGCTCGGCTTCACGGCGACGCCATCGACGGTGACGGTGCCCAGCCGCAGGGCCCCGAGCCGGGCCATCACGGTGTTGAGCTCGAGGCGGTCGATGCCCGAGCCGGACCGGTTCCCGGCGCCGATCGTGACCGTGCCGCGGACGGTGCGCGCGGCCACGCCGAGGCGCACGTCGACGTCGTACGTGGCGCTCACGTCGAGGCTGGTCCGATTGACCGAGCCCGGGACGATCGCGGAGGCCGAGACGCCGGCCGGGGCGGGACCACCAGCAACCGTTGCGTCGAGCCCGCCGGCCACCTCGGCATCGAGCCCGCCGGCCACCGCCGCCCCGGCCGCGGCGGCGACGGCGCCGGGCAGCGTCGCTCGGACGGTCCGCGCGTCGGCCCGGGTCGTGGCCACGGCCATCGCGCCGCCCGCGGCGATCGCCAGCGCCAGCCCCAGGGCGACGTGGTGGCGCAGGCGCAGGGCTGTCGCGGACATCGGCGCCCATGGTAGCCCGGGGGTGCCGAGGCCGGCTCACGGCACCGCCGCGCACGGGCGGTCGACCGTGGCGGCGGGTGGAATACTCGCGGCATGACGGATGTGCGCGGCGACGGACCGGCGCTGCTGCGGGCGATCGGGGCGACGCTGCCCGCGATGCGCCTGCTCACCGATCCCATCGACCGCGAGTCCCACCGCCGCGACGAGACCGCCTATCTGCCCGCGGGCCTGCCCCTCGCCGTGGCGCTGCCCGAGACGACCGCCGAGGTCGCGGAGCTCGTCCGGCTGTGCGGCGAGCACGACGTGCCGATCGTGCCGCGGGGCGCGGGCACCGGGCTCTCGGGCGGCTCGGCCGGGATCGAGGGTGCGCTCACGATCGCCTTCACGCGCATGACCCGGATCCTCGAGATCGACCGCGGCAACCTCACCGTCACCACCCAGCCGGGCATCGTCAATGCGGACCTCAAGGCCGCCGTCGCCGCCGAGGGGCTGTTCTACGCGCCGGATCCCGCTTCGTACGAGACGTGCACGATCGGTGGCAACCTGGGCACCAATGCCGGTGGGCTGTGCTGCATCAAGTACGGCGTCACGCGCGACGCGGTGCTGGGCCTCGAGGTCGTGATGGCCGACGCCACGGTCCTGCGCCTGGGCGGCAAGAACGTCAAGGACGTCGCGGGCTACGGGCTGATCCCGCTGCTGGTCGGCAGCCAGGGGACCCTCGCCCTGGTCACCGAGGCGACGCTCCGCCTCCGGCCAGCGCCGCCGCCGCGGGCCACGCTGCTGGCGTTCTTCCCGTCGCTCGAGGCGGCCGGCGAGGCGGTCTCGGGGCTCACGGCGGCCGGCCTTGGGCCGGTGACCCTGGAGCTGATGGACCGGTTCACGATCCGGGCGGTGGACGACATGCACCGCCTGGGGCTGGACCGGGACGCGGCCGCGATGCTGCTCGTGGAGTCGGACCTGCCCGGGGACGCGGCCGCGGCGGAGATCGCGGCCGCCGAGCGCGTGTGCGAGGCGTCCGCGGCCACCCTCGTCGTCCGTGCCGCGGACGCCCAGGAGGCCGAGTGGCTGCGCCAGGGTCGACGCCTCGCCTTCCGCGCGCTCGAGGCGCTGGGCGCCGCCCGGATGGAGGACGTCGGCGTCCCGCGCAGCCGCGTGCCGGAGATGCTGCGGGCCATCGAGGCCATCGCGGACCGCCGCGCTGTGACCATCGGCACGTTCGGCCACGCCGGCGACGGCAACCTCCACCCGACGCTGGTGCTGGACCGGGACGGCGAGGATGCCGCGGCCATCGAGCGCCTCGAGGCGGCCCGGACGGACCTGTACGAGGCGGCGCTCGCACTGGGCGGCACCGTCACCGGCGAGCACGGGATCGGGGCCGCGCGGCGCGACTGGCTGGTCCGGCAGCGGGGCGAGGCGGCCGTCGGCGTGATGCGCGCGATCAAGCGGGCGCTCGACCCGCGCGACCTGCTCAACCCGGGCCGCGTCCTGGCCTGACGGCCATCCGGCCGGTCCGCGGGCCCCGGGACGCGAATCCGAGCGGCTCGGCCCGGGCCGTCGCGCCCATGCCTGACGGCAGTCCGGACCCGGGATCACGGGTCCGACGGCCCTGCCGCGAAACCGCCGCGCAACGGACCATCCCGGCATCGCATCGGGAGACGTCCTCATGAGCGCCGATCGCGTGCTCGTCGCCTTCGCCAGCCTGCAGGGCTCGACGGCGGGCGTCGCGGAGACCATCGCCGCGGAGCTGCGCGACGCCGGGTTCGGCGTGGACTGCGTCCCGGTGGCGGACGTCGCCGCCCTCGAGCCGTACGGCGCGGTCGTGCTCGGCAGCGGCGTGTTCCTGGCCGGGCGGCGGTGCGACGGCGGCGGGTTCATCTCCCGCCATGCGAGCGCCCTCCAGGGTCGTCCCGTGTGGCTGTTCTCCGCGGGGCCGATCGGCGGTGCCGTGGCGGCGTCGCTGGCCGCGGCTGCCGGATCCGGATTGGCTGCGGCCGAGGCGCCGAGGCGCCCG
>MGOE01000092.1:0-2246 GCA_001797035.1 Chloroflexi bacterium RBG_16_72_14
AGCGGGGCCCGCGGGGAGCGCCCGTGCCGGACCCCCGTCCGGCCGCCCGCCACGCTCGCGCCGCCCGCCCCGAGTCCCAGCCGCTCGCGGTCGTAGCGGGCGCGCAGGTCCGGGTCGCTCAGCCAGTCGTGCGCGACGTTGATCCGCTTCGCGCGCTCGAGCGCGGCCGCGTCCTCGCCTGCCACGTCCGGGTGGTGGCGCCGGAGGAGGGCGCGCCAGGCGAGCTCGATGGCCTCTGGCGAGGCATCGACCGAGACCTCGAGGCGTGCGTAGAGATCGTCCTCGGGGAGGAGCGGCGCGGGCATCGCCTCGGACGGCCGCGCGGCCGCGAGCCCCGGAGGGCTCAGGCCGGCGTGGCGGCCCTGCCCTCGAGGAACGCCGTGACGTCATCGATCGACCGCACGGAGCGCTCGCCGGTGGCCCGGTTGGTGACCTCCACGCCGCCGGCGGCCAGCGACCGCGGGCTGACCGTGAGGATCCAGGGCATGCCCAGGAGCTCCGCGTCGGTCAGCTTCACGCCCGGCGACTCGTCGCGGTCGTCGTACAGGATCTCGCGGGCGGGACCTGCGGCCGCGGCGGCGCCATACAACGTCTCGGCCGTCTCGATCACCGTCGGCTCCCGGCTGCCGCCCAGCGTCACGAGGTGCGCGGGGTAGGGCGCCACCTCCGCCGGCCAGGCGATCCCCTTGTCGTCGTGGTGTGCCTCCACGATGCAGGCCACGTTCCGCCCCAGGCCGATGCCGTAGGAGCCCATGACGATCGGGTGGCGCTCCCCGTCTTCGCCCAGGTACTCGGCGCCCAGCGCCTTCGTGTACTTCGTGCCGAGCTTGAAGATGTTGCCGACCTCGATCCCGTTGCGCAGGATCACGGGCCCGCCGCAATTGGGGCACGGGTCGCCCTCGCGGACGTTCGCGATGTCGGCGGTCATGTCCGGCGTGTAGTCGCGCGGCACGTTCACGTTGCGCAGGTGGAAGCCGGGGCGGTTCGCGCCCGCGACCAGGTTCGGCGAGCGGGCGGCGAGCTCGTCCACCACGACCACCGCGTCCCGGGCCCCGATCGGCGACCCGTAGCCCGCTTCCATCCCCCGCTCGCGGATCTCCTCGACCTGGGCCGGTCGCAGCCCGCCGACGGCCTTGATCGCGTTGACCAGCTTGGTCTCGTTGACGTCGAAGTCGCCGCGCACGATGGCGACCACGAACCGGCCGTCGCCGGTGACGAAGAAGGCCGCCTTCGCCGTCCGGCTGGTGGGCACGCCCAGGAACGTCGCCAGCGCGTCGATCGTCGTGGTGTCGGGCGTCTCGACCTCCCCGACCGGGAGCAGGTCCTCCGCCGCCGGCGCGGGCACGGTGGTGGGGGCGACCTGCCGGTTGGCGGCATAACCGCACGCCTCGCAGATGACCAGCTCGTCCTCGCCGGCGGGGTTGAGGACCATGAACTCGTGGGCGAGGGAGCCGCCCATCATCCCGACGTCGGAGCTGACGGGGATCGCCTTGAGGCCCAGGCGCTCGAAGATCCGGGTGTAGGCGCGGTGGTGCGCCCAGTAGGCGGCGTCCAGGCCCGCCTCGTCCCGGTCGCAGGTGTAGCTGTCCTTCATCACGAACTCGCGGACGCGGATCAGGCCGCCCCGCGACCGGGGCTCGTCGCGGAACTTCGTCTGGAAGTGGTAGACGATCATCGGCAGCTGCCGGTAGCTCTTCACGATGTCGCGCAGCAGGTCTGCGACGACCTCCTCGTGGGTCATCGCCAGCACCATGTCGCGGTCCGCCCGGTCCTTGAACCGGGCCATCTCGGGACCGATCGCGTCGTACCGCCCGGTCTCGCGCCACAGGTCCGCCGGGTGGACCACCGGCATCTCCATCTCCTGGCCGCCGATCGCGTTGAGCTCCTCGCGGATCACCTGCTCGACGCGCTTGTTGACGCGGAACCCGAGCGGCAGCAGCGAGTAGATCCCGGCGCCCAGCTGGCGGACGTAGCCGGCCCGCACCAGCAGGCGGTGCGACGGCATCTCCGCGTCGGCGGGGTCGTCGCGGAGCGTGGTGAAGAACAGGTGGGAGAGGCGCATGGCGCGAAGGATACCGGCGGCGAGCCCGGCGGCGAGCCCGGCGGCGAGCCCGGCGGCGAGCCCGGCGGCGAGCCCGGCGGCGCCTGATCCTCGGCCGCGGCACGCCGGGTCGTGACCGGGCCGTCGACCCGGTCGCCGGGAGGTGCCCACCAGGCAGTGATCTCGGTTCGAGGCGGGGTTCCGG
>MGOE01000092.1:2288-3401 GCA_001797035.1 Chloroflexi bacterium RBG_16_72_14
CACGCGGCCGGTGGCGAAGGGTCAGAGGGAAGCGCTTCGGCCGGGATGCTATGCCTGGCGGGCACCACGGGTGGCCCGCACCGAGGGCAGGTCCGGAGACCGGAGGCCGGCGGGGCCGGGGATGTCCGCGGCGCGCACGCCCCCGCTCGAGCGGAGGAGCTGTCCGGGCGGAGGCGGCGTCGCGACGGTGCGCCGCCGGACCCCGCTCCGCCGGGAGGAGTCGACGGTTGGAGCAGCGCCGATCGGCACGTGTCCAGGATGACCGGTCATGGTCAACACGGGCTCATCGGCGCGTTAACAACCCGCCCCCGCGCCGGGTATCCTGACCCCCGTCGCCCGCCGGTCCGAGCCGGTGGCGTCGAGGGAGCGCTCCGATCGAAGGCTTCAGCTTCATGCTGCTCGCGGTCATCGTGCTGGCCGTGGCGTTCGACTACATCAACGGGTTCCACGACACCGCGAACGCGATCGCGACGTCGGTGGCGACCAAGGCGCTCCGTCCGCAGTACGCGCTGGCGATGGCGACCGCGTTCAACTTCATCGGCGCGTTCGCCGGGACGGCGGTCGCGAAGACCATCGGCGCCGGGCTGGTGGACGAGACGACGACCTCGCAGGCGGTGGTCGCCGCGGCGCTGATCGGCGCGATCACGTGGAACCTCATCACCTGGTGGCTCGGCCTGCCCAGCTCCAGCAGCCATGCGCTGATCGGCGGCCTCATGGGCGCCACGATCGCCGCGGTCGGGACCGACGCGCTCAAGATGGACGGCATCGTGAACAAGGTGCTGGTGCCACTGATCAGCTCGCCGGTCGCGGGCTTCTTCGTTGCCCTCGTGCTGATGGTCGCCCTGTCCTGGATCTTCCGGAACGCCCACCGGAAGCCGCTGGCCACCGGGTTCCGGCGGCTCCAGGTGTTCTCGGCGGGCTACATGGCCTTCGCCCACGGCTCCAACGACGCCCAGAAGACGATGGGCATCATCACCCTCGCCCTGTTCTCGGCGGGTGTCATCCCGACCGTGGACGTCCCCACCTGGGTGATCGTCATCGCCGCGAGCGCGATCTCGCTGGGGACCGCGATCGGCGGCTGGCGCATCATGCACACCATGGGCCAGCGGGTCG
>MGOE01000092.1:3414-7991 GCA_001797035.1 Chloroflexi bacterium RBG_16_72_14
CGATCCACGGCTTCGCCGCCGAGACCACCGCCGCCACCGTGCTGCTGACGACCGCCCACCTCGGCATGCCGGTCTCGACCACCCACGTGATCTCGAGCGCGATCATGGGCGTCGGCTCCAGCCGGGGCGCCCGCGGCGTCCGGTGGGGTGTCGCTCGGCGCATCCTCGGGGCGTGGGTCCTGACGCTCCCCGCCGCCGGCAGCGTCGGCGCGCTGACCTGGTACGTCCTCAACGGCGCGGGTCTCGGATGAGCACCCCGTCCCCGTCGGCCGCTCCCCGCAAACCCGCCACTCCCCGCAAGCCCGCCACCGGAGGCCCGCGATGGTCCGCCTGATCCCCCGCGATGAGAAGTTCTTCGACCTGTTCATCAAGGACGGCGAGAACCTGCTCGAGGCCGCCCGCAAGCTGGAGGCGATGGTCGCCAGCTACGACCGGCTCGACGAGCGGGTCGGCGAGATCCAGGCGCTGGAGAAGCGCGGCGACCAGATCGACGAGGAGATCGCGATCCGCCTCGAGCGCTCGTTCATCACCCCCTTCGACCGCGACGACATCCACCAGCTCACCGTTCACCTCGACGACGTCGTGGACGGCATCCAGGCGGCGGCCGAGACGTTCGTGATCTACCGGATCGAGCGCCCGGATGACGAGGTCCGCCAGATGGTCGGGATCCTCGCCGGCCAGGCGGTCCAGCTCCTGGAGGCGCTCTCCAAGCTCGAGCGCGGCAGGGACCTGGCGACACACCTCGCCACGGTCCACGACCTGGAGCACCAGGCGGACGGGCTGTCGCGGGCAGCGATCGGGCGCCTGTTCCACGGCAACCATGACCCGCTCGACGTGATCAAGCTCCGTGACCTGTACCGGACGCTCGAGGAGGCGATCGACGCCGCAGAGGACGCGGCCGAGGTGATCGAGCGGATCCTCGCCAAGGGCTGAGGCACCGCTCCGGCGCCGGTCGTGCGCGGCAGCGGCCGCGCCTGCTCGTGGGCTCCACGACCCTTCTCGCACCTCTCCGCCATCGGCGGGCCGGATATGCGTACCACGCTTGGCAGCACGCAGTCGGCCTCGCCACCCAGGCGTTGTTGCCACTCTCATGCATGCCACGCATGAACGGTCGCGTGCGGCGCCCCCTGGAGCTCGAAACGCCAGGCATCCGTCCCGACGTGCGGCCCGCTACGCCTGGTACGCATAGGGTCGGCGCGAACCCGGACGGCCGGTGCGGCGCGACGGGCGCTCAGCGCTTGCCGGCGATCGTCAGCCCGTCCGCGATCGCGACCAGCACCCGTCGGGCAGGCCGATGGACGTGCGGGTCATGGCCCGGGATGATGGCACGGCCGCGCCGTACCGCTCAATCCCTGCGGAACACGTACCCGACGCCGCGCACCGTGTGCAGGAACCGGGGCGCGCCCGCGTCCTCCTCGATCTCGCTCCGCAGCCAGTGAACGTGCACGTCCACGGTCCGCGTCTCGCCCGCGTAGTCGTAGCCCCAGACGTGCTCGAGCAGCTGGTCGCGGGTGAACACCTGGCCCGGGTGGCGCATCAGGAACGCGAGCAGGTCGAAGGCCTTGGGCTTGACGGGCAGCGTCTCGCCGTCGCGCAGGATCCGGTGGCCGGCGAGGTCCACCTGGACCCGGCCGAGGTCCACCGGGACCGGCGTCTCCGCGCCCGCGACCTGCTCCGCGCGGCGGAAGATCGCCCGGATGCGCGCGGTCAGCTCGCGCAGCGAGAAGGGCTTGGTCACGTAGTCGTCCGCGCCCAGCTCCAGGCCGACGACCTTGTCCACCTCGGAGTCCTTCGCCGTGAGCATGATGATCGGGACCGCGGACTCCGCCCGCAGGATGCGGCACACCTCGACACCCGACAGCTCCGGCAGCATCAGGTCGAGCAGCACGAGGTCCGGGCGGTCGGCGCGGAACCGGGCGAGCGCCTGGCGACCGTCCGCGGCGGGGATGGCGCGGTATCCCTCGGACTCCAGGGCCTCGACGAGGGTCTCCCGCAGGGTGGTCTCGTCGTCCACGACGAGGATCGTGCGTGCCATCCGGGGCGGATCGTGCCTGAGGCCTGTTAACGCGCTGTTCACGGGCCGCGGGCCTCAGCCGCGCACGACCGCGCCCTGCCGGACGATCGCCGCGTCCAGCCGGGCGAGGGTGCGCTCCCGGCCCAGTGCGACCAGGGTGTCGAACAGCGGTGGCGTGGCGGTCCTCCCCGTCGTCGCCACGCGGATCGCCATGAACAGGTCGCCGGCCCTCCAGCCACGGGCCTCGGCGAGCGCCCGCAGCGGTGGCTCGAGCTCGTCCGCCTCCCAGGTCACCGCGTCGTGCGCCGCGATGGCTTCGCGGGCGGCCGCGAGCCCGGCCAGGGTCGTCGCGGCATCCCAGCGCCTGGGCCTGAGCAGTGCCGGGTCGACGTCCAGCTCATCGACCCACAGGTAGCCCACCAGGTCCACGATCGTCGCCAGCGTCGGCAGGCGCTCGCGGACGATCGGCAGCAGCGCCCGGAGCTCGCCCTCCGGGGGCAGGCGGTCGATCTGCCCGGCGACGTGCGCGGCCTCGAGGAACGGGAGCAGCCGGCCGATCAGGTCGTCGTCGTCCAGCCGGCGGATCCACTGTCCGTTGAGCCATTCCAGCCGCTCGCGGTCGAACCGGGCGCCGCCCTTCTGGACCTTCTCCAGCTCGAAGCGCTGCTCGAGCTCGGCGAGGCTGAACACCTCCTCCTCGGTGCCCGGCGACCAGCCGAGGAACGCGAAGTAGTTGACCAGGGCCTCACGGACGAACCCCTGGGCGATGTAGTCCGCGACCGCCGTCTGGCTCTTGCGCTTGCTCATCTTCGTGCCGTCCGGGTTGAGGATGAGCGGCAGGTGGCCGAACACCGGCACGGCGTAGCCCAGCGCCTCGAACAGCAGGATGTGCTTGGGCGTGTTGCTGACGTGGTCCTCGCCGCGGATCACGTGGCTGATGGCCATCGCCGCGTCGTCCACGACCACCGTGAAGTGGTAGAGCGGCGTGCCGTCGGCGCGGACGATGACGAAGTCGCCGCCCAGGTTCGAGGTGTCGATCTCCACCCGGTCCCGGACGAGGTCGTTCCAGCCCACCACGCCGGGCCGCACCCGGAACCGCGTCACTGAGCGGCGTCCCTGGGCCTCGCGGGCGGCCCGCTGCGCCGGGGTCAGGGCGGCGCACCGACCGACGTACCGCGGCGCCTCCTTCGCGGCCTCCTGGGCGCGGCGGTCGGCGTCGAGCTCCTCGGGCGTGCAGTAGCAGGGATAGGCGCGGTCGGCGAGGAGCAGGCGCGCGGCGGCCTCGGCGTAGGTGTCGAGGCGCTGCATCTGGCGGTACGGCGCGTAGGGGCCCGCCTCCTCCACGCCGGCGACGCCCGGGCCCTCGTCCCAGGTGATCCCCAGCCAATGGAGGCCATCGAGGATGTCCTTCTCGAACGCCGTGGTGCTGCGCGCGACATCGGTGTCCTCGAGGCGCAGCAGGAAGGTACCCCCGACATGGCGGGCGAACAGGTAGTTGAACAGCGCCGTGCGTGCCGTCCCGATGTGGAGGGGCCCGGTGGGGCTGGGCGCGATGCGCACGCGGATGTCGGAGGGCATGGCCCGATTGTAGGGGTGAGGCGGGGCATGGCTTCCGCGGGGTGTCCGGGCGCTCCCCGGTCGCGGTCAGGTGCCGAGCGGCCCCGGGACCCGGTGGAACAGCGCGGCGTCCGCCTCGCCCGGCAGCACGCGGATGAGGGCAGCAGGTCGGAGCCCCAGCGTCGCGCGGCCGCGCGGCCCGTCGAGAGTGAGCGAGTCCAGCGACTCCGACCGCGCGAGGACGGTCACGTGGGCGCCCGGGGTGAGCGCCCGCGCCTCGAGATAGGACAGCAGGCCCGCGTCCTCCTCGGCCTCCTCGGTGATCCGCAGGACCGTCGCCTTCGACCCCGACTCCATCTCCGAGAGCGGCGTCCCGGCCGGCCGGCGCCGGGCGGTCTCGAGGTCGATCGGGTTGCCGTGCGGGCACGTCTGCGGGTGCCCGAGCAGCTCGTCCAGCTTCACCTCCACGCGCGGCGACAGGGCGCCCTGGAGGCGCATCGCCTCGACGTCGCTCTCGGCCCACGAGAGCCCCACCACCGCGGTCAGCAGCCACTCGAGGAGGGCGTGGCGCCGGAAGATCGCGTCGGCGGCGGTGCGGCCGGCGGTGGTCAGGACCAGGCCGCGACCGCCGGTCGTCTCCACCAGGCCGTCCGCGGCGAGGCGGCGGCACATCTCGCTCGCGGCCTGGGTGGTGACCCCCACGTGCCGCCCGACCTGGGTCGTGGTCGCGACGCGGCCGTCGGAGGCCATCATCCGCAGGGCGAGGAGGTACTCCTGGGCGGCGGCGGAGATGTCCGCGGGACCGTGGCGGCGCTGCATGCCGCCAGTCTACGGCGACCGGTCGCCCGTCCCCGGGTCGTCGCGCCACACGGCAGCGCTGGCGGCGGCAAACGCTACGAGGTACGCCGTCGCCACCAGGGTGCCGAGCACGCCCGCGCCGGCCTGCTGCTCCTGCAACGAGCCGACCGAGAGCACGGCGGCGAGCGGGACCGCCACCGCGAGCGCC
>MGOE01000092.1:8075-8697 GCA_001797035.1 Chloroflexi bacterium RBG_16_72_14
CGGCAGGAGGGGCGCCGACTCCGGGCACGCGGCGGAGAACGTCGCGCAGCCGGTGAGCGACGAGAGCAGCGTGCCGACCGCGTACCCGAGGGGCGGCCAGGCGACCAGGGCGACCAGCAGGCGCCACCGCCGGTCGGGGCGCCGGGCGAGGGCGAGCAGGCTGCGCGGGGCGGCGCGGCGCGCGAGGGCCTCGAGGTCCGGCAGCGGCGGGGCCACCGCCTCGTCACGGGACGGTGGGCCGGGCCTGCGCCGGCCCGTCGTCCCCGGCCCCGTCCCCGGCGTGGCACCAGGCGACCAGGCGGCACCGGCGGCACCGGCGGCACCGGCGGCGTCGTACGTCCAGGCGCGCGTCCCCCACTCCGCGTCGCCGCCGTCGGTCGTGGTCCGGCCGGACTCCCTCCAGCGCCAGCGGCCGGGGTCGCCGGTCGCCCCGGTCTCCGCGCCGGGCTCGGGGGCCGGCGCTGCTCCCGGGGCTCGTTTCGCGCCAGGAGCCGGGGTCGCCCCCGGCAACGGATCCGCTTCCGCGCCCGGATCGTCGGGCGTGCCCGCCGCCCGGGACGCGCGGCGGGCACGCTCGAGGTACTCGGGGCCGTGCTTGCGCGGGTCGGCGTACTCGCGCGGG
>MGOE01000092.1:8747-9068 GCA_001797035.1 Chloroflexi bacterium RBG_16_72_14
CGCCGCCGTCCCACTCGGGGTCGAGCGGGGCCTCGGCAGCCTCGTCGTATGTCGTGGAGCCCGGCGTGGCCGCGCGAAACCCTCGGCGTCCACCGCGCTCCGAGCGCCCGTCGCCGGGCGTGCCGGGACTCGGGCCGGCGGCTCCCGTTCTCGTCGACCGGGTGCCGGCCGAACCCGTGCGCGCGTCCCGTCCCGGGGCCGAGCCCTTCGCGCCCGGGTCCCTCGCGGCTCCGCCCGCCGCCTGCGAGCCCGCGCTCCGCCGGGCGCGCCACGCGTCACGCGACGCACGCGCCCGGGCGGGATCCGCCCGCCACGGCTCCC
>MGOE01000092.1:9090-27460 GCA_001797035.1 Chloroflexi bacterium RBG_16_72_14
CCCGCCGCCCGCGAGCCACCGGTCCCTGGCGGCCTGAGCCGTCCCTCGCCGTCCACCAGGAGCTCATACGCTGCCCGGATCGCGAGGAACCGCGGCAATGCGCGCTCGCCGGCGGCGTCGGGGTGGTACTGCTTGGCCAGCCGTCGGTACGCCGAGCGGATGTCGTTCAGGGAGGCACCCGGTGCGATGCCGAGGGTCCGGTATGGATCTCCCTGGAATGTCATGGGACGCGTTCTCCATCGCCCGCCGTCGGCCCCCGGCCGCCAGCAGCCGCATGGTCAGCCGGTCAGCTCGCCGACCGGCGCAAGCTCGAAGGCGGGGACTGCCTCCGCCCCGGTCCGGCCGTGGGGATCGAGGTACTGGGGGCGGTGGTAGCGGGCGAGGACCCGGAGGGCCTGCCCCTCGAGCACCCCGGCCTGGCGCAGGGCCTCGACGGACGCGGCCCACGTCCCACGGTCGTAGCCGTCGCCGTCCTCGATCTTGAGCGCCATGCCGGAGGCCGGCACCTCGGTCCCGTTCGCCCGGGGGCCCCGCAGGATGCCGATGCCCCGCAGCGCCTCCATGCCGCTCTTGCTCACCAGCCGGCCCGACGCCGCCTTCATCAGCGAGGTGTCGAGCCGGTCGCGCGTCCCGGCTACGAGCTCCGGGTGGGCGAGCATCGCGTCCCGGACCGTGAGGTAGTGGCGCTCGAGGGCGGCCCGCGGGTCGCCGGCCGGGAGCGCCGAGGGATCGGCGAGGATCGCGTACGCGCGCGCCACCTCGCGCAGCGGGAAGGCGTAGGTCAGGACGCCGCAGCCGTCGATGCCCGTCCGCAGGCGGTTCGGGGCCACGTTCCAGGCGGCCGCCACGGCCTCCTGGTACGCGACGTGGGCCGGGTGCTCGGCCTGCCAGTACGTCTCCAGCTCCCAGCCGCCCAGCTTGGCCAGCAGGATGAACACGGAATGCTGGCCCGAGCACATGTGGCGGAGCGGGCCGGGCCGCTCCCCGTCGCGGGCGAGGCGCGACGCCGTGAGCGGGTCGAGGGGCATCCCCTCGGTGCCGCAGGCGAGCAGCCCCTGGGCAATCCCGATCCGGCGGTACATCGCCTGGATCGTGCGGACGTGGACGTCCTCGCCGGAGTGGCTCGAGGCCATGACCGCGAGCTCCTCGGGCACGAGGTCGAACTCGCGCTGGCCGCCGGCGCGCAGCAGCGCCATGAGGCCGAACGGCTTGACGGTGGAGCGGAGGTTGACCATGCGGTCAGGGTCGCCCAGGACGCGGAGCACCCGGCCGGTCGCGTCCACCTCGACGACGTCGCCGCGATGGACGGACTCCACGAGCCCGTTTCGAACCTGGCGCACCAGCACCGGCGGCACGATCCACTTCGCGGCGCGCCCGCGGGCCGCCGGTCGAGCGGCGGTGGCGCGCTGCGGACGGGCGGGCGGACGGACGGCCATGGAACATCGAGCATAGCGCGCGCCGGGTCGCCGGTCGTGATCGAAGTCCGTGGGCCGGGCCGGCCCGCTGGTGACGCGTTCGGCCGGTCGGGCCGCCGGAACGACCCGGCGCGCGCTACGATTCGGCCACCTGAGGCCGGCCCACCGGCCAATCGAGCAGCGCGAGGGATCCCGTGGCAGCCTGGCCCAACCTCCATGTCTCGCAGCACCCCGCGGTGCGCCACAAGCTGGGTATCCTGCGCGACGAGTCTACGGAGCCCAAGAAGTTCCGCGAGGTCGTGCGCGAGCTGTCGTGGCTGCTGGGCTACGAGGCCCTGTTCGACGCCCGCACCCAGCCGCTCGAGATCCGGACGCCGATCGAGACCATGGCCGCCGAGGAGCTGGCGGACCGCATCGGCTTCATCCCGATCCTGCGCGCCGGCCTGGGCATGGTCGACGCCTTCCTCGAGCTGATGCCCACGGCCGAGGTCTGGCACCTCGGGCTGTTTCGCGACGAGCGCACGCTCCGCCCGGTCGAGTACTACAACAAGCTCCCCGACAGCGCGACCGTGGACCTGTGCCTGATCCTGGACCCGATGCTCGCCACCGGCGGCTCGGCCACCGCGGCGATCGAGGTTCTCAAGCGCTGGGGCGCCGTCCGGATCAAGCTCGTCAACCTGATCGCGGCCCCCGAGGGCGTGGACGCCGTGACGAAGGCCCACCCGGACGTCGAGATCTACACCGCCGCCCTCGACCGCCAGCTCAACGAGCGCGGCTACATCATGCCCGGCCTGGGCGACGCCGGGGACCGCCAGTTCGGGACGGGCAACAGCGGCTGACGCCCAGGGTGGTCGACGGCGACTGGATTCGGTCGCTTGTCGGCTTCCCGCCTGCCGCGACGTTGATCAGACTGAGGGGATCTGCTCTCGGCGACGCGGAGATCATCCATGGACGATGCCCTGGCCATCAGTCTCGCCGGTGTGTCCAACCGGGACGATGCCGAACTCGCCCGTGCCGCAACGGAGGACCGAGCCGACTTTGCCGCCATCTACGAGCGCCATCGGACGCCGGTCTATCGGTACCTCCGGGCGCGGACGGCGACCGACGCGGATGCGCAGGATCTGACGGCGACCACGTTCGAGCGCGCCATGGGTGCGATTCATCGATTCCAGCCAGTCGGCGGCGGAATGATTGCCTGGCTGATCCGGATCGCGCGAAACGCTCACTCGGACGCGTTGCGCCATCAGCGTCGACGGGGCACCGAGGTGGCGAGCGATGCTGCCGAGCCCGTCCTCGACCCCGCAGATGACGCGGTGGTGCTCCGAACCCTGATCGATGGCCTGCCAGGGGCACAACGGGACGCGATCCAACTTCGCTTCGCGGCGGGCCTGACTGCCCGAGAGATCGGCGGCGTCCTCGGGATCAGCGAGGCGGCCGCCCAGAAGCAGGTCGAGCGCGGCGTGCAGGCGCTAAAGGAGGCATACGGTGTCGACTGACACGTCGTTCGAGCAGCGGATCCGCGCCCTGTACGCGGTCTCGGTTCCGACCGAGCTTGACCGGCGAATCGCCACCGCGATGACGACCCTTCCCATGCGCCGTTCGGGTCGTAGTCGACCGCGCGTGTTCGCCGCGCTGGCGGTCGCAGCGATCTTCGCAATAACGGCTGCGGGCCCCGCGTTCGAGTGGTTCGAAGGCTGGCACGGCCCGTTCGATCGTCTATGGGAGATCTCGACGCCTGTGGATCAGACCGTTACGGCTGATGGGTACCGGGTGACGGTGCATCGCGCCTACGCCGATCGGCTCGGTGTCCGCCTCGCGATGACGGTCGAAGACCTGAAGGACCGTTGGTCAGGTCTCTACGTCGACGCCGCGAACGTCACCGATGGCGACGGCAGAGTCTACGAAGGCTGGAACTGGTCGGGAAGCCGGACGCTCGTCGATGGGTCCAGTGCGACGTGGTCACGCTTCCTTCTGCCTGCTGACGCGCTCGGCGACGACCTCCGGTTGCGGGTCATGGTCACGTCGCTGGCGGTGCGGTCGCCCGATCCGATCCCTCGCGACCTGGACCCCGAGCGCATCTGGACGTCGGTCGGCGGCGCTTGGACCTTCGAACTCGACGTGCCGCTCACCTGGGGTGAGTCCGTCTCTCCGGCCGCGATGGCCAGCGCGAACGGGGTCACGGTCGCGCTCGAAGAACTTGGCGTCGTGCCATCGGGCACCGTAGTGCGCCTGGCCGTCGAGGGGCTCCCGGAGATGCCGGCCGGCAGCCCGGACGGCTGGTATCCGGTGACCAGTGTTGAACATGATGGTGAGCAACTGACCGATGACCCTGTGCGACCCGGCGTCGTCGGGTCCGACGGTAACGTCACCCTCGAACTCGTGCCAGTGGCCGACGACCTCGCGGGGCATTGGAAGATCACGATCCACCAGTTCCACGCCTTCGATCCCCCCAGCGGGCGGTTCGGTGACAGCCAAGGGCCGTGGGTCCTCGAATTCGACGTCGCGGAGACGCCGTAGCGGCTTCGGCTTCTTGACCACGCACGGCGCGACACTTGCCGAGAACGGCCTGGCCTCGGGCGCCGGCCGCGCCCCCGAGTCCGAGCTGCACGTGCTCGGCGATGTCGAGGGCAAGGACATCCTCGAGCTCGGGTGCGGCGCCGCCCAGTGGTCGATCGCGCTATGGCGCTACGGTGCCCTACCCCGACGGCTCGTTCGACATCGTGTTCTGCGACCACGGGGCGATGACGTTCGCCGATCCGTACCGGACCGTGCCAGAGGTCGCCCGGCTCCTCCGGCCGGGTGAGTTGTTCGCGTTCAACCACCACTCCCCGATCGAGACCATCTGCTGGCCGCTGGGCGCCGACAAGGTGGACGATCGCCTGGTCGTCGACCACTTCTGCCTGTACCAGATCGACGACGGCGAGGACGTCGTGTTCCAGCTCCCGTACGGAGAGTGGATCCGGCTGTTCCGGGCAAGCGGCCTGCTCGTCGAGGATCTCATCGAGCCGCTTCCGGCGCCTGGCGCGTCGTCCACGTTCCGCAACCGGGATGAGCTGGCGTGGGCCCGGCGCTGGCCGGCCGAGTGCATCTGGCGCCTGCGACGGTCCTGACACCCCGATGTCCGCTTCGGGCGCCCTGCTGCGTCTACGAGGCGGAACCCGCGGGGATCTGAGGCATGCTGACTGCTAGCACAGCCGTAACGAGGGAGAAGGGGGTGACGCTGACGCCGGCCGCGTCGCTGGAGCGCCTGTACCTCGCGCACCGCGGCTCCGTCGTCCGCTACCTGCGCTCGATCAGCTCGAGCGAGGACGAGGCCTTCGACACCGCGGGTCTCGTCTTCGAGCGGGCGTTCGCCGCGATCTGCCGGGATCCGGAGGTGGAGCTCGGGCTGGCCTGGCTGCTGCGGACCGCCCGCAACGCCGCCATCGACCAGGGTCGGCGCAGGAAGGTCCGCCAGGTGGCCGTCGCGGGGCTCGTGCCGGCGGCGGCGACGGAGCCGAGCCCAGAGGCGGGCTACCTCGAGCGTGAGCGGGCCCACGCCATCCGGGCGGCGCTGGCGACGCTTCCCGACCTCACTCGCGACGCGATCGTCCTGCGCTACGCCCTGGGGTTGCCTGCGAGGGTGATCGGCGAGGTCATCGGCCGGCGCGAGGACGCGACGCAGAAGCTGATCACGCGCGGCCTGGCACGGCTGCGGGAGGTTCTCGATGAACAGCACTGACCAGATCGAGCGCGACCTCGAGCGTGAACTCGAGCAGACCCTCCGGGAGAATCCGGGGCCGGGACGCCTCGCCGACCTCGACGCCCGGGTCGCGCGAATGGCCGCCGCGGGCCCTCGAGCCGCACCGGCGGGGTGGGCCCGGCGCACCTGGACGATGCTCGGCACGATCGCGACGACCGCGCTGATCGCCGTGCTGGCGATCGTCGTCCTGGGCAACGGCCGCGCCGACCCCCCGGCCGCGACGCCGTCGCTCGCCGCGGTGGTTCCCGACGCCGGCGCCGGCTCGTCGCCCTCCGCGCAGCCGCTGCCGTCGCCGTCTCCGGCGCCATCTCCCCCTCCGGTTCCGTCGCCCACCGCTGAGCCGGTGGTCTCGCCCTCGCCCCAGCCGACGCCACAGCCCACCGAGCCACCCACGCCCCAGCCGACCGAGAAGCCCACGCCCAAGCCCACCAAGCCGCCCCAGCCCGACCCGGAGCCGGAGCCGACGACGCGGGTGTACGCAGGGTCCGGCACCCTGGGCCAGCCGCTCACCGTGCACGGCGTAACCCTGACGATGCAGCGCACCGACGTGCCGGCAGCGGTCGGGAGCAGCGGCTGCGAGTCGGCTGGCCGTGAGGCGTACGCCTACACCTTCCGCATGGCCTGGAACGATCCGAAGGGCAGCGTCGAGCCCTACATCGGCGTCGGGCAGCACCAGTACAACGTGGTGTGGTTCGAGCCTGGGTTCGCCGTCAACGCAAACATCGTGACCGTGGTGTGCCACAAGCCCGGCGACAACGACAAGGTGTTCGTCGAGTCGTCGCCGAACGGAACGCCCATGACGCTGTACCAGTGGCGGTTCGCGCCCTGAGCCTTCCTCAGCTCGCGGCCTCGAGCGGGTCGTCCCGCCGGTAGGGCACGTCCACCACCACGGTATGCGGGCGGCCCAGCAGGACCGATCGCAGGCGGCGCGCGGACTGGTTGTACAGGATCCGCTCCCACCAGTGGCGGGCTACGTACTCCGGGATCACGACGAACGTGACCGGGTCCGGCTTGTCCGGCGGCCACGCGAGCCGGAGCACGTCGAGGTAGGCGAGCAGCGGGCCGACGAGCGCCCGGTACGGCGACTCCACCACCACCAGCGGCACCCCGGGTACCTGGCGGTCCCACTGCTCGCGCATCGAGGCCGCCTCCTCCGGGTCGTCGCTGATGAACACGGCCGTGACGTCCTCGGAGATGGAGCGCGCGACGTTGAGGGCCCGGACGGTCGCGCGGTTGAGCGACGGGACCGGCACGATCGCGCGCTCCGCGCGGCCCGGCGCCGACGCGACGTAGTCCGGGCGCACGGCCAGGTGTCGCGTGGACGCCGTGTACTGGTGGCGGATGAACAGCATCATGCCGACGAGCAGCGGGATCAGGACCACGACCAGCCAGGCGCCGGCGAAGAACTTGACGGACGCCACGACCACGAGCACGACCCCGGTCAGCACGGCTCCGAAGGCGTTCACCGACATCCGCCAGGCCCAGCCGGACGCGCGCCCGCGGAGCCAGTGGAGGACCATCCCGGACTGGCTCAGCGTGAAGCACACGAACACGCCGACCGAGTAGAGCGGGATCAGGAGCGTCGTCACGCCGCCGAAGTACACCAGCAGCAGGCCAGCCACGGCCGACAGCAGGACGATCCCCCAGCTGAAGGCCAGCCGGTCACCGCGGAAGGCGAACTGGCGCGGCATGTAGCCGTCCTCGGCCAGCAGCGCGGCGAGGCGCGGGAAGGCGTTGTAGCTCGTGTTCGCCGCCAGGAACAGGATCAGGGCCGTCGCCACCTGGAACGTGTAGTACAGCGGGCTGCCCGAGCCGAACGCGGTCTGGGCCACCAGCGCGATGACCGTGGGGCCGCCGGAGCCCTCCTCGGAGGGCACGATCCGGTAGGCGTCCGCGATCAGGGTGATGCCGATGAACAGCACGCCCAGGAGGACGGCCATCGCGACCAGGGTGTTGGCGGCGTTCCTGGCCTCGGGCGGCTTGAACGCCGGCACGCCATTGGCGATGGCCTCGGTGCCCGTGAGGGCGACCGATCCGCTGGCGAACGCCTTGAGGACGAGGAACAGGCCGATGGACTCCGTCCCCATGTTCATGGCCTCGTCGTGGGCGGGCACGTCGCCCACCTGCCCGGTCACAATGCGGAAGACGCCGATCCCCACAATCGTCAGGGCCATGCCCAGGAACAGGTATGTGGGCACTGCGAAGATGTTCCCGGACTCGCGCAGGCCGCGCAGGTTGGCGACCGTGATCAGGGCGATCGAGACGAGGGCGATCTCGATGCGGAACGCGTTGATGCCAGGCGCGATGGAGATCAGCTGCTCCACGGCGGAGGAGGTGGAGACCGCGACCGTCATCACGTAGTCGATGAGCAGCGCAGCGGCGGCGACCAGCCCGAGCAGCGGGGTGAGCTCCGCCCGCGCGACCGCGTAGGCGCCGCCGCCGTTCGGGAACGCACGTGCCACCTGACGGTATGAGAGCGCGACCACCGCCAGCAGCACCGCGATGGCCGCCGCCACCTCGACGCTGAGCAGGAACGCGGCCGCCCCGCCGATCACGAGCACGCGCAGGATCTCCTCGGTCGCGTAGGCCGAGGACGAGATCGCGTCCGAGCTGAAGATCGCGAGCGCCTTCCGCTTCGCCAGCCGCTCGCCGATCTCCTCCTCGTTGGCCAGCGGCCGCCCGATGAGCCAGGCCTTCCACCGGGTGAGGGTCCGGCCCAGCGGGGTGCGTGGGATCGAGGCTGTCGGTTTGGCGACGAGCTGGCCGGGTCCCGTATACCGGAAGTACGCAGTGTGCGGCCGTTCGACCCTGACGCGGCGATCCGCCGGCTTGCGTCCGGTGAGCGGTCTGCGGCCCCCGATCATCGAGTCCGTGGCTCGACGGCGAGGTCCAGGCGGCCGGGCGTGGCGGTCTCCAGGGCGACGACCCGGACGCCGGCCTCGCCGGCCAGGTGCTCGCAGCGCTCGAGGATCAGGTCGCCGTACCGGAGCCCGGCGACGATGACCCGCGGCGTGCCATACGACGACACCATGAGGATCGCCTGCCGGACGAGCCGCAGCTCGCCCTCGGTCAGTGGCGTCTCGCTGCCGGCGGACGCCCCTGTGCTCGTGTCCATGCCCCCACGATCGCAGCAGGCGCCAAGAGGGACGGCAATCCGCGGGGGCCCCGGGGCCTTAGGTTTCCCTAAGGGATGGCGCGTTTCGGCCGGTTGGGCTGCCCTCAGGTGTCCCCGAGATCCCGGATCCGGTAGCCCACTCCGGGCTCCGTGACGATCAGGCCGTCGAGGACGCCCGTCGCGTCGGCCGCCGCGAGCTTGCGGCGGAGCTGGCTGACATGGACGTACACGTAGCTGTCCTCGCCCCGGTAGGCCTCGCCCCACACGGCACGCAGCAGGCGCCCCTTGGTCACGACCCGCCCGCGGTGCGTCAGCAGGACCCGGAGCAGCTCGAACTCGCGGGGCGTGAGGTCCACTGGCCGGCCGCCGATCGCGACCTCGTGCCGGCCGGCGTCGAGGACGAGGGGCCCGCTGGCGATCCGGCCCTCCGCGTCGCCACGCGGTCCGGCCCCCCGGCGGATCGCGACCCGCAGGCGGGCTCGCAGCTCGTCCACGCCGAACGGCTTGGTCACGTAGTCGTCGGCACCTCGATCCAGCGCCTCGACCTTCTCGCGCTCCTCGTATCGGCCGGACAGGATGACGATCGGCGTGGCGGCTTCCCGCCGGATCGCCGAGACCACGCGCAGCCCGTCCATGTCCGGCAGGCCGAGGTCCAGCAGCACGACGTCGGGGCGGCGAAGCGCCCAGCGCTCCAGGGCCGTCCGCCCGTCCGGCGCCTCGTCCACCTCGTAGCCGCCCGCAGCGAGCTCGCGGAGCAGGGCAGACCGGGTCTCGGCGTCGTCCTCCACGACGAGGATCCTCGGGCCGCCGGCCGCCGGGCTCACGGCGCGGGCTCCCCGGTCGTGACGGACGCGGGCACCCGGGCCGCCGGCAGGTCGATGTCGAAGGCGAGCCCGCCCATGCCACTCCGGCGCGCCTCGACGTGGCCCCCCGTCGCCTCGAGCACGCCACGCGCCACGGCCAGCCCGATCCCCGTGCCACTCCGCGAGCCGGCGGTCGCGCCTGGAGCCCGGTAGAACTTCTCGAACAGGTGCGGCAGGACGTCGTCCGCCACGCCCGGCCCGTCGTCCTCCACCGTGACCCGCACGCTCGCGCCGCCGGGCGTGGCCGCGGAGACCCGGATCGTGGCGCCATCCGGCGTGTACTTGCGCGCGTTGTCGAGGATGTTCGAGAACGCCTGGTCGAGGAACACCGGGTCCACCTCGACCGGCGGTGCCGTCAGGTCGACCTCCAGCGTCCGCGCGCCGAGCCCGGGCCGCACGCTGGCGATGGCGCGCGCGAGGAGGTCGTCCAGCTCGAACACGTCCCGGCGGGCACGGAGCGCGCCCGCCTCGATGCGGCTCAGGTCCAGCAGGTTGGCGACCAGGCGGTCCAGGTACGCGACCTCGCGCTCGATGGCGTCGGCGCTTGCCCGGCGGGCCTCGTCATCGAGCTGGCCGCCCGGCCGGAGGCTGCCGGCCGCCGCCCGGATGGTTGCGAGCGGGGTGCGCAGGTCATGCGACACGGACTGGAGCAGCGCCGACTTGAGGGCATCGCTCTGGCGGGCGACGTCGGCCGCGCGGGTCCGTTCAGCGGCTCGGTCGTGCGTGATCGCCTGCCCGACCTGGTCCGCGGTCGCGGCCAGCAGCCGGGTCTCGACAGGGTCCGGCTCGTCCGTGCCCCGGGCACGGAGCGCCCAGATCGATCCGAGCGGCTCGCCGCTGGCCTCGATCCGGACCCGGTACGCATCCAGGGCTGCGGGCGAGGCGGTTCCGCCGGGTCCTGTGCCCGGTCGCTGCACCCGCACCCAGCGTGCGGGCTCGTCGATCGGCGTGCGCCCGAGCACCCGCAGGCGCGCGGGTGGTGAGGGTGGCGTGCCGTCGCCCGTGTCGGCCGCGACCCGCTCGGTGGCCTCGTCGTCACCGATGGCGATCCAGACCCGCGCCATGCCCGTCTCGGTACGCAGCGCATCGGCGATCTGCACCAGCGCCGGCGTCATGGCGTCGCGCGTCGCCAGCGCCCAGCTCACGCGGAACAGGGCGGTCGCCTCGTGCTCGCGCGCGCGGGCCGTCTCCGCCCGCTCCCGCTGCAGCGCCGCCAGCCGACCCACGACCACCCCGACGAACAGGAGCAGCACGACGCTGAGGAGGACGCCCGGGTCGTGGATCACGAGCGTGAACCGCGGCTCGGTGAACAGGAAGTTGTAGACCAGGAAGGCACCGACCGCGACCAGGATCGCGCCCCCTGTGCCCACGACGAGGGCCGCCAGGACGACCGCGACGAGGTACGCGGACGAGGCGTTCTCCACGCCCAGGCTGTGCTCCAGCACCGCGATCGCGAGGGTGGCGATGGCCAGCGACGCCCCCGTGACCAGCACGAGGCGGCCGAGGCGCGGCAGGCTCCGTCTCATGATGCGTAGATCGCGGCGGACATCATCGTGCGGAGGGTACGCCCAGGCTGACCGCATCAGCGACCGAGACCGCGACCGCGACCGCGACCGCGACTGCGAGCGCCACCGGCAACGTGATACACCTGTCCTGCCAGGGCACCGTCACGGGGAGGACCGGCAGATGCAGCGACGCGCGTCGGGACGCACCGCGCTGGCGGCCATGGTCATGGTCGCGCTGTCCGTCCTCGCCGGGTGCGGCCTGGGCGAGTCGAGGGAGCCGTTCGCGTTCCGGATCGCCTACCAGGCGCTCCCGGTCGATGGCGCCGCCCCGTCCGCCGCCGACATGGAGGTCATGCGACAGATCGTCGAGTCGCGGCTGGAGGCCACCGGCGTCGCCGCGCTCCGGGTGACCGTCGAGGCGCCGGACGTCGTGGTCGTCGAGGCCTCGCCGGCATCGGTCGTCGACGACGTGCGGTCACTGGCCGGGGTGGCGGGTCGGGTGGACGTCGTGCCCCTGGGCGACACGCAGATGTCCGAGGGCCAGCGGATCGACCTCGCGGCGTTCCCACCGCTGTTCTCCGGCGACCAGGTCGCGAGCGCCTCGGTCGGTTCGGACCAGACCGGCATTCGAACCGTGGACTTCGTGCTCAAGGACCGGGGCAGGCTGCTGCTCGCGGACTACACGAGGAACAACATCGGGACGTACCTCGCGATCGTGCTCGACGGCCAGGTCATCAGCGCCCCGGTCATCATGGACGCGATCGCCGGCGGCGAGGTGCAGATCAGCACCAGCAGGGTCGGGGGCTTCACGCTCGCCCAGGCACAGGGCCTGGTCACGATCCTGCAGTTCGGCGAGTTGCCGTTCCCGCTTCGAGAGGTCGCCCGCTCCGATTGACCGGGCGGGTCCGCGGCCGACTCCGCGGGCGCGAGGGTCACTCGGGCGTGGAGCGGCCGGCCCCTCGCGAGGCCGGCCGTCGGCTTCCTTGATCGCGTGCGGGGGTTCAGCCGGTGACGGCCTGATCCGCGATGTCGAGGGCGCGATCGATGATCGCGAACCCCTCGGCCAGCTGGGCCGCGGTGATGGACAGCGGCGGGTTGGTGTGGATCGAGTTGTTGGCCATCATCGTGTACAGCCCGTTGTCGCGGAAGAACTTGCCGATGGCCTTCATCTCGTCGCTGGTGCCGTTGAACGGCGTGATCGGGGTCCACGGGTCGTGGCTGCGCACGAGGTCCAGGATCCCGAACAGGCCGAGGCTCCGGTGGGCGCCGACGCTCGGGTGCTTGCGAGCCAGGTCCTCGTGGTGCGCGCGCAGCACGGGGTCGAGCCGGGCCGCGTTGCCGATGAGGTCGTCCTCCTCGTACACGCGGATCGTGGCCAGGGCCGCGGCGAGGCTGATCGGGTGGCTGCTGTAGGTGAGGCCGCCGTAGAACATCTTCGAGTCCATGGCCTCGGAGATGTGGTCGCGCATCGCGACGGCACCCAGCGGCAGGTAGCTCGACGTGAGGCCCTTGGCCATCGTCATCAGGTCCGGCACGACGTCCCAGTGGTCCACCGCGAACCAGCGGCCCGTCCGGCCGAAGCCGGCCATGACCTCGTCGGCGACCATCATGATCCCGTACTTGTCGCACAGCTCGCGGACGCCCTTGAGGTATCCGTCGGGCGGGATCAGGATGCCGTTCGTGCCCACCACGGTCTCGAGGAAGACCGCCGCGATGGTGTGCGGACCCTCGTACTTGATGACGTCCTCGAGCCCGTTGAGCGATTCCTCGACCGGCCGCGGCTCCTTCTCGCCCCAGCGGTGGGTGTCCGGATAGCGAATGACGCCGACGAGGCCCGGCTCGTTGGCCCAGCGGCGGTAGTCACCGGTGAGCGTCATCGCGCCATGGGTGGCGCCGTGGTACGAGCGGTAGCGGGCGAGCAGCTTGTAGCGCCCGGTGACATGACGGGCGAGCTTGATCGCGTTCTCCACCGCCTCGGCGCCGCCAAGGGTGAAGAACACCTTGTTCAGGTCGCCGGGCAGGATCTCGGCCATCTTCTGGCCGAGCCGGGCGCGGATCTCGGTCGCGAACGCCGGCTGCACGAACTGGAGCTGGGTCGCCTGGGCCGTGATCGCGTCGATCACGCGGCGGTCACCGTGACCGATGTTGACCGACATCAGCTGCGCGTTGAAGTCCAGGATGCGGCGCCCCTCCGGGGTGTAGAGGTAGACGCCCTCGGCACGGTCGATCGCGATCGGATCGATCGCGCCCTGCACCGACCAGGAGAACATGGTGTGGGCCCGGGAGAGCGAGACGATCTCCTCGCTGGTCATGCCGGGCGCGGCGCTGATGCCCATTGAGCCTCCGTTCCGGGGCGGCCGGTGGCCGGCCCGAGTGATCACCTGACGCGAGGTCATTACAGCACACGGCCCAACGCCTCGATCGGGCTACCCGTACCGTCCTGGCGTGGGCCGGATCGCCCGCCTTCGGCCCGCCGCAGGTCCGCGCGGATCGGTGGCTGGGCGACCCGCACGCGGATCGGTCGCTGGGCGACCCAACGAGCGCGTCGTGCGACGTTTCGGTCGGCCAGGCGCCTCGTTTGTCGCGTGCGATGGCGGTTGCATGCAACGAACGCGGCGCTGAGCGACCAGTTCGTCTCGCGTTGCATCCGTTGCGTCGCTGGGCGACCGGCGCGCCAAGGCTCAGCCCTCCCGGATCGCCTCGGCGACGCGCCGGATCACGGCCACGGACACGTCCACGTCGCTCGCGGAGGTGGACCAGCCCGAGACCGAGATCCGCATCGCGCGCTGGTCGTGCCAGAGGGTCCCGCCCAGCCACAGCGTCCCGTCCGCCTGGACCGCGGCGATGACGGCGTCCGTGCGCGCGTCGCCGAGCGCGGCGTCGCCCGACGGGTCGTCGAAGCGCACCAGCACCTGGTTGAGCACGACGTCGTTGAGGATCCGGACGCCGGGGGCGCCGTCGAGTCCGGCCGCGAACCGCCGCGCGAGGTCGCAGTCGCGCGCGACGAGGTCCGCCACGCCCCGGCGGCCGAGCGATCGGAGCGCCGCCCAGGCCGTGAACCCGCGAGCCCGCCGTGAGGATTCGGGTACCCAGTTGTACGGGTCTCGCTCGGCGCCGGTCGTCTCGACGTAGTAGGCCGCCCCCAGCGTCATGGCCGCCTGGTGCGCGGCCGGATGGGCCACGAACGACAGGCCTGCGTCGTACGGGACGTTGAGCCACTTGTGGGCGTCGGTCGTCCAGGAGTCCGCAAGGCCCACGCCGTCGACCAGGTGCCGCCGGGCGGGATCGGCCGCGGCCCACAGCCCGAAGGCGCCGTCCACGTGGAGCCAGCCGCCGTTCGCCCGGACGGCCGCCACGATCGGCGGCAGGGGGTCGAAGGCGCCGGTGTTGACGTTGCCCGCCTGGGCGCACACGAGGGCGGGGCGGCCGAGGTCGCCCAGGACCATGGCCAGCGCGTCCGCCCGCATGCGGCCCTGCCCGTCCGTCGGGACGCGGGTCACCCGCTCGCGGCCCAGGCCCAGCATCTGGAGCGCCGCGAAGATCGTGACGTGCGACTCGTCGCTGGTCACGACCGGCAGCTCGGGTGCGCCGAACATGCCCTGCCGCTCCACGTCCCAGCCGGCCTCCCGGAGCAGCGCGTGGCGGCCCGCGGCGAGCCCCGTGAACGAGGCCATCGTCGCCCCCGTCGTGAACCCGACGCTGACGCCGGCCGGCAGGCCGAACAGGTCCGCCGCCCAGGCGCCGGCGACCTCCTCCGCGACCGCCGCCGCGGGCCCGATGACGTACAGGCCCGCGTTCTGGTCCCAGGCGCTGGTCAGCCAGTCCGCACCCACGGCGGCGGGCAGCCCACCCCCGATCACGAACCCGAAGTAGCGGGGCCCGGCGCTACCGATCAGCCCGCCCTCGGCGTTCGCGGCCAGCGCATCGACCACCGCGGCCGCGTCCTCGCCCTCCTCCGGCAGCGGGCCGCCGAAGCGCGCCCGCAGCGTCTCGAGCGACACGGTGGCGTGCACGGGCCGTGACGGGAGCCCGGCGACGAACTCGCGGGCGAGCTCGGCGGCGCGCCGCAGCGCCGCGTCCGTGGGGGTGTCGGTGACGGCCGGGTCCATGATCGATCCTCGCTTCGCGGCAACCCCGGGTACGCGAGCGCGGCGGCCGGGGACGGGCCGGGCACATCATCGCCCGGGCGGCGCCGCACCGCCAGCAGGCTTGCGCTGTAACTGGTAACGTGACTGACATCGGTTACGTCCGTTCCGTCCCAACACGCTCCTGGGAGGTCCCGCGGTACTGACCCCGGGCACACGCCGCCGGCGACGCGAGTTGCCGTCCCGGCACGGCGGGCGGATCATGGACCCGTCGCCGCCGCTCGCCTTGGGGGTTCCGTGCGCGTCATCGAGCGCCCGCGTGCCGTCGCCGGCACCGTCGCCGCCTCCCTGCTGATCGGCCTGGTCGCCGCGCCGGGTCCGGTCGGCGCCGGCGCGGACGCGCTGCCGCCCGTCATCGCCGCGCCGGCCGCCGCCCCCCGTCCGGGTGGCACGGTCACCTCCTCGTCGCTGCCCTTCGTCGTGTCCTGGTCCGGCACCGACGCCGGGTCCGGGATCGCCCGGTACCAGCTGCAGCGACGTGTGGACGGCGGCTCATGGGAGACCCTGGCCCTCCCGTCGCGGACCGCGGGGAGCCTGGTCACGCGCCTGCGGCCGCCCCACGAGTACCGGTTCCGCGTCCGGGCGACCGATGCCGCAGGCAACACGGGCGCCTGGGCGATGGGCGCCACGTTCCGCGTCCGCCGCCCCGCCGAGGACGCCGCCGGCCTGGCCACCGAGGGGCCGTGGGCGCTGCGCCGCGCGACCGGCTACCTGGGCGACCGTGCGCTGCGCTCCGGCTCCGCGGGGGCGACGGCGACCTTCACCTTCACCGGCAGCCAGGTGGCGTGGTTCGGCACCCGTGGGCCGGGCTACGGCTCCGCCCAGGTGTTGGTCGACGGTGCCCGCGTGGCCACGATCGACCTCCGTCGCGATGCCAGGACCTACCGGCGGATCCTGTTCCGGCACGCCTGGCCCGCCAGCGGCCCGCACACGCTCGTCATCCGCGTCGCGGGGACCGCGGGCCACCCGCTCGTCGACATCGATGGCTTCGTCGTCGTCGACCCGCCCGCCCCCGACCCCGTGCTGGTGGGCGCCGGCGATGTCGCCGTGTGCGGGCAGGACGGCGACTCGGCGACGGCGCGCCTGCTCGACGGCATCGCCGGGCGCGTGTTCGTCGCCGGGGATCTCGCCTACCCGGACGGGACCACGCGGCAGTTCCGGGACTGCTACGGCCCCACCTGGGGTCGGTGGAGCTCGCGGACGTCGCCCGTGCCGGGCAACCACGAGTACCACTGGGCGGGGGCAGTCCCGTACTTCGCCTACTTCGGGGCACGGGCCGGGACGGCGGGCCGGGGCTGGTACGCCTACGACCTCGGGACCTGGCGCGTCTACCACCTGAACTCGAACTGCTCGATCGTGGGCTGCGCGGCGGGCTCCGAGCAGGTGCGCTGGCTGCAGGCCGACCTCGCGGCATTACCGCGCCAGTGCGTCGCCGCGGTCTGGCACCAGCCGCTGTTCTCCTCCGGCCGTCACGGCAACAACGCCAACGTGCGGGCGCTGTGGCAGGCCCTGGAGGCTGCCGGGGCCGAGCTCGTCATCAACGGACACGACCACGACTACGAGCGCTTCGCGCCCCAGACGGCGACCGGCATCGCCTCGCCGGGGGGCATTCGCGAGTTCGTGGTCGGCACGGGCGGCGCGGCGCTGCGCGGGTTCGGGACCGTGAAGCCCAACAGCCAGCGGCGCAACGCCGCCACGTTCGGCGTGCTCCGGCTGACGCTCCGGGCGGGTGGCTACGACTGGCGGTTCGTGCCGGTCGCGGGCAGCAGCTTCACCGACTCCGGCTCCGCCACCTGCCACTGAGCCGCCCCGCGTGGGGGCCGCTGCCGAGGGTCCCGAGGGCCACACGGACATTGACGGGGCCTCGCCCGGGTCTAGAGTGGCGTCCGACGGCCCTGGATCGACCCGGGCCGCGGGGAGCTCGAGGGATGCCCGATGCGCGTGTCAGCCCGCCGTGCCGTGTGCACGTGTGTCGTCGCCATGGCCCTGGCACTCGTGGTGCCGGCCATGGCCGCAGCCACCGTCAACGGAGGATGCCAGGTCACCGGCACCTCGACCTCGGGGGGCTCGATCGACCTCACGACGGCCGCGGAGTGGCACCTCAAGAAGAGTGACGTCGCCGGGGGCTCGGGCACCGCGCCGTCGGAGCAGACGGCCGCGTCGGTCGGCGCGTACGCGCTCGGCCTGTCGCTGCCGATCGCCTCCGGGAGCGGCGATGGTGGCACCGAGGGGTCCGTCCAGGGCGTCTCGGTCGAGCCGTACGCCGTGCTCGGCGCCCGGTTCACGGTCGGCGGCAGCTCCGTCGGCGAGGGGGGCGGCTGCAGCGGCCAGGTGGTGATCATCATCGACGACGTGAACCCGCTGACCACCGTGCTCGGTGGCGGCGGCGTTGCCGCCGCCGTGATCGGCCTGCTGGTCCTGCTCGCGGCCATGTTCATGGGCGGCGGCATCGGGTCGCGGCTCGTCGGAGCCATCTTCGGCGCCCTCGGCGGTGCCGGGCTGGGCCTGGCGCTCGCACAGTTCGGGATCCTCGACGCGACGTCGCTGATCGGTCTCGCGATCGTCGTCGTGGCCGCCGTCCTCGGCCTGCTCGTGCCCGGCTTGTTCAGCCGCGGTGCCCCGGGGCTGCCCGCCGCCTGACCGCCTGGCCGGGTCGCTCGTCCGCATCCGGCGAGGCGTATCCTCCGGTTCTCCCGGTCGGGACCTGCCCGGCCGCAGATGGGCGCGCCTCTTCGCGAGCGCGCCGGCTCGAGGAGGGTGACGCGATGCCCCGTATCGTCCGAGGCGCGCTCCTGCAGGCGACCTGGACCGGCGACAAGGAGTCGATGATCCAGAAGCACGAGGGCTATGCGCACGAGGCGGCCAAGGCCGGCGCGGCGGTGATGCTGTTCCAGGAGCTGTTCTACGGCCCCTACTTCTGCCAGGTGCAGGAGCCCGCCTACTACAGCTACACCGAGCACATCCCCGACGGCCCCACGACGAAGCGGATGCAGGACCTCGCGCGCCAGACCGGGATGGTCCTCGTGGTGCCCATGTACGAGGAGGACGCGACGTCGGGCATCTACTACAACACGGCGGCCGTGATCGACGCCGACGGGTCCTACCTGGGCAAGTACCGCAAGACCCACATCCCCCACGTCAAGGGGTTCTGGGAGAAGTACTACTTCCGGCCCGGCAACCTCGGCTACCCGGTGTTCGAGACCGCGGTCGGCAAGGTGGGCGTGTACATCTGCTACGACCGCCACTTCCCCGAGGGCGCCCGGGCGCTGGGCCTCAACGGGGCCGAGATGGTGTTCATCCCGAGCGCCACGTCGCGCGGCCTGTCCGAGTACCTGTGGCGGATCGAGCAGGTGTCCCACGCGGTCGCCAACGGCTACTTCGTGGGCACCATCAACCGGGTGGGCATCGAGGCCGAGCTGGGCGACGACGACTTCTACGGCCAGAGCTACTTCTGCGACCCCCGCGGCCAGCTCATCGGCGCCCCGGGCGACGCCCACGCCGAGGAGCTGGTCATCCGCGACATGGACCTCGACATGGTCACCGAGGTCCGCCAGACCTGGCAGTTCTACCGCGACCGGCGCCCGG
>MGOE01000093.1:0-3234 GCA_001797035.1 Chloroflexi bacterium RBG_16_72_14
GGATGGGTGGCGACGGATCGGTCACCATCATCGACCCGCCGGTCGGGGCCGCGCTCCGGCAGCCAGCCCTCGCGGTCAACGAGACGCCCGGCACGGGCGTGGTCCAGGTGAGCATCGAGGCCCGCCGGGCCCCCATCAACGTGAATGGGACGACGGCGAACCTCGTCACCTACAACGGGCAGCTGCCGGGGCCGCTCATCCGGGTCCACAACGACGAGCTCCTGCGGCTCAACTTCCGCAACGGCCTGCCGGACGACGGACAGCTCAACTTCCTCGGCCACCCCATGTGGACGACGAACATCCACACGCACGGGCTCCACGTCACGCCCGACATCAACATGAACGGGACCTACGGTGACTACATGCTCGCCATGGCGAACCCTGGCGAGACCCTCACCTACGAGTACGACCTGACCAGGCACCCGGCCGGCAACCTCAACTTCTACCACCCCCACATCCACGGCTCGGTGACCGACCAGATGTGGGGCGGCCTGTCGGCGCCGCTGGTCGTCGAGGACGCCGGCGCGGCCGCGGCTGTCCTCGCCCCGTTCGCCGAGCAGGTGCTGGTGCTCAAGGACATCTCGCTGTCGGGCTCGGAGCCCGCGCCGCACACCTCGAGGATGCAGTACATGCACGGCCTCGAGGGCAACATCGTGATGGTCAACGGGCAGGTGAACCCGCGGCTGACGATCGTGCCCGGCGAGGTCCAGCGCTGGCGGATCGTCAACGCCTGCACGGCGCGCTTCTTCCGGCTGAGCCTCCAGGGCCACGTGATGCACGTCGTGGGCACCGACGGCGGCCTGCTCGACAAGCCCTATCCCGTGACCGAGCTGCTGCTCTCGCCCGGCGAGCGCGCCGACCTGCTCGTGAAGGCCGACCAGGCCACGGCGTCCTACCGCTGGCTCTCGCTGCCGTACAGCCGCGGGGGGATGTCGGCCCTCCAGCAGGTCACGCTCATGACCCTGACCTACCAGGCGCCGCGCCGGAAGTCGGCCCTGCCGGCGCCGATGGCGATCCCCCCGGTGGTCGACGCGTCCGCTCGACGGATGACGGCGGCCGACACCGGCATGGACTTCGGCATGCTGCCCCAGAGGCGGTTGGCGCTGACCATGGGGATGGGCGCGGTCGGCATCGACGGGATCACCTACGTCGACCACGAGCACTGCTACATGACGATGTCCGATCTCGGCACGTGGGAGGTCTGGGAGGTCGTCAACGAAAGCGGGATGGACCACCCGTTCCACCACCACACGAACTCGGCCCAGGTGCTCTCGATCAACGGGGGCAACGCCGGCTACGCGAGCCTGTACACGTCCGCCCCGGCCTGGAAGGACGTCACGATCGTGCCGGCCCGGGGCAGCGTCCGGCTGCTGATGCCGGTCATGGACTACGCCGGGATGGCGATGATCCACTGCCACATCATCGAGCACGAGGACATCGGGATGATGGGGATCTGGCACATCATGGGCGGGATGGGCGACATGTAGCCCGCCCTGGCCGGTCCCGTCACAACCCCCGCTCCGTCACCGCGTCGGGCGTCCCTGCTCCAGGAGGTACCGAGCATGTCCAGGACGTTCCGGCTCGTCAAGGTCGGCATCGTGCTCGCGATGGTGGTGCTGCTCCCGGTCGGGGTGGCCCCGGTGGTCGCGAACGAGGAGGATGACAGCCTCGTCGCACTGGGCGAGGCGCTGTTCCTCGATCCGGCGCTCTCGGTGAACGGCAAGCAGTCGTGTGCCTCGTGCCACGCACCGGAGGTCGGGTTCACCGGCCCGGACTCGGCCGTGAACGCCGGGGGCGCCGTGTACCAGGGAGCGCTGGAACGTCGCTTCGGCAACCGCAGGCCACCGACCAGCACCTACGCCGGCCAGAGCCCCCAGCTCCACTACGAGCTCGAGCTCGGGGAGTGGGCCGGCGGCATGTTCTGGGACGGCCGGGCCACCGGCCACGTCCTGGGCGATGCCCTCGTCGAGCAGGCGCAGGGCCCATTCCTCAACCCGCTGGAGCAGGCCTTGCCCAACGCCCGGCTGCTGGCGGTCCGCGTCGCCAACTCGGACTACGCGGATCTGTTCGAGCGCGTCTGGAGACCCGGCTCGATCGACGTCGCGAACGACGTCGACGGCACCTTCGAGCGGATCGCCCGCTCCATCGCCGCCTACGAGGAGAGCCCGGAGGTCAACCCCTACAGCTCGAAGTTCGACCTGTTCTGGGACAACGCCACCGCGGCCGGCAGGGACGTCACCCGGATCAAGTCGAGCGGTGGCATGGGCGGCGGCATGGGCGGCGGCGGCATGGGTGGCGGCGGCATGGATCCGGATCGGTGGCAGACCTACCGTGGGCTCGGCCTGACCGATACCGAGCTCCTGGGGCTCGCCGCATTCAATGACCCCAACCGGGCGAATTGCGCCGCGTGCCATACCCTCACGCCCGGGGAGGACGGCTATCCGCTGCTCACGAACTTCGGATACCACAACATCGGCGTCCCGAAGAACCCGGACAACCCGTTCTACGACATGCCCAAGGCGTGGAACCCGGACGGGACGGCGTGGGTGGACGAGGGACTGGGAGGGTACCTCCGGAGCGCGGGGTATCCCGCGGAGGTCTTCGGGCCCGAGATCGGCAAGTTCAAGGTCCCGACCCTGCGCAACGTCGACCTTCGCCCGTCAGAGGATGTCGTCAAGGCGTACGGGCACAACGGCTTCTTCAAGTCGCTCGACGACATCGTCCTCTTCTACCACTGGCGGGCCATGATGGACAGCGGGATGTGCGGCGGCATGGGGGGCGGCATGGGGTGCGAAGGCATGGCCACGATGTTCCCCAGCCCCGAGGTCGACCAGAACCGGGCCGCGATGGGGATGTTCCCCCGCATGGACACCGGCAACATCGTCGCGTTCCTGAGGACCTTGTCCGACGGCTACTTCGAGCGATAGCAGCCGGTCGGCCGCGCCGGGCCCCCGCGCGACTGAGGACCCGCGAACCGCGTCCCGGCGCTGATGCTGCTCCGTGCTCCGGGGCGGTGCCGGGTGCGCCGCCCCTGTCGGCCCGGCGGGAGCCCATGTGGCGCGCGGGAATCGCACGTGGGTGACGTGGCGCGGGACGGGTGGCGACGTCGCCCGCCAGGTACCCCTACGGCAGGGCCCGGACCATGCCACCGTCCACGGGCACGATCGCGCCCGTGACGTAGGACGCGGCGGGCGACAGGAGGAACGCGCCCACCCGGCCGATCTCCGCCGGCTC
>MGOE01000093.1:3260-3507 GCA_001797035.1 Chloroflexi bacterium RBG_16_72_14
CCTGGGTCCGCCGGGCGATCTCATCGACGGTGACCCCCGCCGCCTCGGCCCGCTTGCCATCCAGGAACGCGATCCGGTCGGTCGCGATCCGCCCGGGTGCCAGGCCGTTGATCCGCACCGGGGCGATCTCCGCGGTGAGGGTCTTGACCAGCCCGGCCAGGCCCGGGCGCAGGACGTTGGAGGTGGTCAGCGCCGGGATCGGCTCGCGGACCGATGACGAGAGCACGATCAGGATCGCGGGGTCCGC
>MGOE01000093.1:3592-7411 GCA_001797035.1 Chloroflexi bacterium RBG_16_72_14
GCCCAGGGTGTCGAAGGTGCCGCCGGGCGGGCCCCCGGTGTTGACGACGAGCAGGTCGAGCCCGCCCAAGGCCGCGACGGCCGCCTCGACAGCGCCGGCCGGCCCGTCGGGCGTGGACAGGTCGGCCACCACCCCGACGCCACCGAGGCGCGCCGCCTGTGCCTCGATCCGCTCCCGCGTCCGCCCGATCAGCGCGACCCGCGCGCCCTCGACCGCGAGCACGCCCGCGATGCCGCCGCCGATCCCCGACCCCCCACCGCCGACCAGCGCGCGCCGGCTGCGCAGCCCCAGGTCCATTCCCGCCTCCAGTTCCGCGTGTGGGCTCAGCTGAGGTAGCGCACCCAGAGGTACACCGTCGAGATCAGCATCGATGCGAGCACCACGGCGGCACCGTAGCGCAGGAACTGCCAGAACGTGATCCGGTAGCCGGACCGCATCGCGAGGTTGGCCACCACGACGTTGGCCGACGCGCCCACGATCGTCAGGTTGCCGCCGAGGCAGGCACCAAGCGCGAGCGACCACCACAGCGGCTCACCGTCCATGCCCCCGTCGATCAGCTGCTGCACGATCGGGATCGCCGTCGCCGTGTACGGAATGTTGTCGACCACCGCCGACACGGCCGCCGACAGCCACAGCAGCGCCAGCGTGGTCACGGCCAGGTCGCCCCTCGTCGCCCGGAGGAGCGCGTCCGCGATGTCGGTCACGATCCCCGTGGACACGATCCCCTCGACCAGGATGAACAGGCCGATGAAGAAGAACAGCGTCGACCACTCCACCTCGCGCAGCAGGTCGGCCGGCTTGCGTTCCGCGACCAGCATCAGGACGGTCGCCCCGAGGACCGCCACGGTCGCCGCCTCGAGCCCGAGCGCCGTGTGGAGCAGGAACCCGACGATCGTGGCGCCGGTCACCACCAGCGACTTGACCAGCAGCGGGCGGTCCCTGATCGCGAGGGCCTCGGTCTCGGCCAGCGCGGCCTCCTGACGCTCACTGGGGACGCGCAGGTCCCCCCGGAACGAGACCATGGCGATGAACACGAACGCGACGAGGATGATGGCGACGACCGGGGCCAGGTTGACCAGGAAGGCGTCGAACCCGAGGCCGGCCGCCGACCCGATCAGGATGTTGGGCGGATCGCCGATCAGCGTCGCCGTGCCGCCGACGTTCGACGCCAGGACCTGTGAGATCAGGTACGGCACCGGCGAGATGCCCAGCCGTCGCGAGACCGACAGCGTGATGGGGGTCATCAGCACGACCGTGGTGACGTTGTCGAGGAACGCCGAGATGACCGCGGTGACCACTGACAGGATGATCAGCAGCCGCATCGGGTTGCCGCGCGACATGCGGACCGACCGGATGGCGAGCCACTCGAAGAAGCCGGTCTCCGAGACGATCGACGCGATCACCATCATCCCGGTCAGCAGCAGGATGACGTTGAGGTCGATCGCGGCGAACGCCTCCTCCTGGCTCACGATCCCGAGCAGGACGACGAGGAACCCGCCGAGCAGCGCGATGAGCGTGCGGTCCCAGCGCTCGACCGCGATCATGAGGTAGGCGACGACGAAGATCGCGCCCGCGATCCAGGCGTCGTTCACGACGGGCGAGCCATGAACGCCGTGCTGGATGCCCTCGCCCTGGTCACGCCCCTGAGGATATCGAGTCGCACCGGTGCCGAGCGGTCCGATCGGCCGGTTGGGACGCGTGCCGTTGGTCCGGATCGCATCGGCGCAACCGGGTCGCAACCGGGCGCGACCCAAACGCATCCGCCCCGAACCACGCGCGGGCGCTGACCGCGCACGCCCGCCCCCTCACCCTCCGCGCAACGGCCCGGGTCTGCCCGGGTCCCGCGGGGGGCGGAGCGAGTGAGCAGGGAGCGGAGCGAGTGATGCGATTCGGACGACGACTGGTGCTCGGCGGTCTCGGGGCCGCCTCGCTGCTGGGAGCCCTGCCCGGGGCCGTCGCGGCGGCCGAAGGCGGGGCGATCGACACCGGGGACACGGCCTGGCTGCTGGTCGCGACCGCCCTGGTGATGGTCATGCTGCCGGGCCTGGCGCTGTTCTACGGCGGCCTCGTGCGGCGCAAGAACGTGCTGTCCACGATCATGCACAGCTTCTTCGGCCTGGCCCTGGTCAGCGTCGTGTGGGTGCTGGTCGGCTTCTCGCTCGCGTTCGGCAGCGACGTCGGCGGCCTCGGGCTCATCGGCAGCCTCGAGTTCGTCGGGTTCATGAACGTCGGCCTCGAGCCGAGCGCGACCTACGGCCTCACGATCCCGTTCGTCCTGTTCGCGGCGTTCCAGCTCATGTTCGCCGCCATCACGCCCGCCCTGATCACCGGCGCGTTCGCCGAGCGGAAGCGGTTCGCCGCCTTCGTCCTGTTCACCGTCCTGTGGTCCGTGGTCGTCTACTCCCCGATCGCCCACTGGGTCTGGTCGGCGGACGGCTGGCTGTTCAAGATGGGCGCGCTCGACTTCGCCGGCGGCACGGTGGTCCACGCCTCGTCCGGCGTGTCGGCGCTGATCGTGGCCCTGCTCATCGGCCGGCGCGCCGTCAACGGCGACGCGATGGAGCCGCACGACATCCCGATGACCGTGCTGGGCGCAGGCCTGCTGTGGTTCGGCTGGTTCGGGTTCAACGCCGGCTCGTCGCTGGGTGCCAACGGCCTGGCCGCCAACGCGCTGCTGGTGACCAACACGGCGGCGGGTGCCGCCACGATCACCTGGGTGCTCGCGAGCTACATCCACAAGCGCAAGGTCAGCGTCATCGGCGCGGCCTGCGGCGCGGTCGCGGGCCTGGTGGCGATCACGCCGGCCTCCGGCTTCGTCACGGCCGGCGGGGCGCTGGTCATCGGCCTCGTCGTCGGCGGCATCTGCTACAGCGCCACGCTGCTGCGCGAGCGGCTGCGGATCGACGACGCGCTCGACGTGTTCGCGGTCCACGGCGTGGGCGGGACCTTCGGCGCGATCGCGACCGGTGTGTTCGCGACGGCCGCGATCAACGCCTACCCGGGCCTGATCGACGGCAACCCCGGGCAGGTCCTGACCCAGCTGATCGCCGTCGGCGCCACGATCGCCTACGCGGTGATCGCGACGTTCGTGATCGTCAAGCTCGTGGACCTCGTGCTGGGGCTCCGGGTCGGTGCGCACGAGGAGGAGGTCGGGCTCGACCTCGCGGTCCACGGCGAGGTCGCCTACCAGGCCTGATCGGAGGTCGCCCGATGCGCCGAGCCGCGAACCCGGGCCCACAGCGGGTCCGCCGGGAACCGCCGCTGTACGACGCCCGCTACGAGCACGACGCCTGTGGCGTTGGGTTCGTCGCGGACGCCGGGGGACGGTCCGGGTCGCGGGTCCTCGCGCTGGCACTCGGCGGGTTGGCCGCCCTCGGGCACCGGGGGGCGTTCGCTGCCGACGGGGCATCGAGCGACGGCGCCGGGGTCCTCCTCCCCCTGTCGCCGTCGTTGCTCCGGGTCATCGATCCGGGCGGGCTCGCCGGGGAGCGGCCCGGCGTGGTCACGGTGTTCGCGCCGGGCGGCACGTCGGGGGCGCGTTCGCGGCCGGGCGGCACGTCGCGGGCGGGGTCGATGCCGGTCTCGCGGCCGGGGTCGCGCCCGGTCGCCGGTCAAGGCCCGGCGCGGGCAATCGTCGAGGTGGCGCTGGCGGCCGAAGGGCTGCCGGCGCCCGCGTGGCGGTCCGTGCCGGTCGACGCGGCCGCGCTGGGGCGCGAGGCCGCCGCTTCGCTGCCGTTCGTCCTCCACGCGCTCGTCCCGCGGCCGGACGACACCGCCGACGCCGAGTTCGAGCTCGCCCTGGCCTGCGCCCGGCGGCGG
>MGOE01000093.1:7421-8336 GCA_001797035.1 Chloroflexi bacterium RBG_16_72_14
GAGGCCGCCGCGCGCGAGGCGGGCCTGGCCGGGTTCGCGGTGCCCTCGGCCTCGGGCCGGACCGTCGTCTACAAGGGCCTCGTCGCGGGCGACCGGCTGGCGCGGCTGTTCCCGGACCTGGCCCGCCCGATCGACGTACCGCTGGCGGTGTTCCACCAGCGGTACGCGACGAACACCCACCCGGTCTGGTCGCTGGCCCAGCCGTTCGGGTTCGTCGCCCACAACGGCGAGATCAACACCGTGCGCGGCAACCGCGAGGCGCTGCGCGGACGGGCGTCCGACCCGGGGATCCCGAGCCGCCGGCGCGCGGCGGCCGACCGCCTCCGGGCCGCCGGTCCCCTGCTCTCGCCCGACGTGTCCGACTCGCGCTCGCTGGACGAGGCGCTGGAGCTGCTCGTCGCGACCGGGTGGTCGCTGGAATCGGCGCTGCTCGCGCTGGTGCCCGAGGCTCCCTCCCTGCGCCGCACGCCGCACCCCGGGGTGGCCGCGTTCCGGCGCCGGATCGCGGGTTTCATTGCGCCCTGGGACGGGCCGGCGGCATTCGTGTTCAGCGACGGGCGTCGGGTCGGCACGCTGCTGGACCGCAATGGGCTGCGCCCGGCGGCCTGGGCCGTGACGAGCGACAAGCTGGTGGCGCTGGCGTCGGAGGCGGGCGCGGTGCCGCTCGACCCGGCCGAGGTCGTGCGCACCGGGCGGCTGGCCCCGGGCGAGCTGCTGCTCGTCGACCCGGCCGCCGGCCGCCTGCTCACCGACGCCGACGCGAAGTCGTGGGTGCTCCGCCGGCTGCCACTCCACGACGCGCCGCGCGAGACGTTCACGGACGCGCAGGACGGCGAGGGGCCCGGGGTCGCCGCGACGAGCGCGGCCTCGACCGAGCCCGCCCTGCGGCACATGTTCGGCCTCGACGCGGAGCGC
>MGOE01000094.1:0-1783 GCA_001797035.1 Chloroflexi bacterium RBG_16_72_14
GCCGCCCATGGCCGGATGGCCCGCGTGCGGCTTCCCAAGCGCATTCCCGTCCCAACCGCTATCCTCCGCCCGATTCGGGGCGCCCTGCCCCGGGCACGGCGGCGCCCGCGCGAAGGGGGCTTCGGCGTTGATCGATCACCTCTACACCGGCCGGGCTTTCCGATGAATCGCGTGCTCGCGGGGCTGCTGGCCGTCGTCGTCCTGATCGTGGGCGTGGCCATCGGGATCGTGGCGGGGTCCGCGGCCGGGTCGCCGGCGTCGTCGCCCGTGGCGGTCGTCACCTCGGCGCCGGCGACCCCGACCCTCACCCCTGAGCCGTCGCCCGGCGTCACCCCGGCCCCCACGCCGACGCCCTCGGCGACGCCGCTCCCGACGCCCACCCCGGCGCCGACGCCGGTCCTGGTCGCCGCACCGCTGACCGGACGGCTGGTCACCGAGGCGCTGGCCAGCCGCCACGTGATCGCGGTGATGATCGACGACCTGTACGCCGCCCGGCCGCAGTCGGGCCTGTCCGAGGCGAGCGTCGTGTGGCACGCGCCGGCCGAGGGCGGGATCCCGCGCTACATGGCGCTGTTCGCGGAGGGCAACCCGCCGCAGGTGGGTCCGATCCGCAGCGCGCGGATGTACTACATCGCCTGGGCCGCGGAGTGGAACGCCGTGTTCGTCCATGCCGGCGGGTCGCCGCAGGCGATCGACTACCTGGCGACGACCAAGGGTCGGGGCGAGGTGGTCTACAACGCGGACGCGCTCCGGGGCAACGGCCACGACTTCACCTGGCGGGTGAAGTGGCGGGACGCGCCCCACAACGTGTACTCGAACGCCAACCGCCTGCGCGCCTGGGTGAAGCGAGCCGGCGCGGGACCCAACGAGTCCGGGCCAGCGTGGAAGTTCGCCCCCGACGCCGACCTCTCACGGCGGCCGGAGGGTGGCCGGATCATCGTCCCGTACCCCTACAACAAGGTGACCTACCGGTACCACCGCGCGTCCAACACGTACCTGCGCAGCGTGTCGTCCGAGGGCAAGCAGGTCGACCGCGCCACCAAGGTGCGGATCGCCCCCAAGAACGTGATCGTGATGTTCATGCGCTTCGGGCCGCTCAACGACGGATCGCACAAGGGGCGCCTCGAGGCGGACTACATCGGCAGCGGCAAGGCGTACATCGCGACCAACGGCAGGACGATCGTGGGGACCTGGGTGAAGAAGTCGATGAAGGGGCCCACCCGGTTCTACGACAAGGCCGGCAACCCGGTGACGCTCACGATCGGCCAGACCTTCGTCCAGGTGGTGCAGCGGGGGTTGAACGTGACGTACGAGAACGGCAAGGTCCCGGCGCCGTCCGCGTCGCCGGCGCCCTCGCCCTCGTCGGTGCCGTAGCCCGTCGATCAGAGCAGCGGCGCCGGCCTCGCGACCTCCGCCCAGATCGCCCGCGTCTCGCGCGCCACGTCCGTCCACGTGCGGCGCTGCCCGGCCCGCTCGAGCGCGACGGCCACCAGCGAGGCATGCAGCTCGTCGTCCGTCCAGGCCGCCCGAAGCGCGGTCGCCAGCCGTCGCGGGTCCCGCGGGTCCACGAGGATCCCGGCCGCGCCGACCACCTCCGGCAACGCGCCCACGGACGAGGCCACGACCGGCACGCCGGCGGCGAGGGCCTCCAGCGCCGCGAGCCCCGAGGCGTCGGATCGCGCCGGCTGGACGAGGAATCGTGCCCCGGCGACGAGCGCCGCGAGCCGGTCCTCGGGCAGGCGCGGCGCGTACGCCAGGCAGTCGGCGATCCCCGCCCGGCTCG
>MGOE01000094.1:1801-13064 GCA_001797035.1 Chloroflexi bacterium RBG_16_72_14
GCGCGGTCGCTCGGCGAGGCCCCGATGAGGCAGATCCGCGGCGGCCACGCCGCCACCCCGGCGGGTGCGGGCTCCGCGGCCAGCGCGGCCAGCGCGTCGAGCAGCGTCGGCAGGTCCTGGCGGGCGTCGTAGCGGCCCGCGTAGACCGCGTACCGCTCGCCGAGCCCCAGGCGCTCGCGCTCCCGGGACGCGCCCGCGGCGGCCTCGGGCCGGAACGACGGGCGGGCGGCGAGCGGCACCACCCGGAGCCGGGCCGCCCGGATGCGCAGCAGGCGGCGGGCCTCGCCGGCGGTCACCGCGGCCGGCACGACCACGGCCGCCGCGTCCTTGAGCAGCCGGGCCCGGATCCGCTGCCCGAAGCGGGACGCCGCGCCGCGCTGGTACGACTCGGGCAGCTGCCACGGGGCGAGGTCCAGGAGCACGGCCACGACCGGGATCCCTGATGCGATCGGCAGCGCGCCGGCGGCCGCGTGGTACACGGTCCCCACCGCGCCGTCGCGCTCCGCCCGCCAGCCCGCGCCCAGCGACGCGCCCCGCAGCAGCACGGGGTCCACGGTCAGGGCGCCCGCGCGCAGCAGGCGTGTCGGCGGCAGCAGTCGCCGGCCGACGATCTCGAGGTTCGGCCACCGGTCGGTCGGGTCGTCCTGGTCCGAGGCGAGCAGGAAGGAGAACGATTCGCCCGCCCGGGGGTCCGCGTCGAGGGCCCCGAGCAGCCCCTCGAGGTACGCGGCGGTGAGCGGCGCGCGCTCCGGGTCCTGCAGCGGACGGATATCCAGCACGACCCGGACGCCGGGCCCGGTCTCCGCGACGGGCGCCGTCCTGCCGGGGCGCCAGGCAGGATGCCCCGTGCCCGTCACCGCCCCGGGCGGCGGGGTGCGCGACCCCGCAGCTCGTCCCAGCGGAGGCCGATCACGACGAACAGCGCCTCCACGATGATCCGGCGGCTCATCTTGGACTGGCCGGCGCGGCGGTCGCGGAAGGTGATCGGGACCTCGACCACCCGGGCGCCGAGGCGCGATGCGCGGTAGGTCATCTCGATCTGGAACACGTAGCCGCCGGCCCGGACGCCCTCGAACGGAACCGCGTCCAGGGTCGTGCTCCGCCAGGCCTTGAAGCCGCCGGTGAGGTCGTGGGGCGACAGGCCGAGCACGGTCCGGGCGAAGGTGGAGCCGCCACGCGAGATCAGGCGCCGGACGATCCCCCAGTCCTTCACCCCGCCGCCAGGCACGTAGCGCGACCCGATGACCAGGTCCGCCTCGCCGGCCGTCAGCGGCGCGATCATCGCCGGCAGGACGCCCGGGTCGTGCGACCAGTCGGCGTCCATCTGGAGCACGAGCTGCGCGCCGGACTCGATCGCGACGGCGAACCCGTCGAGGTAGGCGCGGCCGAGGCCCTGCTTGCCGGGCCGGTGCTTGACCCGCACCCGGGGGTCCGCGGCGGCCAGCCGCTCGGCGATCTCGCCGGTGCCGTCCGGCGAGCTGTCGTCCACGACCAGGAGGGTGGCGCCCGGCAGGGCGGCCAGGATCGCCGCCGAGATCCCCTCGAGGTTCTCGGACTCGTCGTAGGTGGGCAGCACCACCCACGCGCCGGTACCCGTGGCGGGCGCGGCGGCGGGTTCCGGTGCCGGGCTGTCGGTGGTCACGCGGCCCGAGTGTACGTTCCGCGCACGCCTCCCGGCGGGCCGGTCCTGCGCGATGCGCGTCACGAGGCCACCGCGATGCGCACGGTCGTCTCGTTGCGGCGACCGGCGGAGTCGAGGGCGCGGATCCGGATGCTGGCGGCGCCGACGGACCCGCTCTGGACCGTGAACACGGCGCGGTACGAGCCATTCGAGAGCCGGGTCGCAGTCACGCTGACCCCGGTCCGCCCGGGCTGCGTGAAGGTCACCACGGGCCGTGTGTCGAGCGGCTCGATCGTCACGAACGTGACGGTGAGCTTCTGCCCGGCGCGCACCGTGGTCGCCGACGGGGTGACGGCGAAACCGGCCACCCACACGCTGCGGGAGAGGACCGTCGTCCCGAGCGAGGAGGTCGCCGTCAGCTCCGCGCGGTAGCGGCCCTGGGCCACGTACGTCCCGTCCGGGAGCTTGCCGCTCCAGGTCCAGGATCGAGTGCCGGCGGCCTGGGGCCTGCCCGACCAGACGGTGCGGACCAGGTTCCCCGCCGTGTCGTACAGGCGGAGGGTGGTCGTGGCATCGCGCTTGAGCCGCCAGGTCAGGGCGGCGGTGGGCCGGAGCGCGTCGCCGTCCTGGGGGAAGAAGTTGCGCGACCACCGGAGGTAGGACGCCGTGCGGTCGACGACGACGTTCTTCGAGGCGACCGTCCGGTTGCCGGCGGGGTCCTTGACGTCCACCCGGAATGCGTAGGTGCCGTCGCCCACCCGTGTCCCGGACGCGTTGCGGCCGTCCCAGGTGACCGCCCATGCGGTCAGCGACGTCACCGTCCAGCTGCGGACGAGCGTCGTGCCCTTCCAGACCCGGGCCGTGCCGGTGGCGCGCTCCGACGACGCCCACGAGAGGCGGACGGTGTCCACGGCGCCGTCCCCGTCCGGCGAGAACCGGGTCGGCGAGACGGCCGGGGTGACAGCGGGCCGGGTCGTGTCCACGGTGACCGGGTATGCCTTCCGCGCGCTGTTGCCGGCGTTGTCCCACGCGATGAGCGTCGCCTGGTAGGCGCCATCGGGGAGCGTCGCGCCCCCGTCGTCGCTGCCGTCCCAGGTGAACGAGGCGGAGGCCCCGGTCCCGCTCACGGTGCGCACCGTGCCGGTTGCGCCCGCGATGCGGACCGTCCAGGACGTGGCGCCGCTCGCGGCCAGGGCCAGCTTTACCGTGTCCTTCGTGCCGTCGCCGTTGGGCGAGATCAGCGACGCGGATGCGGACGTGGAGGTGAGCTTCGGCGGCACGGTGTCCACGACCACGCCGAAGGCCGCGAGCTGGGCGGACGTCACGGGACGCGCGGAGGGTGCGCGGTACGTCTTGCCGGCGGCCGTGCCCGACAGCTGGAGCACATACCTGCCGTCGGCGACCCACGACCCGTTGACGCCGCCGTTCCAGTCCCAGGCCTGGTTGCCCGCCCCGACGTCGCCCACGGTCCGCGACCCGACGAGCGTGCCGTCGGCGCGGTAGACGTTGAGCTGGAGCGACTCGAGATCGAGGGTGTTCCGCCAGCGGAGCCGGATCGTGTCGCGGGAGCCGTCGCCGTTGGGGGACAGCTGCCGGGTCGCGACGGCGGCGGGGCTCGTCCCCACGGCGGATCCGCCGGCGCCGAAGTCGAGGTCGACGAGCCCGGCGGCCACGGTCGTGCTGTTGGGGGCGCGGTAGGCCGTCAGGTAGGTGGCCGTGGAGGAGGCGCCGGCGATCCACACGCCACGCTCCACGAACGAGACCGGGTTCCACTCCTTCACCGGCTGGGTGACCTCCCACCAGGTGTAGCCGTCCTCGGAGACGGGCCCGCGGGTGATCGCCACGATGGTGTTGAGCGGCAGGGTGCCGAGCTTCACGTTCTCCGTACCCGGGCCCGTCCGGTAGGCCAGCCCGTCGATCCGCACCCGGCCGAACCCGCCGACCGCGAGGGCGGGCTCCGCCCTCCAGGTGGAGGTCACGTTCCAGGCGCCGGTGTTGCCCCTGGCGTCCACGGCGCGGACCCGGAACGCGTAGCCGTGCCCGTCCTCGCCCAGCCAGACGTCGGACGTCGCGTTGTCCTTCGTGCGCCACGCGGCCCAGGCGCCGCCGTCGATCGAGACCTGGACGTCGTAGGACGCGATCGAGCTCGAGTCCTTCGCCGACCACGAGACGATGAAGCCCTCGTCGACCTGCGTGTTGGCCAGCATGCTGATGCCGGCCTGGGGCCCGCTCTTGTCCACGAGGAACGACTCGGAGATCGCGCGGTACAGCTCCGGGTGCCCCCCGTCGTAGCCCAGGGCCCACATGCCTGCCCCGCGCAGCCCGTAGTCGTTGACCATCGCGTAGCGCAGCGTCATCGAGGCGGCGTCCTCGTAGTAGACCTGCCGCCAGCTTGTGACGCAGCCGTAGGTCGTGGTGCAGTTCTCGCGCCTGTAGACCACGTACGGCGTCTGCTCGGCCGGGTCCCAGCGCCGGCCGTGCTTCTCCACCAGGGGCACGACGTTCTCGTAGTTGACGGCAGTGCTGTAGCCGTACTTCTCGCCGCTCTGGTTCGGGGCCCGGACAGCGTCGGATTCGGTGGACCAGGCGCGGCCGTACCAGGGCAGCCCCAGGATGATCCGCGAGGGCGCCACGCGCGCCGTGTACGCCCGGACGGTGTCGGCCAGGTCGTACGTGCTGCCCGACAGGGGGTCGATGGACCCGGCCCTGGCGGACCCGGCCGTCCGGTAGTCGTAGCCCATGATGAAGATCGCGTCGGCGGCCCCGCTGCCCACCGAGGCCTCGAGCGGGTAGTTGCCGATGTAGCCCGTGGTGTCGTACGTCAGCTGGTAGCCCGAGCGGATCCTGTTGAGCTCGGAGCGGATCGTCCTGAGCAGCGCCACGAACTCGTCGGCGTAGCCGCTCGCGAGCGGCTCGAAGTCCAGGTTCACGCCATCAGCGCCGCGGTCGCGGACGGCCGCCCCGGCCTGCCTCGCGAGGGTGAGGCGCGCCGAGGCGCTGCCGAGCAGCGCCTTCTGGACGTCGCGCTGGGCCGTCGTCCAGGCGAACACGCTGATCGTGAGCACGACGCGGGTACCGCGCTGGTGGGCGGCGTTGATGACCGCGGTCATGCCGGAGCTCGTCCAGCCGCCCCAGCCCGTCGTGTTCCTGCCGTCCTTGTCCTTCTTCTTGAGGTTGCCCGCCTTGTCGGCGCCAACCGAGAAGTAGGCGATCGTGGACAGGACGTCGTAGTTGAGCTTGGTCGAGGCCCCGGACACCTCCCAGTAGGGCAGGAAGCCGAACACCTGGCGGCGGAGGCCGGCGGCGGCCGCGAGGTCGGACTCGGACGTGTCGGGGGCGACCCACGCCACGCCCTCCGCGGGGATCACCTGGTCGTCGGCGGCAGCGTCGACCGGCGCAGGCGTGGGTGCCGGGGTGGCGCCCGGGTTCGCGGAGCCCGGCCCGGCGCCCGGGGCCCCGTCCTGGTCGATCGAGCCCGCGGCCCCATCGGTCGGGCCGGCGGCTCCGCCGATCTCGGCCCAGCGGCTGCCCTGGGGGCTGGCCGCCATCTCGCGGCCGGACGCGCGTCCGGGGGGCAAGGGCTTGGGCGCCCTGCCGTCGATCGGCCAGCCGTCGTCCGCCCGGGGCGCGAACCCGACCTCCACGCGCCCACCGGGCTGGAACGTGATCGCGTCGTCCTCGTGCTCCATCGCCTCGAGGTACGCGATCGAGGGGTGCTGTGCCGGGGGCTCGTCCTGCGCCGCGGGCTCGTCCCGCGCCGCGGTCTCGTCGGCGGTGTTGGCCGGGGCGGCGACGACCGCGGCCGGCACCGGCAACGTGCCGAGGGCCATGATGGCGGACAGGACCGCCGCGGCGATGGGGTGGGGACGGCGGAGCGCGGGATCGGGTCGGGTCACGGCCATCCTCAGCGGCGGGGAGTCCCCACCCGGCCGTCTGACCACGGCCCGGTGGGAGCCGGGGGGTTCGCGCGGCGGAACCCGTGCTCCCGGCGAGCCCGTTCACCGTACTCGCGCGGGTCAAGCGAAGGCATCACCCCATGGTCCCGGCGGCACCCGGTACGGTGGGGTGGGTGGTGGCTGCGTGCGGTGCGGGCGGTTGCGGTCGGGTCCGGTGCGTTCGGGTGCGCGCGCCTCCGGTTCCGGTGCCGTCGGGTGCGGTCGGCAGGCAGCCTGGCCTCCGCCGGGCGCCTCCGGGGCCGCCGGCCGGCGCTCAGTGCAGCGGGAGGAGGACGTTCGTGTACTGGCCTTTGCCGTTGCTGTCCTGCGCGTAGACCTTGAACGTCGCCGTGCCCGTCCCGCTGGACTTGAGGGTGATCGTGACCTTGTAGGACGTGGCGGAGACCTTGCTGAAGGTCGCCGACCAGTACCCGCTGAGACCGGGCTGGTAGACGCGGACCCGCGGCGTCGTGTCGAGGCCCTCGGCGGTCGTGGCCGTGATCGTGATCTTCTGGCCGCGCGCGGGCGTCGCGTCGCTGAACGTGACCCGGAAGGCGTCCGCTCGGACCGACGTGCGCTGGGTGGAGGTCTGGGTCCCGTTGGTCGCGGTGACCGACACGTAGTAGAGGCCCCGCGGCACGAACGCGCCTGCGTCGTTGCGGCCGTCCCACGCGAACGTGTAGGTGCCTGCCGCCAGGGCCGCCTCGGTCTTCATCGTGCGCACCGGGGAGCCGGAATCGTCGGTCATGACCCAGGTCACCGTCGCTGCGCTCCGGAGCACGAACGACTGGGTGGCGGTCTTCGCGAGCGGATCCCCGTCCTGTGGGAAGAACAGCGACGTGGACGTCTTGACGAAGCCCAGCGCGCCGTACAGCTCGACGTTGCGGGTCTGGGCCTCGCTTGCGTTTCCCGCCCGGTCGCGGGCGACGATCCGGATCGTGTGGATCCCGTCCTTCGCCCAGCTGCCGCTCGGCGTGCGGCCGTCCCAGGTCAGCGTCCCGCCGCTGGAGCCCACGCTGACCACGAACGAGCCGGTGGTGGTGTCCGCCGCATCCTTCGCGGTCCCCGTCACCGTGCCGGGCTCGTCGGAGCTGACGGCGAAGCCGATCGTGTCGCGCGAGCCGTCGCCGTTGGGCGTGAACTGGGGGACGGTCGTGCCGTCCGCGTCCGCGACCGACACGTTCGGCGCGCGGGTGTCCACGACGATCGGGCCGTCGGCCTCGGACGGGCCGTTGTCCCACGCGTCCTCGGCCGTGAGGACCCAGCGGTAGGTCCCGTCGGACAGGGACCCCGACGCCGGGCTCCAGGTCAGCGCGGCCGTCTCGCCGGTGCCGTTCGCCGTGGCCAGGGTCGCCCCGTCGCCGTCGCGCACGTTGAGCGTCCACGACGCCGACTCGGACAGGCGCAGCGAGAGCGGGAACGTGTCCTGCGAGCCGTCGCCGTTGGGCGAGAAGGCCCCCGTGCCATCCTCGACGGTCCACAGCCGCGGCGCGGCGCTGTCGCGCGGCTTGAGGGCGGTGCCGGTCATCCAGCCCTCGGTCCCGCCGTCGGTGTGCACCCGGAAGATCGGGCTGCCGTCGGCGGCGAGCGGCGTCTCCTTCGCGTCGAGCCGGACCTTGTCGGAGGTGGCCAGGGTCGCGACCGGGACCGCACCGGCCTCCGGCAGGGCGGCCGCGTCCTCGACGCTCCCGAACACGGGCGTGCCGTCCGCGAGCGGGCTCGCATTGCCGGGCACCACGAACGTTGAGGGGTCGCCGCCCGTCCCCGCGTAGCTGGCGCCCGTGACCTGCTCGGTGGTCAGCGACATCTTGCCCACGATCGAGCGGTAGAAGCCGGACGGCGCCGCGCTGTCCGGATCCATCAGGTACGTGTAGCCCGGGCGCCGGGTCGAGGCATAGGACAGGACGTGGTTCTTGAAGTCCGGGGCGCCGCGCCAGTACTGCTCGATCGTCTGCTTGGTCGTGAACAGGGCCCGGATGTAGTAGGGGTCGTGGCTGTGCCCGTTGGCGATCACCGCGCGGGCGCCGGCCTTGAGGAACGCGGACCCGTAGTTGTCCACGCGCTGCTTCGCGGTGGACAGCGAGGGCGCGGTCTGCCCGGGCTCGGAGTTGCCCGACGCGTAGCACAGGTGGAACAGCAGGACGACGGCGTTGGGGGCCGGCGTCAGGTCGTCGATGTATGGCTCGCCGTAGTACTTGTTCTCGTTGTCCGACAGCTTGCCGTCGCCGTTGGTGTCGGCGTTGAGCCCGAAACCGTCCTTGGTCGTGTAGTTCGGGTCGTAGGTGTACGGGCTGGGCCAGCCGTTGCCGTGTCCGAGGTACACGATGATCGACGCGCCGTTGACCGCGGCCTTCACCTTCGACCAGGTGGCGTTGGGGCTGTAGACCTTCACCACGTTGGTCGTGTACTTGACCGCCTCGGCGTAGACCTGGTCGGCGTACGACCGGTAGGTGGACGTCACGCTGTGCGTGGCACCGACGATGATCGCGACCTTGGGGTTGATCGCCGCGTGCGCAGCCGGTGCCGCCGCGGGGGCGAACGCGCTGACGCCGGCGAGGAGCGCGGCGACCAGGGCGAGGGCGATCTTGCGCAACGGGATGGGCTCCGGTCCATGCAGGCGCCCGGGCGATGAGATCCGGGCGTGGATGCGTGCCCCTCCAGCCTCGCCGCGCGCGCCCTCGCGGCCAACCCGAGGATGGTCACTGGACGCGTGGCCCTTTCGGTCGGGGGGTGGGCCGGTGCCGCGCGGTCGGGTGCGGTCCGGGGCGGTCGCGGCGTGGTGCGCGGGTGGTGCGCGGGTGGTGCGCGGAGCGCGCGAGGCGCGGAGCGCGGGGCGTGCGCGGGCGTCGGCCGGTCAGCCCTGCCGGAGGCTTCGCAGCAGGGCCGGGACCGCGTCGGCGAAGGCGTCGCGCCAGTGGCGCATCGGCTCGCCCGAGGGCAGCGGCGTGGGCTCGAGGACGGCCCACAGGGGCGGGGTGCTCGCCCGCTGCCAGGTGGACGCCGGGACCTCCTCGACCTGCACGTCGATCGCCGTCGCCCGGAGGACCTCGCGTGCCCACTCCGCGCGCGAGGCGCGACCCCTGTTGACCAGGTGGTGGTACCGGGCGAGCTCGCTCTCCGGGCACAGCTCGTCCTCGCCGATCAGCTCCACGATGGCCTCGGCGACGTCCGGGGCGTAGGTGGGACTGCCGATCTCGTCGCCGACCACGCGAAGCGGCTCGCCGGCGGCCCGCGCCCGAATCGCCGCCGCCGCGATCTTGGCCGGGAAGTCGTTGCCGGGCGGGCCGTGGAGCCATGAGGTCCGGACGATCGCCAGCGGCATGAGCTCGTCCTCGAACATCGCGCCCGAGGCGAGCCGCTCCGCCTCCGCCTTGCTGGCCCCGTACGCGTTGATCGGGTTGCGCCGGTCGTAGGGCCCGTAGCCCTGCCCGTCGGTCCGCGTGCCGTCGAACACTTCGTTGGTCGAGATCACCGCGAGGTGGGCGTGGTACCCGACGCAGGCCTCGGCGACCAGGCCCGTAGCGGTCGCGTTCCGGCGCATCGCCAGGGCGGGATCCTTCGCGCAGCCGTCCACGTCCGTCCACGCCGCGGCATGGATCACGAGCTCGGGGCGATCGCGCTCGATCAGCGCGCCGACGGACTCGACCGTCAGCGTATCCAGGTCGAACTCGGGCCTCGACCACGCGATCGGACCCTTCGGCCCCGTGAACGGCGCCGCCTCGAGCGCCTCGATCAGCGCCCGGCCCAGCCGGCCGCTGGCACCGGTGACCGCGACCCGCATCGGTCAGCCGTCCCCGTCCACCACCTCGTCCACCGCCCGGCCGGCGGCGAGACGGTCGCCGTACTGGCGCGTGTAATAGGCGTCCCACTCCCCCGTCCGGGCCTGCTCCACCCACTGCGGGTTGTCCCGGTACCAGGCGACCGTCGCCGGCAGCCCGTCCTCGAACGCGACCCGCGCCCGCCAGCCCAGCGCCGCCAGCTTCGACCCGTCCATCGCGTACCGCCGGTCGTGCCCGGGGCGGTCCGGCACCGTGCGCACGAGTGACCAGTCGCGGCCGGCTGCCTCGAGCAGCCGCCCGATGACCTCGCGGTTCGGCAGCTCGGTCCCGCCGGCCACGTTGTACGCCTCACCCGGCTCGCCATGGCGCAGGGCGAACTCGATCCCGGCGGCGTGGTCCGACACGTGGAGCCAGTCGCGGACCTGCATCCCGTCGCCGTACATCGGCAGCGGCATGCCCGCCAGCGCGTTGGTGACGAACAGCGGGATCAGCTTCTCAGGGTGCTGGTGCGGGCCGTAGGTGTTGGAGCCGCGGGTGGTCACCACGTCCAGGCCGTAGGTGACGTGATAGGCGCGGACCAGCAGCTCGCCGGCGGCCTTGGCCGCGGCGTACGGGCTGCGCGGCGCGAGGGCGTCCGTCTCCACGCTCCGGCCCTCGGCGATCTCGCCGTAGACCTCGTCGGTGCTGACCTGGAGGAAGCGGGGCGTGGTCGCCCGCTCGCCGGCCCAGGCTCGCTCGGTGTCGTGGCGCACGGCCTCGAGCAGCACGTGCACGCCGATGACGCCGGTCCGCAGGAACGCCTCCGGGTCCAGGATCGACCGGTCCACGTGCGTCTCGGCCGCGACGTTGATGACCGCGTCCGCACTCGCGACCAGGGGACCCACCGCCGCCGGGTCCGCGATGTCGCCCCGCACGAACGCGAAGCGCGCGGACTGCTCCGGGTCCGACTCGACCGTCTCGAGGTTCGAGCGATTGCCCGCGTAGGTGAGCTTGTCGAGCACGGTGACGCGGGTGCCGTCCCGCCGGCCGAGGATGTCGCGGACCAGCTGGCTGCCGATGAACCCGGCGCCGCCCGTGACCAGGAGGTGGGCGCCGGGCGCGATGCGGTCGGTGGTCACCTGGCGTCGTTCGGGTGGGCGGGCGGCGGCAGCAGCGTGCCGGCGTCCGCATCGGCGCCCGCGAGCTCGGCGGCCCGCAGCAGGCTGGGCACCGTGCCGGCGTCCGTCCAGTGGCCCTCGTACACGCGGGTGAACAGCCCGCCGGCCGGGATGTAGTGGTTCAGGACGTCCGTGATCTCGAACTCGCCACGCCCGGAGGGGGCAAGCGTCTCGATCACGTCGAAGGCGTCCGGCCGCAGGAGGTACACCCCGATCGGGATGAGGTCGCTCTTGGGATGGGCCGGCTTCTCCTCGAACCCGACCACGTTGCCCGCCTCGTCGAACTCGGCCACGCCGAAGCGCTGGGGATCCGGGACCCGGTACAGGAGGGTGCCGGCGCCCCAGGGCCCGTGGTCGAAGTCGCGGGCCGTCTCCTCCAGCGGCTCGCCCCGGAGGATGTTGTCGCCCAGGACCACGCAGAACGAGTCGTCGGCGATGAAGTCCCGCGCCAGGCCGATGGCGTGCGCGATGCCCAGCGCGCCGCGCTGGTAGCGATAGGTCAGGTCGAGGCCGAAGTGCTTCCCGTCGCCCAGCAGCTCCACGATGTCGCCGACGCTCTTGCCGCCGACGATCACCATGACCTCGCGGATCCCCATGCCCGCCAGGGTGTCGAGCGGGTAGTAGATCATCGGCCGGTCGTAGATCGGCAGCAGGTGCTTGTTGGTGACGATGGTGAGCGGGAACAGCCGGCTCGCCGTGCCGCCCGCGAGGACGAGGCCCTTCATCGCCCGAGAGGGTAGCAGGACCGGCAGGTCCGCCCGGGGTGGGGCC
>MGOE01000095.1:0-5948 GCA_001797035.1 Chloroflexi bacterium RBG_16_72_14
AACCGGAAGTGGTACGAGGGAGAGTGGCCGGGCCCGATCCAGCTCGTCGTCTGCGTTTCGGACGAGTTCCAGGACCCCGTGAAGAAATGTGGCCCGTACAACCTTGGAATCGGTAGCTTCGGGGACGATCTCATCCTGCAGAGGGCGCGGCAAGTGATGAAGGTGGTGGTGGCCAAGACCGGCGAGGTGCACCTTCTGGACCCTCTCAAGGGTGCGTTGGAGACTCAGTGCCCGGAGCAAATCTGGGTTCGTCCTGACGAAGATCCGCCTTACACAAACCCTGGGCCGTCCGTGACTGACAAGCAGATCAACGACTACGCCACGTCGTTGTCGACAGGGCCCGTCAAGTAAGGCTCCCACACCGCCCCCCGGCTCCGCGGGTCGTGGACGCGATCCCAGCTCACGCCGGCCAGCTCCCGCGGCTGCGACCGGGGCAGTTCTCTCGTGGCCCACTTCTGTAGCCCACAGCCCGTCGCAAGCTTAGAGAACCGGGCGCAGGGCGACGACGCTGGGCGAGCGGGAGGCGAGGCGCTCAGAGGGGCTCCAGGCTCGGGACCACAAGCCACCCGGCAGCCCGCCCGGCGTAGATCAGCTGCTCGGTCGTAAGACCCGACCGAGCCCGCATGTCGGCCAGGTGGCGCTTCGCAGTGCTCGGCCGGATGCCCACCAACTCGGCCGCGTCCGCAACGGATCCACCAGCTGTAACGAAGGCAGCGAGCACGTCCATCTGGCGCTGGGTCGCGGGCCTCGAGAGCGCGCCGCGCAAGTGCCCGTCTCTCATGCCGATCGGGCGCCAGCGGCGGCGAGCCACTCATCGCGGCCCTCGATCGGAACCCGGTAGGTAGCTAAGCCCGGATCCACCGACGCCCTGACCTGATTCACGGTCCGGGACACGCAAACAGGTGCCCTTCTGAACAGGGACGATGGAGGTGTTGAAGCAAACACCGACCCGTCAAGAAGGACACCTGCCGGATGCGATCTTCCCACAGCCTTGACCGGATCGATGTGGCGTTCGATGGGACGCAACTGGTGGCCGACGCTGGGCTCCTGCTGCCGGCCACCCTGGCCCACCACCTGGGCGTTCGGGAGCTCGTCGAGCGCCATCTCGATCTGGGTCGCAGGCCCGGTCAGGCCAACCGCGGCGACAAGCTCCTGACCCTGATCTTCTCCGCGCTCGCGGGCGGCGACTGCATCGACGACGCGAACGCCCTGCGCGCGGGTGGCACGGGTCGGATCCTGGGCTTCGCGGTGAAGGCCCCCTCCACCCTGGGCACGTTCCTGCGCAGCTTCCGCTGGGGCCACGTCCGCCAGTTCGACCGGGTGAGCCGGGAACTGCTCGGGCGGGCCTGGGCGGCGGGAGCGGGTCCGGGATCGGCACCCCTCACGATCGACCTCGACTCCACGATCTGCGAGACGTACGGCCTGGCGAAGGAGGGGGCGACCGGGTTCACGTACACCAAGGTACGGGGGTATCACCCGCTGCTCGCGATCGCCGCCGGGACCGGTGAGGTCCTGATGGCCCGTCTCCGGGGCGGCAACGCGAACTCGGGGCGGAGCGCCGGGCACTTCCTGCGCGAGACGATCGGCCGGGTCCGGGGAGCGGGCGCCAGGGGCCAGCTCACGGTGCGGGCCGACTCGGGCTTCTATGCCCACGGCGTCGTTGCGGTCTGCCGGGCGATGAAGGTCCGGTTCAGCATCACGATCCGCCAGAGCCCGGCCACCCGTCGCCTGATCGAGGCGATCCCGGAAGCCGCCTGGACGCCGATCCCGTACTGGATCGACGGCGGGGCCGACGTGGCCGAGACGACCTACGTGCCGTTCGCGGCCGAGAGGGATGCGGTCCCGGTCCGGCTCATCGTCCGCCGCGTCCGGCCCACCCCGGGCTCCCAGCTCGCTGCGTTCGTCCTGTACGACTATCACGCCTTTGTCACCGACCGCGAAGGCGACACCCTCCTCCTCGAGGCCGACCACCGGCGCCACGCCGAGATCGAGAACGCGATCCGCGATCTCAAGTACGGGATGGGTCTCAACCACCTGCCGTCGGGGAAGTTCGCGGCCAACGGCGCCTGGCTCGCCGTCCAGGTGCTCGCCCACAACCTCGCCCGCTGGACCGCCCGGATCGGGCTGGGCACCGGGATCGTGACGGCCAAGACCCTCCGCCGCCGGCTGTTCGGCCTCGTCGGGCGGCTGACCCGCTCGGCCCGGCGCCTCACGCTCCACCTGCCGGCCCACTGGCCCTGGGCAATCGGCTGGACGACGGCGCTGGCGAGGCTGCGGGCGCTCCCGCTCCTCGCCTGACCGGCTGACGCTCACCGCTTGTCCGCCGTCCCGGGGCCGGCGGAAGCCTGCGTCGCAAGCGATCGCCAGCGGTCCCCTCCACCCGCGAGCGGCCTCCCGGCGCATGCCGACCCCCGATCACCGACTGGACGGCGCCGCGACGGCCGTTCAGCGGGTCATGAAGCCGGGTCCTGGTTTCCTCAGCCGGCCGACACGGTCCGTTTCGGTGGATCCGGGCTTACCTGCGCACAGGGGCGGCGGCGACGCGGCCGGCTTCCCAGGCCACGATTCCTCGGCTGCACACGATGCGCGCTGCCTGTCAAGCCACGGCCGGACGTCGGAGGTGGCTTCGCGGGCCGCCCAACCGACCGATTCCGGCTTCCAGAGCCGGAGGCAAGGGTCAGAGCCCCGGATTCGTGGCTCCACAGACAATCCGGCCCAACGTCAGCGGCCTGCTCGTGAGAGGGACGAAGGCCGGCGAGCCGCGACGAGCCGGGCAGGCCCGCTGGCAACGCGCGACGACCCATGACGCCCGCGTGTCGATCGGGTCTCGACAGGGGACGATCACGGGCGCAACGTCGCGACCCGCGCGTGTCATCCCGCGCCCCCTGGCTCGCTAGGCGCGGATCCGCGCCCCGGTGGGGTCGTACGGCGGCCGGAGCGATGCCTTCGCGGCGAACCGCACGGAGGCGACCTCCAGCTCGTAGAGACCGCCGAGCAGCCACTCCGGCGTGGCGGCGCCCGGCGCCCCGGCGGCCACGTAGCCCATCCCGATCGCGTGCCCCAGGGTGTGCCCGTACCAGCCCGAGGTCGTCTTGCCGACGAGCTCCCCGTCGCGCCAGATCGGCTCGTTGTGGTACAGGAGCGGCTCCGGATCCTCGAGCTCGAACACGACCAGGCGCCGGCTCAGCCCCTCGTCCCGGCGCCGGAGCAGCGCCTCGCGGCCGATGAAGCCGCCCGGCTTGTCCCAGGCCACGGCGAAGCCGAGCCCGCCCTCGAGCGGCGTGTCCTCGTCCGTGATGTCGTGGCCCATGTGGCGGTAGGCCTTCTCGATCCGCAGCGAGTTGAGCGCGTGGTACCCGACGTGGCGGAAGCCGAGGCCGTCCGTCGCCCCGATCAGCGTGTCGTACACGTGCTGGACCATGTCGGTGGGGACGTGGATCTCGTAGCCCAGCTCGCCCACGTACGTCGCGCGCATCGCGCGGACGACCGCGTAGCCGAGATCGATCTCGCGCCAGGTCATGTACGGGAACGCCTCGTTCGAGAGGTCGGCGGGCGACACCCGGGACAGCAGCTCGCGGGACCGCGGGCCCTGGAGGTTGACCACGCACCAGGCGGACGTGACGTCCGTGGCGAAGCAGTGCGCGTCCGCCGGGATGTGCCGCCGCAGGTACGCGTGGTCCCGGGTCTGGTCGACCGCCGCGCTCATGACGAGGAAGGTCGTCTCGTCGAGCCGCGTGACGGTGACGTCCGCCTCGATGCCGCCGCGCTCGTTGAGCCACTGCGTGTACACGATCCTGCCGACCGGCACGGCCACGTCGTTGTCGCAGATCCGGTTGAGCACCCGTTCGGCGTCCCGGCCCTGGACCAGCGTCTTGCCGAACGACGTCATGTCCAGCAGGCCGACGCCCTCGCGGACCGCGCGGTGCTCGTCCGCGGAGTACGGGAACCAGTTCTGGCGCCCGTAGCTGTACTCGTACCGGGGCTCGACGCCCGCCGGCGCGAACCAGTTCGCGCGCTCCCAGCCGCCCGCCTCGCCGAAGCACGCGCCCGCGGCTGCGAGGCGCGCGTGGAGCGGCGAATGCCGCACGCCGCGGGCCGTCTCGACCTGGCGGAACGGCCAGTGCATGTCGTACAGCAGGCCCAGGACCTCGGTCGTCCGGTCGTGGAGGTACCGCTTGTTGACCTGGAACGGGCTGAACCGGCGGATGTCCACCTCGGACAGGTCCATCGGCGTGTGGCCGTCGATGATCCAGTCGGCGATCGCCCGGCCCGCCCCGCCGCCGGACTGGTAGCCGACGGAGTTGAACCCGGCCGCCACGAAGTAGTGCTCGACCTCCGGTGCCTCACCCAGGATGTAGCGGTCGTCGGGCGTGAAGCTCTCGGGGCCGTTGAAGAACAGCTTGATGCCGATCTCGTTGAGCAGCGGCAGCCGTCGGGCGGCCAGCCCGATGAACGGGGCCAGGTGGTCCCAGTCCTCGGGCAGCCGGATGAACTGGGCATCCTCCGGGATGCCGTTCATGCCCCACGGCTTGGCACCGGGCTCGAAGAACCCGACCATGATCTTGCCGGTGTCCTCGCGGATGTACGCCGTGTCGTCCGGGCAGCGCAGGACCGGCAGGTCCTTCGCCAGCCCCGGCACCTCGTCCGTGACCAGGTAGAAGTGCTCCGCGGCGTGGAGCGGGATCCGCACGCCGGACCTCGCACCCAGCTCGCGGGCCCACATGCCGGCGCAGTTGACGACGTACTCGCAGGCGATGTCGCCCTCGGGCGTGCGCACGCCGGTCACGCGACCGTCCTTGATGAGCACGTCGGTGACCAGCGTGTGCTCGAAGATCCTGCCACCGCGCTTGCGGAACGCGCCCGCGACGGCGAGCGTGGACTCGGTCGGGTCGGCGACGCCGTCGGCGGGCAGGTAGGCAGCACCCACGATCCCGGATTCGTCCATCAGCGGCCACATCCGCTTGGCCTCGGCGGCATCGATGATCTCGACGTCGAAGCCCGCGATCCTGGCCATGGACAGGCCGCGCAGGATCTCCTCCCAGCGGCCTGGGGTCCTGGCAATCAGGATCGAGCCAGTCCGGCGGAAGCCGGTGTGGAGCCCGGTCTCCTGCTCGCAGGTCTTGAACAGCTCCTCCGCGTACGCGGCGAGCAGCGTCATGTTGTAGGTGGCCCGGAGCTTGGTGAGCAGACCTGCCGCGTGCCACGTCGTGCCGCTGGTGAGCTGCTTGCGCTCCAGCAGCACCGTGTCCGTCCAGCCGCGCCGGGCGAGGTGGTAGGCAACGCTGACGCCCACGATCCCGCCGCCGATCACGACGACGCGGGCCTGGGTCGGGAGGGGGGTGCTCATCAGGGCTCCTTTGGCATGCGGCGCCGCCGGTCGGCTGTGCCGGCCGGCGGCCACGGGCCCGGTGGGGGCGGGACGGCGTCCTCGCCCCCGGTGATCACGCCTTGACCTTGGCGATGTCGATGCTGATCTGCTTGATCTCCGTCAGCTCGGCCAGGATCCAGTCCGAGAGCTCGCGGCCGAGCCCGCTCTTCTTCATGCCGCCGAACGGCGCCAGCTGGTCCCAGTAGTTGTTGGTCTCGTTGATGAGCACGGTGCCGCAGCGGATGCCCTCGCCGAGAAGGAACGCGTTCCGGAGGCTGCTGGTGAAGGCGGCCCCCTGGAGCCCGTAGGGCGTCTCGTTGGCGATCTCGATCGCCTCGTCCAGCGACCCGAAGGTCATGATCGGGGCGACCGGGCCGAAGGTCTCGTCCCTTGCCATGAGGAAGTCGGACGTCACCCCGTCCACGATCGTCGGCTCGAAGTAGAGCCCGTCGCTGCCGCCCCCCAGGAGGAACGTGCCGCCACGGGCGCGGGCGTCGTCGATGTGCGCCTGCACCTTGCGGGCGTTGGGCCAGTTGTTGAGCGGCCCCATGTCGGTCGTCTCGTCGAGCGGGTCGCCGAC
>MGOE01000095.1:5968-6922 GCA_001797035.1 Chloroflexi bacterium RBG_16_72_14
CGACCAGCTTGTCGACGAACTCGTCGTGGACCTTCTGGTGCACCAGGATGCGCTCCGACGCCGTGCACACCTGGCCGGCCAGGTAGAAGCAGCCGGTGATGGTCGCCTCCACCGCCGCGTCGAGGTTCGCGTCGTCCATGACCACCAGCGGGCCGTTGCCGCCCAGCTCCAGCAGGAGACGCTTGATGCCGGCGATCTGGGTGAGGTACTCGCCGGTCTTCGTCTCGCCGGTGAAGCTGATCGCGGCCGTGCCCGGGTTGCGGACCAGCTCCGCCCCGACCGTCTCGCCGGGTCCCGTGACGACGCTCACGCTGCCGGGCGGGAACCCGGCCTCCTCGTAAATCTCCGCGACATTGATCGCCGAGAACGGGGTCGTCGAGGCGGGCTTGAAGATCACGGAGTTGCCGGCGGCGAGGCCGTGGCTGGCGGCAATGTTCGGGATGTCCGCGGGCCAGTTCCAGGGCGAGATCACGCCCACGACGCCCATCGGCTCGCGGGTGACCAGGATCCGCTTGTCGAGCGAGTCCTCCTGGGTGGACGGGTGGACGAGCCCGCGCATCCGCTTGAGGCCCTCGGCGGCCTCCACGTAGTGCGGGTTGGAGTAGGTCCGGATCTCGTCGCGCGCCTCGCGGATCGTCTTGCCGACCTCGCGGCACAGGACGACGGCGTCCTCCTCGGCCCGTCGCTCGGCGATCTGGGACGCGCGCCACAGCATCTCCGCCCGCCGCTTGACGGACAGCTTCGCCAGCTGCTTCTGCGCCTCCTGCGCGGCCTCGATCGCGTGCTGGACGTCCTTCTCCGTGCACCGCGGGACGGTGCCGACGAGGCTGCCGTCGCCGGGGGAGTGGACCTCGAACCGGTCGCCGCTCTCCGATTCGACCCACTCCCCGCCGATGAGGACCTTCTTCTCGAGGATCTGCCGGGTCGCGATGGCCATGTGGTGCTCCCAGTGAG
>MGOE01000096.1 GCA_001797035.1 Chloroflexi bacterium RBG_16_72_14
CGGCCGACGGGCGTCGGACTCGAGCTCCTCGAAACGCGGTGGTCTCCACGACCCCCAGGCCCTCGAGGTCGCGCAGGGCCTCCCGGACGGGTGCCTGGCTCGTGCCGAGCTCCCGGGCGACCCGGGTCTCGACGATCCGGGCTCCCGGCGGGTAGCGACCGTCGAGGATGGCCTGCAGCAGGCGGTCCTTGACCTGGTCGCTCAGGACACTGCGCGAGATCGCGGACTGGCGGGTCATGGCGTGGACGTCAGTCCTTCATGCCGACGGCCGTCGCCACCGGCGCGGCGGCGAGGATCTCGACCTCGCCGGTCATGCCGTTGATGCGGATGCGGTCGCCGTTCTTGATCTGCTCGGTTCCCACGGACGTGCCGACCACGGCCGGGATCCCGAACTCGCGGGACAGGACGGCCGGGTGCGACACCGTGCCGCCCGCGTCGGTCACGAGGCCGACGATCTTGGTGAACAGGACGACCCAGGCCGGGTTCGTCATCTGGCACACGAGGATGTCGCCCGCGCGGACGTCGTCGAACTGGTCCTCGCGGAGCACGACGCGGGCCACGCCCTCGACGACTCCCGGCGAGGCGCCGATGCCCTTGACCTGTCCGGCCACCTGCGACTGCTGGCGGTAGAACTTGTCGGGGAAGCCCCACAGGTTGAGGTACGGGAAGGCGAGCTGGGTCGCCGTCACCGTGCCCACCCACTCCTTGGGCCGGAAGGTGTACGCCTTGTCGCGGGCGGCCTTGGACCGGGCCACGATCGCGCGGCCGTCCATGGCCGTCGGGTCGCCCATGAACACGCGGAGCTCGTTGTACCGGAAGTGCACGACGTCGTCCGGGGCATCGAGGTGGCCCGCCGCCACGAGCTTGCGGCCGATCGCCAGGAGGACCTGGCGGACGTGGGCGTTGGCGCCCTGGTCGATGTAGAAGTGGTGGTCCGGCGTGAGCGGAGCCATCCGGAGGTTGATCTCGTTGGCGGCCCGCATCTCCTCCAGCGCCCCGCCGTCGAGACCCTCGAGGATCTCCCTGGCGGCGGCCTCGATGTCGGCGGCCAGCGCCCCGATCGTCTTCGGGTAGTCGTAGTCGTTCTCGATGTAGCCGCGGACGAGCTCGATGACGGGCTCCATCACCTCGACCACGTTGGGGAAGATGAACTCGTGGCTCCAGACCGCGTGCCAGCCGTACTCCTGCTGGTACGGGTGGACCCGCTCGGCGATGAACCGCTTGCCGCGCTCGCTCGCCTCGAGGGCCTTGATGATCTCGCCGGCCGTGTCGGCCCTGAAGATCACCGCCAGGTCCGGGTCGGCCTTGGCCTCCTCCTTCATCTTCCACAGGGCGTGGATCGAGTCCCAGTTGCGGTCCTTGGCCGAGTTCTGCAGCCGGCCGAGGAGCACCTCGTCGATCTTGCCGTGGGTCTTGTCCATGACCGCCCGGAGGTTGAGCGTCGCGCTCAGCTGCGCGAAGTTCAGCATCCAGTGGATCTTCCAGTGGCGGTCGTGGATGTCGATCGCGTCCTCGAACAGGCAGGCGAGCTCCATGAGGTTGAGCTGGTCCTGCCTGTCGAGCATCGACTCCAGGTACGCGAAGTTGCGGTCCATCTCGGGGACCAGGCGGTCGCGCCACCAGTTGACGAACTGGAGCCCGTAGGTCGGCAGCACCGCGCCCAGGTACGTGCCGATCCTGCCCGCGTACTCGGGATCCTCGGGGACCACCGGCCGGGTCCGGTAGTTGTACTCCTGCGTGTCGACGGCCAGCCCGGCCTCGGCCGGGATGGCGGCGGTGTACAGGTAGCCGTTGATGTTCTTGTAGATCCAGTCCGACGCGAACGGCGTGCCGAACCGGCGGAACATGTGGTCGCACGACAGCCACCAGCCGCCGATGTCCTCGTACATCGGGCTCAGCGGGTGCGGGCAGTGCAGGTCGTCGTAGACCCAGAACAGCAGCTTCTCCGTCTCGGACGTCCACTCGATCGGGAACTTCTCGTCACCGAGGAACTGGCCGAGGACCTCTTCCTTCAGGGGCACCGCGAATCCTCCTTCGACGTGGGTTGGTGCTCAGGCGACGGGCGTCGCGGGACGCGTGATCCGCTTGAAGCGGCGCATGTTCTCGGTGATCGCTACCTCCGTCGGCAACCGCTCCATGCTCGACGCGCCGAAGAACCCGGCCACGCCGCGCGTGTGGTCCATGACGTACTGGGCGTCCTCGGGCTCGGCGATCGGACCGCCATGGCACAGGACGATGACGTCCGGCTTGACGGCCGCGGCCGCGTCGCGGATCGCCTGGACGCGCTCGGCCGCGGTCTCGATGTCGAGGGCGGTGGTCGCCCCGATCTGGCCCTTGGTGGTGAGACCCATGTGGGCGACGACGACGTCGGCGCCGGCCTCGGCCATCGCGGCCGCCTGGTGCGGGTCGAACACGTAGGGCGTGGTCAGCATCCCCGCCTCGTGGGCGACCCGGATCATGTCCACCTCGAGCCCGTAGCCCATGCCGGTCTGTTCCAGGTTCTGCCGGAACTGCCCGTCACACAGCCCCACGGTCGGGAAGTTCTGGACGCCCGAGAAGCCGATCCGCCGGAGCTCGTCGATGAACACCGGCATCAGGCGGAACGGGTCGGTGCCGCACACCCCGGCCAGGACCGGCGTGTCGCGCACGATCGGGAGCACCTCGCCGGCCATCTCCACCACGATCGCATTGGCGTCACCGTAGGGCATCATCCCGGCCAGCGAGCCGCGGCCGGCCATCCGGTAGCGACCCGAGTTGTAGATGATGATCAGGTCCGCGCCGCCGGCCTCGGCGCACTTCGCCGAGAGGCCGGTTCCGGCGCCGGCTCCCATGATCACGCCGCCCCCGGCGACGGTCCTGCGCAGGCGCGCCAGCGCCTCCTGCCCCGTCATCTGCCTCCTCCTGCCCCGACCGCCTCCGGCATCGCGGCCCACGAGCGGTAGAGCTCGTCGAGTCGCTCGGCCATCGCGCGGGCGAAGGCGGGGTCGTTGATGTGGGTGGTCATCTCGACCACCTCCACCCCGGACCGCAGCCCGGTCTTCAGCTCCCTGACCAGGGCCGCGTCCGCGGCCGGGTCGTGGAACGGCATCCCAGGGGCGTCGATCATCGAGACCCCGCCCGTGGGCACGAACACCGCCAGCGGACCCGTGGCGGCGTTCAGCTTCCGGGCGAGGATGCGGCCCAGCTCCGCGCACTCGGCCTCGGTGGTGCGCATCAGCGTGACCGTGGCGTTGTGCTGGTACAGGTTGCGGTCCCGGAACGCTGCGGGCACCGTGTCGAGCGGCCCGAAGTTGACCATGTCGAGCGCCCCCAGGGACACGACCTGCGGCAGGCCGAGCGCCCCGGCGGCCTCGAGGCGGTCCGGGCCCGCGGACAGCACTCCTCCCACCAGCTCGTCGGCGAGCTCGGTGGTCGTGACGTCGAGCGCGCCGGTGATGAAGCCGGCCTGCATCAGCGCCTCCATCGCGCGCCCGCCGGCGCCGGTGGCGTGGAACACGAGGACCTCGTAGCCCCTGGCCTCGAGGAGCTCCCGCGCCGCCGAGACGCAGGGCGTGGTCACGCCGAACATCGTGGCGCCGATGAGCGGCTTCGCCGCGATGCCCGACGCGAACGATGCCGACGCGCTGGCCATGCCCGCGATGGCGGCCGCGGCGTTGGACAGGATCCGCTCCGAGATGCCGTTGATGCCGGCGATGTCCACGACCGAGTACAGCATCGCGATGTCGGTCGTGCCGACATAGGGCCGGGTGTCGCCGGAGGCCATCGTGGACACCAGCAGCTTCGGGACCCCGACCGGCAGCGCCTGCATGGCCGCGGAGACCAGCGACGACCCGCCGGAGCCGCCGAGCCCCAGGATCCCGTCCAGCCGGCCCTGGGCATGGAGCCGGCGCACGATCTCGGTCGCGCCGCGGGTCATCGCCGCGACCGCCGGGCCGCGGTCGCCCGCAATCGCGAGCCCGGCCCGGTCCGCCCCCGCCGCGGCGGCCACCGCGTCCGCGGAGACGTCCGCAAGGGGGGAGGCCGACATCACGCCGGCGTCCACGAGGATCACGTCGCAGCCCGCGGCCCGGACCCGGTCCCGGAGGAACGCGTACTCGGCGCCCTTGGTGTCGAGGGTGCCGAGAAGCACGACCGTCGCCACTGCGTCCCCTAGCTGACCGGTTGGGTGGTGCTATACATCGATAATCGATTGTCGATAAGCCTAGACCCGGTCCCGCCCCCAGTCAAGGTCGCCGGGGAACGGGCGAGCAGGCCTTGCGGATGCACAATCGATGATCGATGATAGCCCGACGAAGACCTGGAGGTAGCGCGAAGATGGTGCTCGCGGCGCTCGACAGCCCGCTCCTGCGGATGACCCAGGAGACGCCCACGCAGTACTGGAACGACTCGTGCGCGGTCGAGGAGCTCGCGTACGCCGTGGAGCGGGGCGCGACCGGCGCCACCTCCAACCCCAGCATCGTGCTGGAGGTGCTCAAGAAGGAGGCGGACCACTGGGTGCCGCGCGTCCATGAGGTCGCCGCCGCCAACCCGACCTGGTCCGAGCTGGACATCACCTGGGCGATCGTCGAGGAGATGGCGGCCCGCGGCGCGGCCGTGCTGCAACCGGTGTACGAGCGCCGTCACGGGCTGGCCGGCCGCCTGTCCCTCCAGATCAACCCCGCCAACCATCGCCATCCACGGCGCATGGTCGAGCAGGCCGTCCGCTTCCACGGCCTGGCGCCCAACATGCAGGTGAAGTTCCCGGCGACGGCCGCCGGCATGGCCGGGATCGAGGAGGCGACGGCCCGGGGCGTGAGCATCAACGCGACCGTCAGCTTCACGGTGCCCCAGGCGATCGCGGCCGCGGAGGCCGTGGAGCGCGGGCTCGCGCGTCGCGTGGCGGCGGGCGAGGACACGTCCACGATGTCCCCCATCGTGACGATCATGATCGGCCGGCTGGACGACTGGATGAAGGTCCTCGTCGAGCGCGACAACCTCTCGGTCCATCCGGACGCGCCCAACTGGGCGGGCATCGCGGCATTCAAGCGCGCCTATGCCATCTTCCGCGAGCGCGGCTACCGCTCGCGCCTGCTGGCGGCCGCCTACCGGCACCGGCTCCACTGGACCGAGCTCGTCGGGGGCGACGTGAGCATGACGATGCCCCACGCCTGGCAGGTGCGGTTCAACGCCAGCGGGATCGTCCCCCAGCCGCGCATGGACGTCCCGGTGGATCCGGCCCTGGTCTCGGACCTGTACGACCGGGTCCCGGACTTCCGGCGCGCGTACGAACCCGACGGCCTCGCGCCCGAGGAGTTCGAGAGCTTCGGGGCGAGCGCCCGCACGCTGCGCGCGTTCGTCAAGTCGTACCACGACCTCCAGGGCGCGATCCGCGACCTCATCCTGCCGGACCCGGACGTCCGCCCACGCTGAGCCCGGGCGTCCGCCCCGCCGAGCCCCGGTCGTTCAGGCCGCCTCGACCACCACGCGCTCGGGCACGGCCCGGGGCGGCAGCTGGACGAGCACCACGGCGACGAGGATCGCGGCTCCGCCGGCCAGCTCGAGCAGCGTGAGCCGCTGGCCCAGGGCCACGGCTGCGACGACGACGGCGACCAGCGGCTCGACGGTCATGGCCACGGCCGCCCGGGTGCTGCCGATCAGGCGCACGCCACCGATCACCCAGACCTTGGGCAGGGCACCAAACGTCGCGGCGCACACGATCGCGGCCCAGGCGACCGGCGCCGCGAGCCACGGCCCGGCCACCCCCGGACCCCCGATGACGAGCGCGGCCGTGCCCGAGATCCCCAGTCCCCCGGCGAGGACGAGCGAGGTGGCCTGGGCGGCGGGCACGTCGTCGAAGCCGCCGCGGATCGCCACCAGGTAGACCGCGTGGCAGGTGGCCGCGACGGCGGCCAGGGCGACGCCCGCCGCGGTCGCGTGGGCCTCGGGGCCGAGCTGGCTGCCGAGGACGAGCGCGAGCCCCGCGCAGGCAATGGCGAGCGCGAACACGCGGAGCGGGGTCAGCCGCTCCCGGCCGAGGACGGCGGACATCGCCGCCACCAGCACCGGGTAGCAGTAGAAGATGGCCATCACGAGCCCCACGGCCATCGCCCCGAAGGCGAAGAACAGGACGAGGTTCATCAGGCCGTTGACGGCCACCGCCAGCCCGAGCATGGCCCGCTGCCTCGGTGCCACCCGGGCGAGGCTGACCGACGGCTGGCGCCGCGAGAGGATGAGCGCGCCCAGGATCGCGGCGCCGATCCCGGCCCGGAGGGCGCTGAATGTCGCGGGTCCGACGCCCTCGCCGTAGGCGATGGCCGCGACCGGCCCCAGGGTGCCCATCGCCGCCGCCGCCGCCAGCACCCGGAGCAGCCCGCCCAGCTGCCCGCCCTCCGTCGCGCCGCCCGCGTGTGCCGCCATCGTGCCCTCCGGCTCTGCCCCCGCCCGGCGAGGTCGCGGATGATCCCTTGCGCGACCCGGTGCGTGCCGAATACTATCCTCGATAATCGATGATCCTCGGTTGACGCACCCGCGAACGACCATCTATCATCGATTATCAATCAAGCACAATCGATTATCAACCAAGAGCGGTGGTCGCACCGGCTCCCTCGCGAGGGTTGGCGAGTGACCAGTTGGTCATGGCTGGAGGGCTACGGATCGCAGCGGTGCGCTGTCACGCGCGGCGATGGCCTCCCGCCCCGGGCTGAGGTCGGCGCCTGATGGAGTTCGTCACCCAGTCCCTCGTCATCGGCCTGACCGAGAACGCCCCGCTGGTCCTCGCCGCGATCGGCTTCGCCCTGCTGTACCGCCTCACCGGCCTGATCAACGTGGCGTACTCGGAGACCATCACGCTGGGGGCCTACTTCGGGATGTGGATCAACACCACGTACGGCCTCGACTTCTACGCCATCCTGATCCCCACCGGGATCCTCGCCGGCGCCCTGAGCGTCGCCACGTACCTCGCCCTGTTCCGGCCGGCGAGGCACCACAACGTCGGCGCGCTGGAGCTGATCATCATCTCGTTCGGGCTGTCGATCTTCCTGCGCCACGGGCTGCAGTTCGTGTTCGGCTACCCGGAGCGCTTCTACGACGTCCCGTCCCCGGACACGATCATGATCCTCGGCGTCGGCGTGACGTCGTTCCGCCTCATCGCCCTGCTCAGCGTGGCCATCCTCTCCGGGCTGCTCTACCTGTTCATCCAGCGGACCACGCTCGGCCTCCAGATCCGCGCCCTCGCGAGCGACGAGGACCTGGCCCGGGTGAGCGGGATCCGGCCGCTCGCCGTCACCACCCTTATCTGGTTCATCGCGGGCGTCGCCGGCGGGCTGGCCGGCGCGTTCTACGGCGTCGGGGCGTCGGTATCCCCGCTGCTCGGCTGGCGGCAGTTCCTGCTCATCCTGATGGTCGCCCTCGTGGGCGGGAGCTGGGGGCTGGGCGGAGTCATCGTCGTGGGCGTGGCCACCAGCGTCGCCCTGGCCGGGATGGCCCTCCAGTTCGACCAGGTCCTGTATGCCCAGCTGGTGCTCATCGTCGCCTTCGTCGTGATCCTCAAGGTGCGTGGCTCCAAGCTCACCGAGACGGCAAAGGTGTAGGGCGATGGACCTCAAATGGCTCGACGCCTTCCTGATCTCGGGCCTGTTCGACGTCGCGATGGTGATGGGGCTTGCGCTGCTCCTGCATCTGCAGCTCGGGCTCGGCCGGATCGCCAACTTCGGCGTCGTCGGGTTCTGGGGTATCGGCATGTACGTGTACGGCGTGCTGTACGTCCAGGTCGACTGGCCGTTCGGGGATCCCTGGCAGTTCCTCGTGTGCGCCGCCGCCGCGACCCTTGCCGCCGGCGTAGCCGGGCTCCTCATCGGCTGGCTCATCTCGGACCTCGACACCGACGGCGTGCTCATGGGCACCCTCGGGTTCGCAGCGGTCGTGCAGATCCTGGCGACCACCCAGGACGACCTCACCGGTGGCGCCCGCGGTATGGGCGGGCTGAGCTTCCCGTACGACATCGGCACGGTGAAGCAGAACGAGTTCCTGTGGCTGGCGATCACGGCGGCCGTCGTGGTCGTGATCCTGCTCTACGTCTGGTGGGTCCACCGCTCGCCCTACGGGCGCCTGCTCATCGCCATCGGCGGCAGCGAGCCGCTCGCTCGCAGCCTCGGCAAGTCGACGTTCCTGACCAAGCTGGGGCTGTTCACCGTCACGTCGGCGGCGATGGGATTCCTCGGGGCGATGAACGGGGTCTTCGTCCACTTCCTCGACATCGGCACCATCGGGGTGGCCGTCACCCTCGCGGCCATGGTGGGCCTCGTCCTGGGCGGCACGGCGCGTGTCTGGGGCGCGGTGATCGGGGTCATCCTCACGGTGGGGCTGTTCGACATCGTGGTCCAGTCCTACCTGCCACTGCCCAGGGAGTGGTACACGCAGGCGATCCCCGTGCTCCGTGAGGCCCTGTTCGGCCTCGCGCTGATCCTGGTCCTCGTGTTCCGGCCGCTGGGCATCCTCGGCGACATGCGGCGGGACCGGCTGATGCGGAAGATCCATGGTCGCTGACGTCGTCGTGGCCCCGGCCGTCACCCGTCCCCGGATCCGGATCCAGGGGGCCGTCAAGAGCTTCTCGGGACGCGTCGTGGTGGACGTCGACGACCTGGTCCTGGGCGACCAGCCGATCGAGGGCCTGATCGGACCCAACGGCGCCGGCAAGACGACGCTGATGCGCATGATCATGCACTCCACCCCGCTCGACCGCGGCACGATCTCGCTCCTGCCTGCCGGGGGACGCGAGACGGTGCTCTCGAGCCTGCCCGCCCACCGGATGGCGCACCACGGCGTCGTGAAGTCCAACCAGGTGATCATGGACTTCGACAAGCTGACCATCTGGGACTCGCTCCTGCTCGCCGCGGCGGAGGCCAGGTACGAGCAGCCGCACCGGGTGTTCAGCGAGCGGACGGTGTTCGGGCGGCACGAGGACGAGATCCGCCACTACCTGGACTACTTCGGGTTCGCGGACCCGACGGCGTTCGCGCTGTCGGCCGGCGAGAAGAAGCTGCTCGACATCGTCCGCTGCCTCCTCCTGCGACCCTCGTTCCTCCTGCTCGACGAGCCGACCGCCGGCCTGCCCGACGAGCTGACCGACAAGGTCATGACGGTGGTCAAGGACCTGGCCGCCGCCGGCACCTCGGTGGTGATCGTGGAGCACGACCTCAACGTCATCTGGAGCCTGTGCGACGAGGTCCTGTTCATGGCGGAGGGCAGCGTGATCCTGCGGGGAGCCCCGCACGAGATCCGCGCCAACCGGACCGTCGTCGAGAAGTACCTCGGTGAAGGCCATGTCTGAGGCGGCCCCGTCCGTCGCCCTCGAGGTCGAGGGCCTGCGCAGCGGCTATCACGGGGTGACCGTCCTCAAGGGGCTGGACTTCGCCGTGGGCAGCGAGATCTTCGCCGTGCTGGGGGCCAACGGAGCGGGCAAGACCACGCTGCTGGCGACCCTGGCGCGCCTCATCCCGCTGATGGCGGGGACGATCCGGTTCCAGGGCGAGGACGTGTCCGCGCTGCGCCCGTACGAGACGGCCGACCGGGGAATCGGCTACGTCCCCCAGGAGAAGGGCGTGTTCACCGATCTCACCGTCCTCGAGAACCTCAACGTGGGCGGGATGATCGGCGCGCGCTCGCGCGACGAGCGGATGGCCGAGGTGTTCGACCTGTTCCCGGACCTGCGGGCCCTCCAGGCGCAGAAGGCGGGGACCCTGAGCGGCGGCGAATCACGGATGGTGGCCTGCGGCCGGGCCCTGATGCAAGACCCCAGGGTGCTGCTGCTCGACGAGCCGACGGCCGGCCTGTCGCCGCTGTACGTCGACATGTTCTTCGAGAAGATCAGGGAGATCCACGAGACCAGGGGCGTCGCCATCGTCCTCGCCGAGCAGAACGCCACCAAGGCGCTCCAGGTCGCGGACCGGGTGATGGTGCTGAGCCTCGGCAAGGCGTTCGCCGTGATGGACGCCACCCAGTTGACGACCCAGCAGCTCAAGGAGGGATACCGGATCTGAGAACCCCTGGTGCGTCCCGCAACACACCGGATCTGAGACCCCCTTCGGAGCACCAACACAGGAGGAGACGCAATGAGGGTCGGTAGCACGAAGTCCGGCCGCATCCTGATCGGGATCGCGGTCCTTGCGCTGGTCGCCGGCGCCTGCGGCGGCGGTGCCGCCACCGAGGCACCGTCGGGCCAGGCCACGACCGCCCCGTCGGGGCAGGCGACCACGCCGCCGGAGACCGGACCGGTGGTGGTCTGCGAGCTCGCCTACTACACCGGCTCATTCGCGGCGTACGGGAAGGCGCTGACCAACGATGTGCGCTTCCCGATCGAGGAGGTCATCAACGACGACCCGCCGCTCGGTCGCACGTGGGAGCTCGTCTCCGAGGACATCGGGGACGACCACGAGGGCGAGGCGGCCAAGATCTGCCTCGAGCAGCACGGTGCCGAGATCGTGGTGAGCATCGCTCACCAGTACCGGACCTACCGCGACTATATGATGGAGTACTGGGAGGAGAACGATTCGCCGCTCGGGCCTTCGGTCCACGGCGGCGCCATCCCGGGCAACCTCGGCGGCAAGGCCGCGGAGCCCATCTTCCGGGCGCAGGGCCTCGACGAGGCCCTGGGAACCTACGGGAGCCTGTACGCATCCGAGCAGGGCCTCAAGAAGATCGTGATCTTCGCCACCCAGGTCGAAGGCTTCCAGCTGGCCGCCGACGCCGCCGGGAAGGCTGCCGAGATCCTGGGCCTCGAGGTCCTGGCCCGGATCGACGTCCAGGTCAATCAGCCCTCCTACCGGGCCGAGGCCCAGAAGATCGCCGACCTCAAGCCCGATGCCGTCATCGTCCAGGCGGGATCGACGGAGTCCGCCGCGATCATCAAGGGGGCGGCCGAGGCCGGCCTGTCGCTCAACTGGATCGGCGAGACCGGGTGGGCCGAGGCGGAGTTCATCGGAACGCTGGGCAAGGACCCGATCGCATCGCAGAAGGGGATCGGCTTCCCCTCGTTCGCACCCAACAAGGCAACCCCGGCCTGGGACTTCTTCCAGCCACTGTGGGACGCACAGACGGACAAGGCCTATGACGCGACGGGCCAGTACGCCTTCTCGACCTACGACCTCCTGATCCAGACGGCGCTCGCCGTCGAGGCCGCGGGCTCCTACAAGGCGAGTGCCTGGGCGCCCGCCATGTTCGCGGTCGGCGACGGGGGCGAGGTGTGCTACACGTACGCCGACTGCCTGAAGCTGATCCGGGACGGCAAGGACGTCGACTACGAGGGCGTCACCGGCCCCGGCCTGTACTCCGAGGGCGGCGTCAACGCCGTCACCCCGGCGTACATCCCGTTCACGGCGGCAGGGACGACCGGCGAGCCCGTGCTCCTCGATGCCGCGAAGGGGCTGGAGATCCTCGAGCAGATCGTGACCAAGGCGACCTGCGACCCCGCGAACCCGCCCAACCTCTGCGAGTGGTAACGGCGTAGCGCCCGTCCTGGACGGGTCGAAAGGGGGTCCTCTCGCCACCGGCGGAGGACCCCCTTCTCGCGCGCGGCGCGTCGGTCGCGGACCTCGGCAGCGGACCTCGGCAGCGGCCCTCGGGCTACGACACAGCGGCCCTCGGGCTCTTGACCGGGGGCGCTCCGATGCGTATTCTCGATAATCGATTGTTGTTCTCGCGGGCCGTCCCCCCGCGGCCGGAGGTATCTGATGATCAAGCGCGTGGCGCGCCCCGAGGCCGAGATCGTCCCCCTGCCCGGCCGCACCTGGCACTCGTACTTCGGCCCCCACAACAGCGCCGCCCGCAACGTGTCCATGGGCGTGTCCGTGTTCCCGGCAGGCTCCCGGCCCGAGGGCCACGTCCACCCCGCCGAGGAGGAGACCATCTACTGCACGGCGGGCCGCGGCCGGATCGTGACCCCGGACGGCGTCGCGGAGGTGGAGCCGGGCGTCGTGGTCCACGTCTCGCCCGGCACGTTCCACGCCACCGAAGCGGACGGCCCCGATCCGCTCGAGCTCGTGTGCCTGTTCTCCCCGCCCGTGGTGTCGGGCTCGTACGAGAAGGGCGGCGCTTCGTGAGCGGCGCCTCGGCGGGGACCACGACGCACGCGGACGCCGGGGAGGTCGCGCGCCTCGAGGAGGTCGCGCGCAGGATCCGGGTCCACGTCGTCCGCGTCGTCAACCACGCCCGGGGCGGGCACCTGGGCGGGCCGCTGTCGGCCGCTGACCTGCTCGCGGCGCTGTACTTCCACGCCATGCGGGTCCGGCCCGAGGACCCGGACTGGCCGGACCGGGACCGCTTCGTGCTGTCCAAGGGTCACAGCTCGATCGGCCTGTATGCGGCGATGGCGCTCCGCGGCTACTTCCCGGAGGAGGAGCTGCTGACCTTCGACGCCGCCCATTCGAGGCTCCAGGGCCACCCGGACATGACCCGGCTGCCCGGGCTCGACATGTCCACCGGGTCGCTGGGCATGGGCATCTCCGCCGCCATGGGCATCGCGCTCGGCGGGCGCCTCACCGGCCACGACATCCGGGCGTTCGTGATGCTGGGCGACGGCGAGTGCCAGGAGGGCGAGGTCTGGGAGGCCGCGATGGCGGCCGCGAAGTACCGGCTCGACAACCTGGTCGCGATCATCGACCACAACCGGCTCCAGCAGTTCGGCTGGCACGGGGACGGACCCGACGGCCGTCTGCCACCCCAGGTCCCGGGTGAGCTCGCCGGCAAGTGGCGCGCCTTCGGCTGGCGCGTCCTCGAGGTGGACGGCCACGACATGGCGGCGATCCTGGGCGTGCTCGATGAGGCGGCCCATGGCGACGGGCGGCCGACGGCCGTCATCGCCGACACGGTGAAGGGCAAGGGCGTGTCGTTCATGGAGGGTCACTACTTCTGGCACACCCGGCTGATCAAGCCCGAGGAGTTCGCCCAGGCCATGGCCGACCTCGGCGAACCGGCGCCGGCTGCGGAGGAGGCGGCCCGATGACCCTGCCGATGGGACGCCCCATGCGGGAGATCTTCGGCGAGACCGTGGCCGAGCTGGCGACCGACGACCCGCGGATCGTGATGCTCGACGGCGACGTCGGCAGCTCCACCCGCGGCGACATCTTCGAGCAGGCCCACCCGGACCGCTACCTCCAGATGGGGATCGCGGAGCAGAACATGCTGGGCGTCGCGGCCGGGCTGGCGACGATGGGCCTCATCCCGTTCATCAGCACGTTCGTCTCGTTCGCGGTCGTCCGGCCGCTGGACCAGATCCGGGTGCTGATCGCGCAGACCGGGCTCAACGTCAAGATCACGCCGGGCTACGCTGGGCTGTTCACCGGCATGACCGGGATGAGCCACATCATCGTGGATGACGTCTCGATCATGCGGGCGATGCCGGGCATGGTCACGGTCTCGCCCGCCGATGACGTGGAGGCCGCGCAGGTCCTCCGCTGGGCGGCGGCGTACCAGGGACCGGTCTACGTCCGACTGGTCCGCGATGCCACCCAGCGCCTGTTCGACGAGTCCTACCGCTTCGAGTTCGGCCGGGCGGTCACCATCCGCGAGGGGCGCGACGTGACGCTGGTCAGCACCGGCGCCCAGACACCGCGGACGGTGGACGCCGCCGAGCTCCTGGCGGCCGAGGGCATCGACGCCCACGTGGTCCACGTGCCGACGATCAAGCCCCTCGACGTGGCCGCGATCGTCGCCGCGGCGGACCGGACGGGGCGGGTGATCACGGTCGAGGAGCACACCGTCATCGGCGGCCTCGGCGGGGCGGTCGCGGAGACGCTGGGCGAGCACCGGCCCACCCGGATCGACCGGATCGGGCTGCAGGACCTGTACATCCAGTCGGGCCCCAACGACGCCCTGCTCGACATCTACGGCCTGTCGGCGGCACGCGTCAGCGATCGGGTGCGGGAGCTCCTCGCCGCGTCACGCTGAGCGAGGACCCGGCGCGACCGGGCGCCGATCAGGACGCCGCGCCGCCGTTCCCGGCCTGCAGCGGGCCGGTCTCCGTCAGGCCCTGCCCCAGGTGCTCGCGGACCTCGTCGAAGTGGCGCTCCAGGGCCCGCACGACGAGCTCCGGGTCGCGGCGCTGGACAGCGGCCAGGATCGGGCCGTGGAGGTTCGCGGTCCAGGTCGCGTCGGCGCCGGGCGCGACCAGCGTGATGTACGTGCGCGAGAACGGCTCCAGGGAGCGCCAGACCCGCTCGAGGGTCAGGTTCCGCGACACCTCGATCAGCTTGCCGTGGAAGGCGGCGTCGGCGAGTGCCACCGCGTGCCGGTCGCCGGTGGCGGCGGCCCGCTGCATCTCGTCGCAGTACCCGGTGAGCTCTCCAATGTCCGCGTCCGTCAGGGCGGGCACGGCGAGGCGTGCGCCGAGCGACTCCAGCGCCGAGCGTACGGCGTACGCCTCGAGCAGCTCGCCGGTGCCGGGCCGACGCACGCGGGCGCCTCGGAAGGGCAGGATCTCGACCACGCCCAGCGCCTCGAGGCCGCGCAGGGCCTCGCGGACCGGGGCCTGGCTCGTGCCCAGCTCGCGGGCGATCCGGGTCTCCACGATCCGCGAGTGGGGCGGAAAGCGACCGGCGAGGATCGCCTGCAGGATATGGTCCTTCACCTGGTCGGCGAGGACGCTGCGCGAGATCGTGGTGTCGCCGGGCATCGTGGCTCCCTGCCGGGGCGACGTCCCGTGCCGGACCGACCGGTCGTGATCGTGGCGCGCGCTCGGTCGCCCGTCGGGCACCAGTCTATCGGGACGGCGCGGCCTCGATTCGCGCCACGGCGTCCCACCAGGTCGCCGCGTCCGCGAGGGGCGCGGTGCGGGCGACCGCGAACTCGATCTGGGCCATGCACCGGTCGCGCCACGCGCCGCCGGCGATGAACGCCTCGTGGGCACCCGGCGCCCGCAGGTCGAGGCCCAGCAGGTCGCGGCAGTCGACGGCGCCGTGCGCGGCGCGGAAGGCGTCCATCAGCTCCGCCGTGAGCTCGCGTGCGACGCGCTTCGCGTGCCCGTGGTCCGCGATCCGGCGCCCGGCCAGCATGCCCAGGGCGAGGGCGGCACCGGAGATGGCGCCGCACGTCCCGCCGCCGTAGGCGACGCCGCCGTTGAGGGCCATGGCCGGCGACGGGTCCGCCGGCTCCTCCAGCCCGAAGGCCGCCTTGAGCACGACGAACGTCGTCTCCGCGCAGCCGTACAGGTTGCGGTCGTCCAGGAACAGCCGGCGGGCCGTCTCGACCGCATCCTCGGGGCGACCGGGGGTGGCAGGGTCCATCGCACCCTGATCGTAGTCCCAGCGGCGCCGGCGCCGGGGCACACGCCGGGGGCCGGTCGCCGAGGGGCCGGGCGACTGTGGCCTGTGGCCGGGCGACGCAAGGGGCCGGCCCGGGCGCCTCGTAGGGGGCCGGCCCGGGCACCTGGAGGCCCGGCCGATGTTCGGAGCGGCGCGGGGCGAGCGCGGCGCGGGGCGAGCGCGGCGCGGGGCGAGCGCGGCGCGGGGCGAGAGCGGCGCGGGGCGAGCGCGGCGCGCCGGACATTACCGCGGACTCATGTTCGGCCGCCGTGGGCCCGACTTCGGTGCCAGATATGCGCACCCGGTCATGTATGCACCGGATTCGAGGCGGAGCGGCCGCTTCGGTCGTTTGAAC
>MGOE01000097.1:0-864 GCA_001797035.1 Chloroflexi bacterium RBG_16_72_14
AGGCCACGCCGAAGCGGGTGTTCGTGGCCGCCCTTGACTGGCCGGGCTGGGTCCGGGGCGGCAAGGACGAGGGCCTGGCGGTCGAGGCGCTGCTCGCCGCGGCGCCTCGCATCGCGGGCGTCGCCGCCGGGGCCGGGCTGGCGTTCGATCCGGCCACCCTCGACCTCGAGGTCGTCGAGCGCCTGCCCGGCGGCAGCGGCACGGAGTTCGGCGTCCCGAGCAGCATCGCCGAGGCGGACCGGACGCCGCTGGACGCCGTGGAGGCCGCGCGGCTGGCCGCGATCGTGGAGGCGGCCTGGACGGCATTCGACCGCGTCGCCGCTGCGGCCCCCGAGGAGCTCCGCAAGGGGCCCCGCGGCGGCGGACGCGACCGGACGAAGATCGTCGGCCACGTCAACGAGGCGGATGCGGCGTACGCCCGCGAGCTCGGGCTGACGAGCCGGCCGACGGAGGTCCCCGCGCTGCGCGCCGCGATGCTCGAGGTCCTTGGAACGCCCTCGGACGGCTCGCCGCTCGCCGGACGCAGGTGGACCCAGCGGTACGCGGCCCGGCGCATCGCATGGCATGCCCTGGACCATGCCTGGGAGATCGAGGACCGCACGGAGCACTGAGGGCCCGCGGCGCCGCTCGGTCTGACCTCGCGCCTCCGCCTCGCGGTGGACACTCCTCATCCAGTGCCCCTACTCAGGTGGCGCACCAAGCCGGGCCCCAACGCCCAGGCATGCGGCCCGCAACGCGTCCTCCGGGCCCGATTCCCCCAGGCTGGTCGCGCTTCTGATGCACCCGGTGAGTCACGGCTGGGTTCGGCTCCCGGATGGGCCGTTTCGGCCGGTTGGCGCCGGGACCGGACCCGCAGGATCGGGA
>MGOE01000097.1:875-5863 GCA_001797035.1 Chloroflexi bacterium RBG_16_72_14
GGGACCCGCCGCAGGCTTCCCGATAATCGGCCGATGAGGGTTCGAGTCCAGCCACCGGCGCCCGGTCCCGGCGTGCCGCACGACCCGCCACTCGCCGCGGATGCCGACGACGGCGTCCCGCGCCACGACTCGGGAACGATCACCGACCCGTGGGTGGGCCGCCTCGCCGCCAGCGACGGGATGTTCGTCACCGACGACCGCCAGCGGATCGTCGCCTGGTCCAGCGCCGCCCAGCGGATGCTGGGCTTCTCGCCCGAGGAGGCCGTGGGCAGGACCTGCTACCAGGTCGTGATGGGGCGCGAGCCGGACGGCCACCCGATCTGCGGCCGCAATTGCACGGTCACCCGCAACGCCCGCCGCGGCCGTGGCACCGCGGCCTACGAGGTCACGGCAAGAGCCCGCGACGGCAGCGCCAAGTGCCTGTCCAACAGCGTGCTCGTGGTGGAGGGCCCGGCCGGCGCCTTCCACGTCATCCACCTGCTCCGCGAGACGGCGGGCGCCGCGCCCGTGATGCGGCGGATGCCGGTCGAGGCCCCGGACCGGGCACAGGAGCCGATGGTCGAGACGCTCACCCGCCGCGAGCTCGAGGTCCTGCGCCTGTTCTCGCAGGGCGCCACCATCGACGAGATCGCCGAGTCGCTCACGATCAGCGTGTTCACCGCGCGCAACCACATCGCCAACATCGGGCGCAAGCTGGGGGCACGCAGCCGCCTCGAGACGGTCCTGCTCGCGATGCGCCGCGGCCTCGTCTGAGCAACGCCGGGGTTTCGTCGGAGGGTCGACGACGCCGCGAAAATGGTGCAGGCGCACCATGAACCGGCAACGACCGGGCGCACGATAGGGAGAGCGATCATCCGCACGCGTCCAGAGGGAGTCGAGGCAACACCGTGGATCCGCTGATCCTCGCGCGGTGGCAGTTCGGGATCACCACCGTCTACCACTTCCTGTTCGTCCCGCTGACCATCGGGCTGTCGTTCACGGTCGCGGGCTTCCAGACGGCCTGGTGGCGGACCGGCAACGAGAAGTACCTGCGCCTGACGCGGTTCTTCGGCGAGCTGTTCCTGGTCAACTTCGCCATCGGCGTCGTGACCGGCATCGTCCAGGAGTTCCAGTTCGGCATGAACTGGAGCAGCTACAGCCGGTTCGTGGGCGACATCTTCGGCGCCCCGCTGGCGATCGAGGGGCTGCTCGCGTTCTTCCTCGAGTCCACGTTCCTGGGCCTGTGGATCTTCGGCTGGGGCCGGCTGCGGCCGGGGGTCCACCTGGCGACGATCTGGATCGCGGCCATCGGGACCGCGATCTCGGCCTACATCATCCTGGCCGCCAACGCCTGGATGCAGCACCCGGTGGGCTACGCGGTCAACGAGGCCGCCGGCCGCGCGGAGCTCAAGGACTTCCTCGCGGTCCTGACCAACTCGACCGCGCTGATCACCTTCCCGCACACGATCGCGGCGGCGTTCATGACCACCGGCGCGTTCGTCGCCGGCATCTCGATGTGGCGCCTGCTGCGCGGCAAGGGCGAGGAGGATGCCCCCTTCCGGGGCGCGGCCAAGGCAGGCGCCGCGATGGTCCTCGTGTCCGGGCTGGCGGTCCTGGTCACGGGCGACGTCCAGGGCAAGATCATGACCGAGCAGCAGCCGATGAAGATGGCGGCCGCCGAGGCGCTGTGGGATTCCCAGCAGCCGGCGTCGTTCTCGATCTTCACCATCGGCACCCCGGACGGGACCGAGGACGTGTTCTCGATCCGGATCCCGTACGTCCTCTCGTTCCTGGCCACCGGCACGTTCGACGGCCGGGTGGAGGGCATCAACGACCTCCAGGTCCAGATGGAGCAGCTGTACGGCCCGGGCGACTACACGCCCAACACGCCGATCACGTACTGGACCTTCCGCTGGATGATCGGCACGGGCGCCCTGGCGGCACTGGCCGCCGCGTGGTTCCTGTGGGGGATGCGCAGGGGCCGGGTGCCCGGCCGCGGCGCCGTGCTGACGGCGATCGTGCTGCCGTTCCTGCCGCTCGCCGGCAACTCGTTCGCCTGGATATTCACCGAGATCGGCCGCCAGCCGTGGATCGTGTACGGGCTGATGTCCACCGCGGCCGGCGTGTCGCCCACGACGGACACGCTCCTGGTGGTGATCACCCTGGTCGGGTTCACCGTCCTGTACGGCGGGCTGGCCGTCGTGATGGTGGGCCTCGTGATCCGGCGTGTCAGGGCCGGCCTGCCGCCGGCCACGTCGGACCGGGGGTTCGAGCACGAGGCCGAGCCTGAGCTCGGGCTCGGGTACTAGGGGAACGGTGATGGAACTCACGACCGTCTGGTTCGCGCTCATCGCCGTCCTGTGGATCGGCTACTTCGTGCTCGAGGGCTTCGATTTCGGCGTCGGCATCCTGCTGCCGGTCCTGGGGCGGGACGAGCCCGAACGGCGCTCGATGCTGCGCACGATCGGCCCCGTGTGGGACGGCAACGAGGTGTGGGTGCTGGTCGCGGGCGGGGCCACGTTCGCGGCCTTCCCGGAGTGGTACGCGACGCTGTTCAGCGGCTTCTACCTCGCCCTGTTCCTGATCCTCGTGGCCCTGATCGTGCGGGGCATGGGGATCGAGTACCGCAACAAGCGCGGCGACGCCGCCTGGCGGCGGCGCTGGGACTGGATCATCGCGCTCGGCAGCTTCCTGCCGGCGCTGCTGTGGGGCGTGGCCTTCGCCAACATCGTCCAGGGGGTGCCGATCGACGCCGACAAGCAGTTCACGGGCAACCTGGTCACGCTGCTCAACCCGTTCGGGCTGCTGGGCGGCCTCACCACGCTGCTCCTGTTCGTGACCCACGGGCTGATGTTCCTGCGGCTCAAGACCGACGGCGTGATCCGCGAGCGGGCCGCGGCGCTGGTCCTGCCGGTGGGCCTGGTCACGGCCGTCGTCGCCGTCGCCTTCCTGCTCTGGGCGCAGGCGATCCGGGGCGACGCCGTGTCCACGGTGATCGCGGTCGGCGCGGCGCTTGCGTTCGTGGGCGCGCTGGTCGCCAGCCGGTTGCGGCGCGAGGGATGGGCGTTCGCCGGGTCCGCGGTCACGATCGGGCTGGCCGTGGTGAGCCTGTTCGTGGCGCTGTTCCCGGACGTGATGCCGTCGTCGACGGACGCCGCCTACAGCCTCACGACGACGAACGCGGCGTCGACCGAGTACACGCTCACGATCATGACGGTGGTGGCGGTGGTCTTCGTGCCCATCGTGCTCGGCTACCAAGCGTGGACGTACTGGGTGTTCCGCAAGCGGGTGACGGTCCCGCGGGCGTCGGTCGAGCCCTGAGCGGCGCCCCGCGACCCCGGCCGCGTCCCTGGCCGCGTCTTCGCGGGCATCGTCCCGGGCCGCGTCCCCGGTCGTCCGCGTGAGCCCGGCCCACCGCCGGCTGCTCGCGTCCGGGCGGGTCGCGTCGGTCGCGCTCGCCGCGGCCGTGCTGCTGGGGGTCGCTGCCGCCTCCCTGGCCGTGGCGCAGGCCTGGCTCCTGGCCCGGACGATCACGGGCGCGTTCCTGGACGGGGCGGGCGTAGCCGCCCTGGCGGTGCCGTTGGCGGCGCTCGCCCTGGTGCTGGGTGCCCGAGCGGTCCTGTCCTGGGCGGCCGAGGTCGTCGCGCAGCGGATCAGCGGCGCCGTCAAGGCGGAGCTGCGCGTCAGGTTGCTGTCGCGGGCGGTGGCGCTGGGGCCCCGCTGGGCGGCCGGGCAGGCGAGCGGCGAGCTCGTGCTGCTGGCGACGCGCGGGCTGGACGCCCTCGACGGCTACTACGGCCGCTACCTCCCGCAGCTCGCGCTGGGGGTGGTGGTGCCGGTCGCAGTCGTGGGCTGCCTGCTGGCCGTGGACGTGGTGGCGGCGATCACGGTGGCGCTCACAGTGCCGCTGATCCCGGTGTTCATGGCGCTGATCGGGCGGATGTCCGAGGCGCACCGGCGACGGCGCTGGACGGCGCTCAGCCGGCTCGCCCACCGCTTCGCGGACGTGGTCGCCGGGCTGCCGACGCTGCGTGCCTACGGGAGGGCGGACGCCCAGGTCGCGATCCTGCGACGGATCACGGATGCCTATCGCACGACGACGCTGGCCACGCTGCGGATCGCCTTCCTGTCCGCGCTGACCCTGGAGCTGCTGGCGACGATCTCGGTCGCGCTGGTGGCGGTGGGCGTCGGGCTGCGGCTCGCGACAGGCGGGATGTCACTCGAGGCGGGCCTGTTCGTGCTGGTGCTGGCGCCCGAGGCGTACCTGCCGCTGCGCCGGCTGGGTGCCGAGCTCCACGCCAGCGAGGAGGGCTTGACGGCCGCCCGCGAGGCGTTTGCGGTGATCGACGCGCCGCTGGCGCCGGTGGGCGCCGGGCTGGCGCCGCCGGAGCGGGTCGGTGGGCTGGCGATCGAGGCGGTCAGCGTGGAGCAGCCGGGGCGGGACGTGGTCGCGCCGGCGTCGGCGTCGCTCGTCGTCCGATCGGGCGAGGTCGTAGCGGTCACGGGAGCCAGCGGCGCCGGCAAGAGCACGCTGCTCGCCGTGGTCCTGGGCCTCCTCGTCCCGACCTCCGGACGCGTGCGCGTGCTGGGCTTGGACAGGCTGGGCACGGACGAGCCCGGGGTCGACGTGCGCGACCTGGACCTCGATGCGTGGCGCTCCCGCGTGGCCTGGGTCCCGCAGGCCCCGTGGCTGTTCGCCGGGACGGTCGCGGACGACGTCCGGCTGGGAGCGCCCGACGCGTCCGACGCGGCGGTGGCCGAGGCGCTGGGTGCCGTCGGGCTGGCGGACGTGGCGTCGTCGCTGGCCCTGGGCGAGCGCGGATCCGGGCTGTCCAGCGGGCAGCGGCGCCGGGTGGGGATCGCGCGGGCGCTCGTGCGGCACGCGCCCGTCCTGCTGCTCGACGAGCCCACGGCCGGCCTGGACGCGGGTGCCGAGGCCTCGGTGATGCGCGCGGTGCGCGCCGCCGCCGACGGAGGTGCCGCCGTGCTGCTGGTGGCCCACCGTCCGG
>MGOE01000098.1:0-406 GCA_001797035.1 Chloroflexi bacterium RBG_16_72_14
CCGTCCGGCCGGCGCACCGACGAGACCTCGAGCCGGTTCTGGGTGATCGTCCCGGTCTTGTCGGTGACGATCAGGTCCACGGCGCCCAGCGTCTCCTCCGCGTTCAGCCGCCGGACGAGGACGCCGCGCCGGAGCAGCCGGTACGCGCCCAGGCCGAGGACGACCGCGAGCAGGACCGGCGGCTCCTCGGGGATGGCCGCGATCGCCGCCGAGATGCCGGCCAGCACGTTCTCGCCCAGCGCGTGGCCGCGCAGGAACCCGGAGCCGGTCGTGAACGCGATCAACCCGATCGCGACGACGAGCAGGATCCGGACCAGCCGGTCCAGCTCGCGCTGGAGCGGCGACCGCCGGCGCTCCCGGCCGGCAAGCCCGCCGGCGATGCGCCCGAACTCCGTCGCCGCGCCGA
>MGOE01000098.1:581-935 GCA_001797035.1 Chloroflexi bacterium RBG_16_72_14
GGGCGAGGCGGACGTCGGCCGGGACGATGTCCCCGGCCTGGAGCAGGACCACGTCCCCCGGCACCAGCGAGGCGGCGGGCACCACCGACACGACGCCGTCCCGGCGCACCCGCGCGACCGGCGACGACGCGTCGCGCAGCGCCTCGAGGGCGCGCTCGCCGCGGTACTCGGTCACGACGTCGGCGCCGACGATCGGGAGCAGGCCGACGAGGACGAGGATGCCGTCCCGCACTTCGCCCACGAGCATGGCCAGCCCGCCGGCCAGCGCGAGCAGCAGCACGAACGGCTCCGTGGCCGCCTCGACCAGCATCCGCCACAGGGGCTCGCGCCGGGCATCCTCGAGGGCGTTGGGAC
>MGOE01000098.1:978-5523 GCA_001797035.1 Chloroflexi bacterium RBG_16_72_14
GCGTGCCGGGTCGACGCCCAGCGCCGCCGCGACGTCGGCTGCGGGCGCGGCATGGGCGCGCAGGTCGTTCATGACCGCGGGCTGGCGGGCCACCGGGGCCCCTCGCGGATCGCGCGACACAGCAGGGCCTGCTCGCGGGCGTCGTCCAGCGCGTGGTGGGTGTGGGGCAGCGCTACCGGGTAGCGCTCGAGCATCCGTACCCGCGCGGTGTCCGCCCAGCGCTCGAGCTCGTCGAGGTGCCGGCCCAGGTACAGCGCCTTGAGGTCCAGCGCGCTGGGTCCGAACGGGTTGCGGCCGAGGTGCGTCCAGCACGCGTCGGCGACGAACATCCAGTCGAACGGGGCGTTGAGCGCGATCATCACCGGGCGGGCCCCGGCCGGGACGACGCGCTCCAGCCAGGTCGCCAGCCGCTCCATCGCGTCCCTCGGTGCCAGCCCGTCCCGGAGCAGGGTCTCGCGGTCCAGGCCGTGGACGGATGCCGCCTGCGCGTCCCAGGGCCGGGACGTGTCCGGGCGCAGGAGCAGCTCGATCCCCTCCTCCAGGTCGTCGACGAGGCACGCCCCGATCGCGAGCAGGCTGCCGGTCGCGGGCGTCGGGCCGGACGTCTCGGTGTCCACGCTGATCCAGGTCTCTGCGGTCACGGCACTCCTCGGCGGGGGACGCGATCGATACTACCCACTGCCCGGGCGGGACCGGGCGACCGCGAGGAGGGCCAGCGATGGCGGACACGATTGGGGGCGAGGCGGCCGGGGGCGAGGCGGCGCTCGCGGGGGTGATCGAGTCGGCCCGGCGCCTGGGCGTCGAGATCGACGAGGCCGAGGCCGCCCAGTGGATGGCCGCCATGGAGGCCGAGGCCCTGGGCGGCGACATCGTCGTCGACGTGGACAGCGGCATCTTCGGCCACCGGGTGTCGATGCTCGACTTCACGGCCCGGGATCTCGCCCGCTTCCGCGCCATCGGCGAAGTCGTGGGGTTCCCGGATCGGCCACCCGAGGTCCGCACCGCGCTCGCCCTGTCCGGCTCGGCCGCCCAGGGCAAGGTCCAGTCGTTCCCCGGCGACTGCGACTACTTCGAGCGGATCCACATCGCCGCTCCCACCCGCGAGCAGGCGTGCGAGATCCTGGCCCGCGAGATGCGCGACAAGGCGCTCGGGACCCGCGTGGGACCCACGTTCCGGCTGTGGGAGGTCAAGTTCGGCAGCTACCCGTTCGATGGACAGCGTGACGGCCGACCGGTCCACGCCGGCGGCCCGGTCTCGTGGACGGCCGACGAGGTCGCCGCGGGTGCGATCGAGGTCGTCCGGGACGGGACGCCCGAGACGCTGACCTGGGACCAGGTCGCCGCCGACCCCGGCTGGTGCAAGCTCGACTGGATCGTGGCCGACCCGGCGCGGCGGGCCCTGGCCAACGCCTCCAACATGCTCGACGTGACCTGGGAAGCCCCGGACGGGACGATCACGGCCCTCGACGGCGTCGTGGACCCCTACTTTCAGGAGGTGTACCTCGAGGCCGAGTCGCTGCCCCTGTTCACCCGGATCGTGGGCGAGCTCTCGCCCGACGCCGTGGAGGACTATGTCGAGCAGCTGGAGCACGAGGTCGTCAAGTACACGACCCTGGACCCCAACCACGGCAAGGTCGCGCGCCGCCTGTACAACATCTTCCGGCTCACCGGGCGGTACGCGGAGGCGGTCTACCTGCGCGAGCTGTTCGACGAGCCCACGACCGTGCTGTACCAGGTCGCGGCGCTGATCCGGACGCTGGACGAGGCGGACCGGCCCGGCGCCGAGTTCGACACCGAGACGATGGTCCAGCAGACCGACCAGCTGATCATGTCGGCGATCTCGGCCCTCGAGGGACGCTCCGAGGCCGACATGGTCCGCCGGCTGCTCGAGGTCCGCGACAACCTCCAGGGGGGTCGCGGCTCGGCGGAGCGCACCACCGCCGTCGACGACGTCAAGCACCAGGCGCTCGAGGCCGTGAACGCCTACTTCGAGCGACGGCTCCGGGACGTGCCCGCGATCGCGGCCTACCTCGACGAGGTGGTGGCCCGGACCTGACGGGCGCGCGCCGCGCCGGCGGCTACGATGCGACCAGTCCGCGAGCCCCGCGCGGACCCGCCACCAGCGCAGGAGGTCGATCCCCGATGAAGACCGTCCGCGACGTGATGACCCGGCCGGTCCTGTCCGTCCGGCCCGAGACCCCGCTCAAGGAGGTCGCCCGCATCCTGGTCGAGCACCGGATCAGCGGGCTGCCGGTGGTCGACCCGGCCGGACGCGTGCTGGGCATCGTGTCCGAGGGGGACCTGCTGATGAAGGGCACGGACCCGGACGCCGTCCGTCACCGGCCGCTGGCGCGGATCTTCGGCGAGTCCGAGGAGACCCGCCAGCTGCTGGCCAAGGCCGAGGCCCGCACCGCGGGCGATGCGATGACCGCCCCGGCCATCACCATCGACGCATCGAAGCCGGTCAACGTCGCGGCGACGATGATGGTCGAGCGGAAGATCAACCGGCTGCCGGTGACCGAGGACGACCGCCTGGTGGGGATCGTGACCCGGGCCGACGTCGTGAGGACGTTCGTGCGCACCGACGACGAGCTCGTGGACGCGATCCGCAACGAGGTGCTGCTCCACGCCCTGTGGATCGACCCCGAGCGCTTCGCGGTGAGCGTCGTCGACGGCGTGGCCACGGTGAAGGGGCGGGTGGAACGCCGGTCCACGGCCGCGATGATCGCGCCGATGATCGAGATGGTCCCGGGGGTCGTCGCGGTCAACGCGGACGTGGCCTGGTCCGTCGACGACCACGGGATCGATGCGCCCGCCCCCGACTACCTCTCGCCCAAGAGCCCGTCATGAGCATCGAGCGTCATGGGGAGCTGAAGCCGCTGATGAGCGGCCTCGCGTTCCCCGAGTCGCCACGCTGGCACCACGGCCGGCTGTGGTTCTCGGACTGGGGCGCAGGCGAGGTCATCGCCCTCGACCTCGACGGCCGGAGCGAGGTCGTCGCCCGCGTCCCATCCTTCCCCATGTGCATCGATCATCTGCCCGATGGGCGGCTGCTCATCGTGGACTCGAGCCAGCGACGCGTCCTGCGCCAGGAGCCCGACGGATCCCTGGCGACCCACGCCGACCTGGCCGGCCTGTCCGAGCACCCCTGGAATGAGATCGTGGTCGACGGTCACGGCAGCGCCTACGTCAACAGCATCGGCTTCGACTTCCCGGAGGCCGAGTTCGCGCCGGGGCTGATCGCGCTGGTCACCCCGGACGGCGCTGTGCGGCAGGTCGCCGACGGGGTGGCCTTCCCGAACGGCATGGTGGTGACCCCCGACGACTCGACGCTGATCCTCGCCGAGTCCTACGGGCAGCGGCTCACGGCCTTCGACATTGCGCCTGACGGCGGGCTGGCGAACCGGCGGGTGTGGGCCGAGGTGGACGACCATCCCGACGGGATCTGCCTCGACGCCGAGGGCGCGATCTGGTATGGCGACGTCGGCAACCAGCGCGCCGTGCGCGTTCGAGAGGGCGGTGAGGTGCTGCAGCGGATCGACCTCGACCGCGGCTGCTTCGCCTGCGCGCTCGGCGGCCCGGACGGGAGGACGCTGTTCCTGATCGCCAACGCGTGGGGCGACGCGCCGAGCCCCGGCGGCGGACCGGGGAAGGGCCGGGTCCTGGCTGCCCGGGCGCCCGCACCAGGCGTCGGCCGGGCCTAGCCAGCTCGACCCAGGGGTTGCGCACGGGCGGTCACGGGCCCCACGACCGCGTCCTGCCGCAGCTGCGCGGCGTCGAGGCGACCGACCCGCGGGATCTCACGACTGGCGTTCCGGGAGCCTGACCGGGGTGGACCTCCGCGTGCGCAGGCGGCCATCCCCGTCGCGCGCTCGGGAGCACGTTCAGATCGGGCGGGCGATGTGCGGAGGACGGCCGACCCGGCGAAGCCGGCGTCAACCCGACGCCAGGAGACGAGCCAGGGTCGTCGCGGCAGCCAGGAGGCGGTCGCCTGCTTCGCCGCCGACCTCGTCCTTGTCGATCAACCCGCGAACGCGGTCCTCGAGCTTCCGGGCCTTCTCGCCTGCCGCGTCGACGTTCCCGTCCGCTATCGCTCGTTCGATGTCGGCAACATCCTTGAACAGGTCGTTCACGTCCTTGCCCTTCAGGTCGCCGCCGCCGCGAGCGCCCTCGATCGCGGCCCGGAGGTCGGCGATCGCGGCATCGAGCGGGTTCTCGGTCGGCTCGGGCGGCTCGCTCGGCGAGGACTGCTGCGACGCCGACGGGCTCGAACTCGAGCTGGGAGACGCGACGCCGACAATCGCGGTGCTCGACGCTGCAGGGTCGTCCGGCAACGGGGTGGCGCCTGTCGCGAGGAAGCGGGAGGCGATCGAGCCAAGCGCAAACAGGCTCACCGTCACGACGAGGGCGAGCCCAGCCAGGGCCGCCAATCCGTGCCGGTTCGAGGGTCGATGCGGTGCGGCGACCGCCCGGTCCCTCCGAGCCGTTGCGACCCGCTCGGTCGTGGCGTCGGCCACGGCAGCCGCGGCCGCCGTCATGGGCGGG
>MGOE01000098.1:5574-12417 GCA_001797035.1 Chloroflexi bacterium RBG_16_72_14
GTCAGGACGTCGGCCCGCCGGCGCGGATCGAGATCGAGCGCCGCCGTGAACGCCACGTCGTAGGTCCGGCCGAGCTCGGGTGCGACCGCCGAGACGAGCGGAGCTGGGAGATCGGCCACGTCGATCAGATCGCCGAGCGTGACGGCGGGCCGTGGCGACTGACCGGTGAGGGCCTGGAAGGCGACCATCGCGAGCGCGAAGGTGTCGGCCGGTGGTCCGGCCGGCTCCCCGTGGAGGACCTCGGGGGCGAGGTACCGCAGGGTGCCCAGCGTCGTCTCCGTCGCAGTCAGCTCCGAGGCCGGGATCGTTGCGGGATCCGTCAGCCGGACGACCCCGAGATCGGCGAGCTTGGGCCCCGAGGGACCGAGGAGGATGTTCTGGGGCTTCACGTCACGGTGGACGAGACCCACCGCGTGCATCGCGGCGAGCCCGGATGCGATCCGATCGGCCAGATCGGCGACCATCTCCGGGCCGAGACGCGGTTCGGTGGTGAGGCGTTCGGCGAGGGTACCGCCGGAAACCAGCTCCATCACGAGGAAGGGTCCGTGCTCGCCGCCGGGCGCGGACCACTCGACGTCGAAGATCGCAACGATGGCCGGATGGTTGAGGGCGGCCATCGCCCGCGCCTCGCGCAGGAACCGCTCGGCGATGGTCGGGCTCGACGCCCGGTCGAGTGCCAGGAGCTTGATCGCCACCTCGCGATGGAGGCGGATGTCGACCGCACGGTAGACGGTCGCCATCCCACCTGTTCCGAGCTGTTCGCCGAGGCGGTAGCGACCCGCGAGCATGACGCCGGGGGCAAGCATGCCCTGACGGTAGCCGACAACACCGGTTCGCCTCAACGGCTCTTCAGTCCGTGCCGCTGTCTCAGCGCCTCAGGGTGCCGTCTGCGCAGGTCACGGCGGCGATCGCCGGACGGTTCAGCGCAGCTCCTGGATGCGGATCAGGTTGCCCGCGGGATCGCGGATGGCGCAGTCGCGAACCCCCCACGGCTGCTCCGTCGGCTCCTGGACGACGTCGGCGTCGCTGGCCTGCAGCCGCTCGAAGGTGCGGTCGAGGTCCCTGGTGGCCAGGTTGATGGCGCCGTAGGTGCCCTTGGCCATCATCTCGGCGATGGTGCGGCGCTCGTCGTCCGTGATGCCGGGGTCGGCGGCCGGCGGATGCAGGACGATCGACGTGCCGGGCTGGCCGGGGGGGCCGACCGTGATCCAGCGCATCCCGCGGTATCCGACGTCGTTGCGGACCTCGAAGCCGAGGGTGTCGCGATAGAAGGCCAGGGCTGCGTCCGGGTCGTCATGCGGGAGATAGGCCTGGTGGATGGTGAGGTCCATGACGGTCATGCTAGCTGCGGCTCGGTGACCGGCGCTTCTCGATTCCTGACCGGTCTGGTCACCTGTTTCGCAACGCACGGGGGCATCCCCGCCGTCGCGTCTGCCGCCTCGCGCCGGTAGATGCTGGGCGGCATCCCGACCAGCTCGCTGAAGCGACTGCTGAAGGTGCCCAGCGACGAGCAGCCGACCGCGAAGCAGACCTCGGTGACGCTGAGGTCGCCACGACGCAGCAGCGCCATCGCGCGCTCGATCCGCCGCGTCATCAGGTAGCCGTACGGCGACTCGCCGTAGGCAAGCCGGAACTCGCGGCTGAGGTGCCCGGCCGACATGTGCGCGCCGCGGGCGAGCGCCTCCACGTCCAGCGGCTGCTCGTACTCCCGGTCGATCCGGTCGCGAACGCGGCGCAGCCGCGCGAGGTCGCGCAGGTGCTGCGACGCGGCGGGTCTGCTGGTCACCTCCGAGATCGTGCCACAGACGACTGCATGTGGTGCAGGACGAATGCCTGCTCGACCCAGTTGAACTCGCCCCTCCAGGGTGGGGACGAGTCGAAGAAGGTGCACGGACTCGTACTGGAAGCGAGGCCCAGTGGCCAGCCCGGGCCTCAGCTCACCGCCTTCTTCACGAGCGCGCCGATCCGTGCCTCGTCGGCGGCGGTCAACTCCGTCAGGGCGAAGGAAGTCGGCCACATGGCGCCTTCGTCGAGGTTGGCCGCTTCTTCGAAGCCGAACGTCGCGTACCTCGAGTTGAACTTCTCCGCGCTCTTGAAGAAGCAGACGATCTTGCCGTCCCTGGCATACGCGGGCATCCCGTACCAGGTCTTGGGCCACAGGGCCGGCGCATTTGCCTCGACGATGGCATGGAGCCGCTTGGCCATGGCGCGATCCGGTTCCCTCATCGCGTCGATCGCCGCGAGCAGGTCGCGTTCCCCGTCCGCTCTGTTCTTGCTCGCGCGCGCTTCCGCCTTCAGCTCCTGGGCGCGATGCTTCATCGCGGCTACTTCGTCGTCCGTCCAACCCACGGACGTCTTGTCGATCGCGGCGGTGCGCTTGGCGGGCTTCCGCGTGTCCTTCATTGCTGGTTTCCTCTCTGTGAGATCTGATGGGGACGACCCTGATACTCGGCTGCCGCCGTCGCTGCGGCCGTTCCTGCTGACGTCGTGGGGCAATCGACCCGGTGCGTACGGTCGTGGGGTCATGCTAGGTGCGGCTCGGTGACCGGCGCTTCTCGATTCCTGACCGGTCTGGTCACCAGTTTCGCCACCCCACGCCGCGTTCCGGTCCTGATCGACGAGGCGACCGCCCGATGGGGATGACCGACCGCGATCGACCGGTCGCGGAGCTCGGTCCTCCACCCAGCACCGGCGCGGCCCTCGATCGGCTGATCGCGGACGGAAGGGTTGTCCGCCCCATCCGTCGTGGGCTGCCCGCACCGCTCTCGATGGATGGCGACCCCCACGCCCTGAGTCGCGCACTCGACGAGATCCGCGGCGAGCGCTGAACGTGCCGCTTTTCTACGCGGATGCGTCGGCGCTCGTGAAGCTCGTGCGCGACGAACCCGAAAGCCACACGCTCCGGACGTTCCTGGTCGACGCCGACCTCGTGTCGTGCGAGCTCGTACTGACCGAGATCCCGCGGGCGATCCGGCGCGCAGCAGCCCACGATCTGTTAGCGCTAGCAGGCGGTATTGCGGCTAGCCGTGCCGCCCCTCGCGCCCTATGCTCTCGTCGCGGACCCGGCGGCAGACTCAAGGCAGCGCGCGGCATCCGATTGATTTCCCGCGCGCGCGAAGGCTTCCGCCGCTTCCCGGAACATCGCACGCGCCTGCTCGTGCTCGCCCGCAGCCTGGCGGAGGTTGCCGCGAGCCTCCCACACTGCCCCGGTCCACGGGCCGCCCTGCCACATGCCCGCGATGCGCTCTGCCTCGCCGATGAACGAGCGGGCACGATCCAGTTCGCCGGCTCGCGCGCTGGCCGTTGCCGCACTCGTCAGGTATCCCATCGAGCACGGCTCACACGCCTCCATCTGGGCGAGCTCCCGCTCAGCCTCGCGCAGGACCCTGACAGCCTCCTTCGGATCCGCGGCGGCCTGGATCATCGTGCCGAACACTCGCACCAACAGGTGAGTGGCGATGTCGGAGCGGTGGGCGAGCGACCGCGCCCGGTTGAGCAATCGGTTGCCCTCGTACCGGCGACCGCGGCTGACGGCCGCTTCGGCCAGGCGTTGCCTCGCCAGCGCGGCGCCGGAGATGCAGCCCTCCCGGTCGTTCGCTTGCGCCGCCTCCTTGAGGTGCTTCTCGGCCTCAACGAGGCGGCCGCCGAGCAACTCGGCCTCGCCCAGCATGAGCAGCGCCAGGGCCCCGCCGGTCGCCGAGCCCGCCTCCTCGGCGATCCTCATCATCTGGCGCGCGAACTCCGCCACGGTGTCATAGCCCTCGGGGCCAGTGAGGTAGTACTCGGCGAGGCACAGGTGCGCGTCGTAGACGATCGGCTCCATGTTGGCCCGCATCCGCATCGACTCCGCCAGCTCCTCCGCGAACTGCTCGCGCCACCTCCCCTGCGCCATCGCGACCTTGGCGAGGATCACCGCGGCTTCACCGAGCTCACGCCCCAAGCCGGCGTCGAGAGCGATCGCGCGCGCCTCTGCCGCTGCTCGTTCCGCCTCCGCGATGTCGTGGCGATTCATGTGCACCAGGGCCCACGCGAGCAGCGCGTGTGCGCGCTCGGTATTCGTGGGCGGCTCGGCGCCCTCGAGGGCAAGCACGTCCTCGTAGAGGGCGACGGTCGCCGGGTCCGGCCCGACACCGAGATGATCGCGGAGCGCCTCGCGCAGCCGCTCGAAGCTGCGGATCGCCTCCCGGCGCTCGCCGGCCTCGAGGTGAGCGCGCATGAGCGCGCGCGCCGCCCGCTCGTCGGTGGGGTCCTCGTCGGCCAGCCGATCCCACAGCGCTCCGGCGCGCAGCACCTCCAGGTAGCGCCGGCGCAGGCGTGCGCGCGGCTCGACCGACCAGGACTCGTAGACGTCGACCGGCAGGAGTTCGCCGCGATACAGATCCGCCGCCGCCCGACACATAGCCCTGTCGCCGACGTCCAGCCCTTGTTGCGCGGCGGCTTCGAAGCGCTCGACGTCGCTTTCGACTGAGGCACCGGGCCCCAGCACGAGCACGCCACGCTCGTTCACGATCGCCTGCCCGTCGCCGATCGCCAACCTGGCGAAGTGCACGGCCTTTCGGAGGTTGGTGCCGGAGGCATCGGGGTCGCTCTCGGGCCAGAGCGCCTCCATGATCTGCGCCCGATGCATCCGGTGGCCAGGAGCCAGCACGAGCAGCTTCACCACGTCGGCCGCGCGGCGGCTGCGCCATTCGTCGCCCGAGATCGCGACGCCGTCGACCGCAACCGAGAACCGGCCGAGGAGCTGGGACGCCAGCGTCTTCACGCAGGTCATCCTACGGGCTGACCCCGACCCCGACCAGTGGGACCAGCGGAACGGTAGCGGAACGGTGCCCTCTCTAGCCTGGGCGGCTGAAAGGAGGTGAGGACGGATGGCTCTGTCCATCGACGTGCGCAACAGCCTGCCCGACGGCAGCCACGCGGCCGACGTCGCGGGGGCCCAGGAGGACAGGTTGGACGCAGCGAAGCGGCTCGTGGAGGCCATCGCCGCCAGAGCCTTCGAAGCGATCGCCGGAGCCCTGGCCGCCGACGCCCGTTTCCGTTACCTCGTCCCGCCTGGGCCAGGCGACATCGTGGGCGCGGCCGCAGTGGCCGCCAAGTTCCTTCAGTGGTTCGGTGACGCCGACGGATTCACGGTTCAGAGCGTCCGCGTGGAGCCGCTCGCCGATCGGATCTCAGCCCGGTATCGCTTCCTGCTGCGCGACCACGAACGGTGGGAGGTGATCGAACAGCAGCTGTACCTGGACGTGGATGAGGACGGGCGGATCGCAGCGATCGATCTACTGTGCTCCGGATTCCGGCCCACCGGCGACCCCGAGGCGCTGATGTCGTCGAGCACACACGCGTTCGACGCCGGCACGATGGGCTGTGCCGACGGGCTGGCCACCGAGTTCCGGCGGCGGATCGGCGCGATCCCGATCGGTGACGTCCTCGTGGTGACCGCGCGCGACCCGGCGGCGAAGGAGGACCTGCCCCCCCTGGCCCGACTGATGGGCCACACGGTTCGTTCGGTTGAGGCACCCGGTGACGGGCGCCTCGTGATCACGATGGAGCGAGGACGATGAACGACAAGCTGATCTTCAACTGCACGTACGGCAAGGACGATCCGGAGCGGGCCACGCTCCCCTTCGTCGCGGCGAACATCGCGGCGACGGCCGGCCAGGACGCGGTCGTGCTCTGCACGATCGACGCTGTCTGGCTTGGGACGGAGGGCGGCACCGCGGGGATCGCCTATCCGGGCCTGCCCGTACTGGCTGAGCTGTACCAGGAGTTCGTCGCGAACGGCGGCCAGGTGTGGCTGTGCGGGGCCTGCACGAAGCCGCGCGGAATCGGCGAGGAGAGCGTTGCGCAGGGGTCGCGCATCGTCGGCGCCGCCAAGGTGGTCGAGGAGATCGTCGCGGGGGCGAGGTCGGTCGCCTTCGCGTGAGCCCGGTGCAGGATTGATCTCGGGACCCAACCGCTGACTCTCATTCATGAACGGGAGGTAACACCCATGCATCCGTTTCGTCGATCAATCCAGCGATTCGTCCACGCCCTGCTCGGCGCGAGCCTGCTGGCGCTCCTCCTCGCAGGTTCGGCGCTGGCTCACACCCAGACGGTGAACCCCAACGGGGCGGGCGAGGGCTTCACCAAGCCGATCTCCAAGGCGTGGGCGCAGGCGCACTGCCACGCGGCATCGCCTGCACTCGTAAACGAGGCGTCCAACGGCGTGGTGCAGTTCCTGCCGGCGGGCGCGCTACCCTGCCCCACCATGCCGAACCCCGGCGGGCAGATTCACGGCGAATGACTGCGACGACTCGGACGCCGGCGGAAGCACGGTCTTGCCCGTGCCGCGCAGACCCGTCAGCGTCCAGTTCGGATGGGGCGGTTGCCCGGCGACGAACGTGTCGAACTCACCCAGCCCGTCAGGTCCGGCCATGACACGCGAGTCGCCTGGGTCCGCGACCTCATGGATCGGGTCACCGTGGACGGCCGCGAGGAGCACGCCGTGGCCATCTGGCGGACGGCATCCGACGACGGTGTTAACCGGTCGGATTCAGTAAGCAAGTGGCTCCGGCGGGCCGGAGCCGGCCGTGTACTGATTGCGCGAGGCCACCGCTCGGCCGAATTATCACTCCCCCATCCTCGCCGATCGCGCGACTGGCTGAAGGCAGCGCTGCTCGAGTGTCGACGCTGTCACCAGACGGCGGAGCGTCGTTCGCCCGCTCAGCGCTACTGCTCCGATTGCGTAGCGTCCCTCGATCGTGAGCGGAGCCGAGTCTGTGTTCGCCGACGGCGCGAGCGGCACCGGGACGATGCTGATGGCATGTGACCTACTCCGCTCCAACCTCAGGTCGCCTGATGGGA
>MGOE01000099.1:0-4717 GCA_001797035.1 Chloroflexi bacterium RBG_16_72_14
CCACGTCGGCCCCTCGGACTACGTGCCCTGGCTCAAGGACCGCAAGTGGTGCCACATCCGGATCGAGGGCACGACGTTCGGCGACGTCCCGCTCAACGCCGAGCTCAAGCTCGAGGTCTGGGACAGCCCCAACAGCGCCGGCGTGATCATCGACGCGATCCGGTGCCTGCGGATCGGCCTCGACCGCGGCCTCAAGGGCACGCTCGTGGCACCGTCGAGCTACTTCATGAAGTCGCCGCCCATCCAGATCCACGACGACATCGCGTACAACCGCGTCGAGGCGTTCATCCGGGGCGAGGACAACGAGACGCTGGTGGGTACCGAGGAGTCGAAGAAGGACTCCAAGGCGCTCGCGGGCCAGGCGAAGGCCAAGGCCGCCGCAACGAAGTGACCCCGCGGGACCGCAGGCTCGAGGCGCCCCACCGGCGCCTCGATTCCTCCCCGCCGCGCGTCATCGAGCGAGCGGCGATCGTCGGCTACAAGGGCGCGTCAGCCGTGCTCTCGCACGTGCCGCCGCGCCTGTCCCGGGCCGTGATCGGCACGGCCGCCCAGGGCAGCTACCTCGCCTGGCCGGCCAAGCGGCGCTCCTCGAACATCAACTATGGCCGCGTGCTCGGGCTCCCGCCCGGGCACCCGGACGTCCGCCGCCTCGCCCTGCGCGCCTACCGCGAGTACGCGACGTACATGGTGGAGCTGATGCGGCTGCCCTCGCGACCGCCCGAGGAGCTCGCTGACAGCGTCGAAGGCGACGGCATCGACCGGCTCGCCGCCATGTGGGCAGGGTCCGGCCGGCCGATGATCGTGGTCGCCGGACACGTCGGCAACAACGAGGCGATCGCGGCCGCGATCGCCCACCGCGGCTATCCCGCCAACGTGGTGGCCGACGACTCGTCGTTCCCCGAGCTGTTCGAGCTGCTCCGCCGGCAGCGCGAGTCGTGGGGTGTCCACATCATCCCCTGGCGCAATCTGCGCGAGCTGTTTACCGTGCTGCGCCGGAACGAGATCCTCGCGCTGCTCATCGACTGGGGGTACCGGCCCGACGGCATCCCCGTGCGCCTGTTCGACCACTGGACGACCCTCCCGGCGGGGCCCGCCACGCTGGCAGCGAAGACCGGCGCCCTCATCGCCCCGCTGGCAATCCGGCGCACCGGCCACGGCCGGTTCCGGATCGAGCTGCACGAGCCGTTCCTCGTGCCGTCGTCGCACCAGGCCGATCTCCAGCGTGCGACCCAGCGGGTCGCCGACGCGCTGCAGAGCACGGTCGCCGCTGCACCCGAGCAGTGGTACAGCTTCAAGCCGATGTGGCCACACGACCCCGAGGAGGCGCGGCACCTTGAGGACCGGGCCGGGCGCATGCTGGCGGGCGGCGCCGTGCGGGACACGGACCTCACGGAGGCGGGCGGCTCGTGACCGGGGCGACCGCGCCGGAGCCCACGCCGGGTGGGGTCGCATCCCCGCCGGAGCCCACGCCGGGTCGGGTCGCATCCCCGGCTCCGACCCGCATCGGGCTGCGCGCGCGGCTCCTGGTGGCCGCGGCCACGGTGCTGGCGCGCCTCCCGGAGGCGCCCCTGGTCGCCGGCGCCGACGCGATCGGCGAGCTCTGGTACCGGCTGGCTCCGCCCCGGGCCGCCCAGGCGCGCGCGAACCTGGGCCGGGTGTGCACGGGCCTCGCCGCCACCGGGCGCGGCACCGAGCTCGCCCACCGGGCCGCCACCGACCCGGCCGCGCTCGAGCGCATGGTCCGCGCGTCGTTCCGCCATGCCGTCCGCTACTACCTCGAGGTCGCCCGGACGGGCGGCTACGACATCGAGACCGCGCTCGCCCGCATCGACGTGGAGACCCCCGGCGAGGTCCGGGAGGCGCTCGAGAGCGGCCGGTCGGTGATCATCGTCGGGATGCACTTCGGAGCCATCGAGCTGCCCGTGGTCGAGGTCTCGCACCTCGTCGGCCACCGCGTGACGGCCCCCATGGAGACTGTCGCGGACCCGGGGTTGCAGCACTGGTTCATCGAGTCCCGCAGCCGGGTGGGTGTCAACATCGTCCCGATCGCGGACGCGCGGCGCGCGCTGTTGCGCCGCCTGCGGCACGGCGAATCGGTGGGCATGGTGGCGGACCGCGACATCACCGGCAGCGGCATCCCCGTCCCGTTCTTCGGCCATCGCGCGCCGATGCCCGCGGGCCCGGCACTGCTCGCGATCGAGACGGGCGTCCCCGTCTACGCGGGGGCGGCCCGCCGGACGAAGGGCCGCCGCTACCGCGGGCGCCTGGTGCTGGTGCCCGCGCCCGGGCCCGGTTCCCGCCGGGAGCGGATGGTCGCGCTCACCGCGGCGATCGCCCAGGCGTTCGAGTCGCTGCTCGCGGACGCGCCGGAGCAGTGGTGGGGGGCGTTCCACCCGATCTGGCCCGACCTCGTGGTCGGGGCGAAGGACGACCGCGACACCGGCGACCGCGCGGGCGCCGGGGTCGCGGAGGACCCTTCATGACCGACGATCCGATCGTCCGCCTCGGCCGCGCCGACCTCCACGTCCACACGCTCGCCTCGGACGGGACGTCGTCGGTCGAGGAGATCCTGGTCCACGTCGAGGCGACAGGGTTCCTGGACGTCATCGCGATCGCCGACCACGAGCGGATCGACGCCGCACTCGCGGCACAGCACATGGCGGCGGACCGCGGCCTGCGGCTCCAGGTCGTCGTGGGCGAGGAGATCACGACCCGCGGCGGACACCTGCTCGGCCTGTTCCTGGACCGGCCGGTGCCGGCGCTCCGCGCGCTGCGCTGGTCGATCGAGGCGATCCACGACCAGGGGGGCCTCGCGATCCCGGCCCACCCGCTGGTGCCCTACCCGCTGTGCGCCCAGGGCTTCGCGCTCCGGAGGCTGCTGGCGAGCGACGACCCGGCCGCACGTCCCGATGCGATCGAGACCTTCAACCCGACCGCCCTCGGGCGCTACTGGCATGGCAAGGTCGTGGCCTTCGCCGCCGAGCACGGGCTGGGTCAGGTCGGCAACAGCGACGCCCACGCGGCGACGCAGGTCGGGACCGGCTGGACGTCGTTCGCGGGCCGTACGCCGGACCAGCTGCGGGCCGCCATCCTCGAGGGCACGAGCCGCCACCACGGGTCGTTCCACGGGACCGTGGGTCAGCTGGGCACGTTCGGCAAGCAGCTGCGCAAGTACGGGCGCGACGCCCGAGCGGAGGTCGGTGGGCGGATCCGCCGCGACGGCACGGGCCGCGACCACGGCTACCCGGGCGGGCACCTGCGGCCGCCCCGCTATGAGCCCCCGGCGCGCGATGAGGCTGGACCGCGCGATGAGGCTGGACCGCGCCACCCGCCCGGACCGGATTCCGCCAGCGGGCGAGAATAGGGCACCGTGAAGATCGGGCTCGTATCGCCGTACGTCTACCCGCTGCCGGGCGGCGTGACCCAGCACGTCCGGTACCTGTACGAGAACCTGCGCCAGCGCGGCCACGACGTCCGGATCCTGACCTCGTCGCACGGCCTCCAGCGGGCATCCGAGGGCGACGTCATCCGCCTGGGCAAGGGGTTCTCGATGCCGGCCAACGGGTCGGTCGGCACGGTGACGGTCTCGTTCCGCTACATCTCTCAGGTCCGCGCGGTCCTGGAGCGGGAGCGGTTCGACGTGCTCCACTTCCACGAGCCGTTCGTGCCGTTCCTGTCGCTCGTGCTGCTGCGTGAGTCGCAGAGCGTCAACGTCGCCACGTTCCATGCCTACGGCGGCTGGTCGCCGGCCTACGAGTTCGGCAGCCGGGCGCTGGGCGCCTACGCGGAGCGGCTGCACGGCCGGATCGCGGTCTCGGCCGCCGCCCGCCACTTCATCGACCGCTACTTCCCGGGCGACTACAAGGTCATCCCCAACGGCGTTGACGTGGATCGGTTCCGGCGCGCCGTCCCGATCGCGCGCTGGCAGGACGGGACGCGGAACATCCTGTTCGTCGGGCGCTTCGAGCCGCGCAAGGGCGTGCTCGACCTGCTCAAGGCCTACCGGATCCTGCGCAAGACCGGGTGCGACTGCCGGCTGCTGCTGGTGGGCGGCGGTCCCCAGGAACGGGAGGCGCGCCGCTACGTGGCCACCCGCCGGTTGCGCGGCGTGGAGTTCCTGGGTCGCGTCTCGGACGACGAGAAGGCGCAGCTGTTCCGGACGGCGGACGTCTACGTCTCGCCCGCGACCGGCCGCGAGTCGTTCGGCATCGTCCTGCTCGAGGCGATGGCCGCCGGGGCGCCGATCGTCGCATCCGACATCCACGGCTACAAGGGCGTGGTCCGGCGCGGCCGCGAGGGGCTGCTCGTGCCGCCCCGCGAGCCCAAGGAGGTCGCCGCGTCGGTCGCCAGGCTGCTGCGCGATCCGGAGCTGGCGCGCGAGATGTCCGAGGCTGGCATCCGCCGGGCCGAGGAGTTCAGCTGGCCGCGGGTGACCGCGAAGGTGGATGACTACTACGGCTTCGTCATCCGGCGCCTCGCGGCGACGGGCCCCCTGCCGCCGCACTTCAGCGCGGAGATCCCGGCCCCCGCGCGCACCGCCGCCCAGGACGCGGAGGGCGATGCGGAGGAGGCGGGCCACCTGTCCCGCGCCGTCGCGGACGAGGCGTCGGGCACCGCGGCCCCGGGCGTCGTCGCCTCCTAGACCGCCCCGGACTGCCTCGCCGGGCCGACGACCCCGCCGAGTACGCGACCACCGCTGCCGCGATCACGAGGAACA
>MGOE01000099.1:4731-7055 GCA_001797035.1 Chloroflexi bacterium RBG_16_72_14
ACCACCGCTGCCGCGATCACGAGGAACACCATGAGGACCAGGAACCGCGGGTCCGCGAACGAGATCGCGCCGCTCCGGTCGATCGTGTTCACGGAGAACTGGAACGCGTACAGGTAGGTGGGGAGCAGCCCCTGGTAGGCGTTGACCAGCGCCGATGGCAGCGGCAGGGCGGCGATGTTCGGGTACAGGATCAGGAACCAGATGCCGGTCGCCGCGACCAGCCCGCCGACGAAACGCCGGGCTTCGCGGGCGGTGGCGACCTGGATCGCCACCAGGCCCAGCGGTACCGCGACGATGAGCGCGATGATCTCGGGGATGATGCCGGGCAGGCTGAGCAGCGGGTCATCCGAGGGCAGCGCCCGCGACCCGGCGAGGAGCGCGCCACCGACGATCGCCGTGCCGGCGATCCAGCCGAGGTCGCGGAGCTCCAGCGGCCGCCCGTCCTCCCGTGGCCGGCCGACGATGACCAGCTGCCGCACCAGGATGACCATCGTCACGACCCCCACGATCACCATCGCCGCCACGGACGGGGTGACGACGAGGCTGCCGGCCGTCGACAGCACGCACGCCGCGGAGTCCTTGTTCACGCCCTCCACGTTGGCCAGCACGCACAGCGGGAGCCGGAACACCCACAGGAGCACGGGTCCCATCAGTGCCACCGCGGCGGCGATCCGCAGCAGCAGCCACGTCCGGCGCGACGCCCCGTGCCACAGCTCGGCCACGAAGTAGGCGAGGGCCATGACCACGAACGGCAGGCTCGTGTAGTAGTGGTACTGGAATGCCGCCCGGTCGATCCTGGCCCACGAGATCCACTGGGCGAGGAACGCGATCAGGATCAGTGCCAGCGCGAGGCTCCGGCGACGGAACGCCTGGTAGGCGACGAACGCCATCGCGGGCACGCCCAGCCACCAGATGACCACGTTGCCGGCGTCATAGATCGCGGCCGACGTCGAGTTGGCGAAGCCGCCCTGGTAGAACCACACGGGCTTGAGGTTCAGCGGCCACGCCCACCACGGCGAGCTCGCGGCGTGCGCCGCGGTGAGGTTGTTGTGGTACCGGTACATGTCGCCCACGAGCGAGAGCAGCGTCTGCCCGGCGTGGTCCGGGGGCCAGCCCTCCCAGAGCTGGTGGTTCTCGATCAGGGCCCACGGGATGTACGAGACCACGTACACCACGACCGGGATCGCCACCAGCGACCCGAGGAGCCAGGCGACCGGCAGGCCGAGGCCGGTCCCCAGCCGCAGCCAGCCCTCCGCCGGCGGCGCGGCGGGCGGGATGCCGTACCGCGCGTCGCCCGGCCGCGGGTCGCGGGCGAGCGGCCCGATGCCCAGCCGGCCGGCGACGACGAACGCCCCGTACGCCCCGAGTCCCGCGACCACGAGGGCGAAGGAGGCGGTCAGGGGTGTGACCCTGACCGGGCCGAGGACGAGCTCCAGGTCGGTCCGGCCGAGCGCGACCGACCCCAGGAACACGAGGATCCCGAGGGCCGCCGGGGCCGCGACCGCGAACCACATCTCCTCGGCCGACCAGGCGACCGGGTGGTACACGGCCACGACGACCGCGCCCATCGTCAGCCCGATCATGACCAGCGCGAACGTGAGGTTGCCGCTGGCCCCGCTGTCCGCGGGGACGGCCAGCGCCATCCACCCCAGCACCCCGGTGAGGCCGATCAGCGCGGCGACGAGGATCAGCCTCCCGAGCGCGGAGCGGACCAGCACCAGGATCCCGAGGGCGCCGATCGCGTAGGCCGCGACCCACTTGGACGCCAGGGCGAGGCCCAGCAGCAGCCCGACGACCGGCATCAGGGTCCAGAACGCCCACCGCCGCCTCGGTTCGAGCCACAGCCACGCGAACAGGAGGTAGGCGGCGAGGATGAACACGCCCGTGTACACGTCGTTCATCGCGATCCGGCTCTGGACGAAGAACATCCCGTCCAGCAGCACGAACAGGCCGGCCAGCACCGCCACCTCGCGGCGCCGGAACAGCACGCGGGTCAGCAGGAACACGGCGGCGGCCATCAGCGCCCCCAGGAGGACGCCCGGAAGCCGCCAGGCGAACGGGTAGTGCCCGACGTCCAGCGAGGCGGTCGTGCCGTCGGCGGCAAAGGCAAGGATCTCGCCGCGGCTGTCGGTCGGGTAGGCCTCCTCGTGGTCGAGCACCAGTGCCGCGGGCACGAACGGCAGCCGGTGGTCGGCGAACACGCTCCGGCCATGGGGCTCGATGACATAGACGGTCGTCCCCGCGCCGTCGGGCGTCGCGCCCAGCACCTCGACCAGCTCCGCGGCCTGGTCGAACACGATCCGGCTGCCGGCGCCCGGCAGCTC
>MGOE01000099.1:7063-10212 GCA_001797035.1 Chloroflexi bacterium RBG_16_72_14
GCCTGGACCCTCCTTCGCCGTGTCACCGGAAACCGCGATGATCGAGACCTCGGGCACGCCGGTCGCGTCGTTGGTGCTCGTCGCCCACAGCTGCGTGCCGTCGTCCACGTCGCTCACCAGGGCCAGCGAGGTCGTCCCGCCGCTGACCGGGGCGGTCGTCGCCAGGGTGCCGCTCTCGGCGAGGAAGGACACCCCGGCCGACCCGGCGACCGCGAGCTGGGCGACCTTGTCGACCAGGACGCCCGGCAGCCTGCCCCCGTCGATCGCATCCTCCAGGGCGGCCCGCACGTCCGCGGTGAGCTCGCCATCGATGACCACCACTTCCGCGTCCGGGTCCGCCAGATCCGCCGCGTAGGACGCCGGGTCGCCGCCCAGGATCGCCGCCAGCTCGTCCGCGACGGCCGCGGGATCCGTGACCTCGACCGGGCGCGCGACGATCGCGTCGCCGGTCCCCGCGTCGAGCATGTCGGCGGCGCCGGCCACCGTCGATCGCCCGGTCTCCTCGCCCAGGCCGACGTCTACGACCACGACCACGTCGCCGGGCAGCAGGGCCGCGACACGCAGGCCGCCGTCGAACGAGGCGAGCCGCGCGATGGGGCCGTCGAGCGACGCGAGCGGGAACGGCTCGACCGGCGGCTCCGTGGGGCTCGCGCCGCGCAGGACGTCCAGCGACAGTGGGTCCAGGACCAGGATCTCGCCCGCGTCCGTGCCGACCAGGAGCTGGTCGCCGTCCCGGTCGAAGGCCACCGCCGACGCGCCGGGGATCGCCCAGCGGGCCGCGAGGTCGCGGGTCTCGAGGTCGTAGCCGATGAGCTCCTCGCCGGTGACCACCCAGACGCGGTCGCCGTCGCGTGCGTCCGACGAGTCGGCGTTCTCGCGCCGGGGCTCGATCGCCGCGTCGCGGACCGGCACGCCGAGCTCGGACGTGGCCCCCACGTCGCGGCCGGCGAACAGGACGATGCCGCCGGCCATCGCGTACTTCGCGAGGTGCGGGTGGGTCCACTCGTAGATGTTGTGCGAGATGCCGTAGCGCCACGCCTGGAGGAACTCGGCGGCGGTTCGGGCGTGGTAGACCTCGTCGAAGTGCATCCGGGCGGGTTCGGCGAGGCGGAACGTCCGCAGGCCGAGCGCGGCGACCACGATCAGCAGCACGAGGAACAGGTCCATGCGGTCGAGGCGGCCGCGCCCCTCGCGGGCCAGCCCGGGCGAGCGGTCCGGACGCGTCGGGGTCTCGGTCAGGCGGGCCCGCAGCCAGCCCAGGGGCCCGAGCTCCGCGAGCGTCGGCCGGTCGAACCAGGCCGGGACGCGGCGGGGCGGGGCTTCGGCGTCCGCTGGCGCCAGCGTGCCGGGGGCGGGGGCCGGCGGCGGGCCGGCGGCGGACCCGGCGCGTGCGCCGCTGACGGGGGGCCCCGTCCATGGGAACGCTGGCCCCGCTGCGGGTGCAGGCGGCGCGGGCGCGGCGGTCTCGTCGCGTCGGCCGTCACCGGTGCCCGCCATCTCCAGTTCCGCTGCCAAGGCGCGGCGCGCGCCGGGCCGCAGCTGCGCGAGGCCCCACAGCAGCACCAGCGTGTGCAGCACGGCGACGATCGCCACGCCGGTCCACGACCGGATCGGCGGCCCGATGCCCAGCCAGTCCGAGACGCCCGGGTTGCCGGGATAGAGCGTGGTCAGGACCACGTACATGTTGAGGAACGTGGCGACCGCCGCAACGACATACGCGATCTGCCAGCGCCACGAGAACGCGAACAGGATCCCGGCCAGCCCGTACAGCGGGAACAGGTACCGCTCGTGGACCCGCGTCGGGACCGCGAAGAAGGCGAGGGCGAGCACGCACGCCCCCACCAGGATCGTCAACCGGTCCGGCCGCCGCGCGACCAGCAGGGACACGACCAGCACTACCACCAGCAGCAGCACCGCGCCCACGGCCGCGGCCGGCAGCGGCCCGATGGCGGCCCATGTCGCCGCGTCGGGGATCGGCGCGTCCGCGATCCACTGGCCGTTGGTGGCCAGGCTCTGCCCGTTGACCTCGAACAGCGCCCAGGCGTTGTAGGCGTTGACGGTCACGAACGAGTAGGTCGCGGCCGTGCTCAGGATGAGCCGGACCAGCGAGGAGTCGATGAACGGCGCGGTGGTCGAGAACGACACCACGGCCAGGCCGAACGGCAGCGCCATCGCGACCGCCGTCAGGAACCCCGCCGCCGCGGTGGTGAGGATCCGGACCGGGCCGGTCGTCCGGCGCTCCCAGCCGGTGCCGCTGGGCGCCGGGGCGGGCTCGTCGCCCCAGCCGCCGGCCGGCCACAGCGACCGCCGGATCACGACCAGCGCGACGATCGGCACCAGGATCGCGAGCTGCGGCTTGACCAGCGCAGCGACCACGGCCAGGATCGCGGCGCGCTCGCTGCGCCCCCTCCCCAGCTCTCGGATCGCGAGCAGCAGGAACACCGTCCCGAACGAGTCCACCTGGCCCCAGATGACCGAGTCGAACCACGTGATCGGGTTCGCGATGACCACGGCACCCGCGATCGTCGCCCGGCGCCCGCTGACCCCGAGGTCCAGCGCCATCCGGTAGACGACGAAGCCCAGCGCGACATCTGTGATGATCGCGGGCAGCTTGATCAGGTCGCCGACGCCGCCGACGAGCTGCCCCACGATGCCCACCAGCCACAGCACGTACAGGTAGCCGGGGGTGTAGTCGGCGAAGAAGCCGCGGTCGTAGAAGCCGAACGGGCCGTTCCGCGCGAGCTCGCCGGCCCAGTACCGGAACAGCGCGAGGTCGGATTCGAACCCCGACCCGCGGAGCCCTTCGACGCCATATGCCATGATCAGCCGGAAGATCAGGCCGATCGCCATCGCGATCAGGATCTGCCGGCCGATGCCTCGCCGAGGGGCGGGGGCCGCCGTCATGTCCCGGCCGGGCGCACCCGAACCCGAACCGGTCACGGGGGAACCCTCCTACGCAGCGTTGAAGGTGGAGCGGAGTATAGCCGAGGGTCGCCCCGCGACCCCCTCACTGACCGCCGCCCGATGGAGCCCATCGACGATCGTCGTCGGGCTCCTGCTCGCGCTGGCCGCCCTGGTGCTGTACGCCGTCTCAAACCCGGTCCATTACAACCAGTACACGCACTTCGTGTGGCAGGCGGACGCCTTCC
>MGOE01000099.1:10251-10743 GCA_001797035.1 Chloroflexi bacterium RBG_16_72_14
GGTCGGCGCTGCCGGCGAACTGGTGGTTCCAGGACGTCTACCCCCTCACCGACGCGGCCGGCAACCCGGACGGCCGGGTGCTGCTCCCGTTCCCGCCCCTGCCGGCGATCGTCCTGCTCCCGTTCGTCGCCGTGTTCGGCCTGTCCACCGACCAGGAGGCGGTCGGCCTGCTCCTCGCTGCCCTCGGCGTCGCGATCGCGTACTGGATGCTGGGCCGGCTGCCGATCCGGGCGGGCGTCCGCATCCTGACCACGCTGGTGTTCGCGACCGGGACCGTGTGGTGGTGGGCGGCCGCCGTGTCCAGCACCTGGTACTTCGCCCACCTGGTGGCCGTGGACGTCGCGCTGCTGGCCGTGGGGGTGACCCTCGGGGCGGACCCGGGGGCGGCGACCGAGGACCTGGACCGGGAGGCGGCCTGGGAGACGGATGCGCACTCCGGCGGACGGTGGGCGGCGATCTGGCCGCTGGACCGCTCGCAGGTCCTGGCCGGCT
>MGOE01000100.1:0-7691 GCA_001797035.1 Chloroflexi bacterium RBG_16_72_14
CGCGTGGCGCTGGCCCCGGGACGCGCGAGACCCGGATGGTGGCACCGCAGCCTCGCGGGTGCAACCCGGTTGCGCGGGCCGGGCTTGGCTGGCCTGGTGCCGATCCGCTTCTGCCTGCCGGTCCGGCCGGTACGGCCTCCTGAACTCAGGCCATGAGTCATCCGCGGGACGATCGCGCAGCCAACCATGCCGAAACGCCCCGTACAGCCAGGTTACCTGCAGGAGAGCCGCAGATCTGATGCGCCCCGTGAGTTCCGGTCCGCCACGCGAAAGCCGCCGCGAAGCCGCCCCTGCTACAACCCTCCGATGGCTCCCCTCGCGCGCATCCGACTGCAGGCTGGATCGCTGCCTGGCGCGATCGGCGCCCTCGTGCGCGACACCCGGCTCGAGATCGGCTGGTCGCAGGACGAGCTCGCCGTGAGGACGGGCACCTCGCAGACGAAGATCTGGCGGATCGAGCACGGCGACCCGAGCGCGCTCGATCTGGCCATGGTCGACGGCGTCCTGTCCGCCCTCGGCCTGCGGACGACGCTCGAGGTCGAGGGCCGGCATCTCGCCGACCGGGCCGACCAGCGAGACCCCGTCCACGCTGCGCTCGCGGGCGCCGTGGCCGGCCGGCTCAAGCGATGCGGTTGGGATGTGGCGAGCGAGGTCCCGACCGGCCGTAGCTCGCCGACCGGGTGGATTGACCTGGTTGGCTACCGCTCGCGCGATGCCGCCCTCGCAATCATCGAGCTCAAGGCCGACCTGCCCGACATCGGCGGCCTGCAGCGTCAGGTGACCTGGTACGAGCGCGAGGCCCCGTTCGCGGCCCGCCGCCTGGGCTGGCTGCCGGCGACCGCGGCCGTCATCGTCGTGTGCCTCAACACGGCGGCGGTCACTCAGCAACTGCGCGAGCATCGCGGGCTGCTCGCGGCCGCCTTCCCCGGCGACGCCTCCGCCGTGTCCGCGTGGCTGCGCGATCCCGCCGCTCCGCCCCCGCCGGCTCGGACGCTCGTGGTCACGGACCTGGCACCACGCCGGGGCCTCGCCCTCGCGCCGGCCGGACTCCATGGCCGGGCCGCCGCCCCCACGTATCGCGACTACGCCGAGGTCGCTGGCGTGCTCGCCGCCAGGCGCCCGGCCGAGCGGCAGGGTCGGGCGCGCGGGCCGGGCTTGGCTGCCCCGCGGCGTCGCGTTGAACAGGCCCCTTGACGATGCGGCGCATGCTGGCGCAAACCCGCGGCGGCCCAGCGGGGCGTCCCGCTCCCTCCCGCGCCCCGCCCGGAGGTGGGCCGGCGACGCCCTGGAGCGGGCGCCGGCCGGGAGGGCTTGACCGTTGGCTGTCGACGCCGCCACCCCGCGATCCCGTCGCGCCCTGCTCGCGGCCGGTGCCGGCGCCATCGCCGCAACGGCGATCGAGGCGCTTGGCCACCCGGCACCGGTCCGCGCCGAGGGCGAGACGATGGTCGTCGGCGGCGAGTACGCGACGGCGACGTCGCGGACCCGGCTCGTGAATGTCACCAACGGCGAGGACGTGTTCCGCGCGGAGAGCAGCTCGGGTGTCGCCGTCTACGGCGTGAGCGCCAACCACGTGGGCGTCCGGGGGGATTCGAACAACTTCATCGGGGTCCGGGGGGTCGCACTCTCCGGCACCGGCGTGCGGGGTGACTGCGACGGTGGCATCGGCGTGCTCGGCGACGCGTCCGGCGGCAGCGGATCCGGGGTCGAGGGCCACAGCGGCAACGGCATGGGCGTCTACGGCCAGAGCCAGAACGGCCAGGCCGTCCGCGGGACCAGCCTCGCGGCTGACCTGCCGGCGGTCATCGGGTTGTCCGTCAACTCCAATACCGGCGTCGCCGGGTGGAGCGGCAGCAGCACCGACCCGACCACCCCGGCGAAGACCGGCGTGTACGGCATCGCGAACCAGGACACGTCGGCCGTCGGGGTCAAGGGCGAGTCGACGGTCGGCACCGGTGTCGTGGGCGTGACCGACGGCGACCTCACCAGCGGCGTGTTCGGCGGAGCGAACGCCACCAGCGGCACGGCCAACGGTGTGTTCGGAGCGTCCAATGCCGATGGCGGCAACGGCGTCCGGGGTTGGGCCACGTCCCCGACCGGCACCACCTCCGGTGTGTAGGCCTTGCCGGCAGCCCTGACGGCTACGGGGTCACCGGCGTGAACGCCGCGGAGAGCGGTGGCGCGGGCGTGGCCGGCTTCGCGCAGAGCACCGCCGGCGAGTCGGCGGGGGTCCTCGGCCAGGCGTCGAGCCCGGAGGGGTTCGGGGTCCTCGGTGACACGCTCGCCATCGAGACGACCGCCCGCGCGCTCGTGGCGCACGCGCCGGCCGGAACGGGCGTGCTGGGCTGGGCGGGCACCGGGGCTCACCCGGCGGGTCGGCCGGGCACGGGTGTCTACGGTTACAGCGCCGCCGGCACCGGCGGCCAGTTCACCTCCTCCACCGGGAACGCGCTGCGCGTGTCCGGCAAGGCGCGCTTCAACCGGGCCGGCAAGGTGTCGGTGCCCAGGAACCGGAACTACGTCGACGTCACCGTGCCGGGCGGGCTCGCCTCCAACACCATCGTCAATGCGACGATCCAGATGTACCGCTCGGGCGTGGCGGTGGCCGGCGTGCGCCACAACTACCCGACGGCGGGCAGGATCCGGATCTACCTCACCAAGGTCCCCTCGACCACGTCGTCCACGCCGGTGGCCTGGTTCGCGACGGAGTACGGGAGCTAGCCGGCGACCGGTCGGCGGCCGGGGGGGCCTACCCTGCGGCGACCTCGCGCAGGGCCGCCTCGAACGCGTCGACCATGGTCGCGATCTCGGCCTCCGTGATCACGAACGCGGGCGATACCTGGAGGGCTCGGCCGCGCAGCGACCGGGTCAGGACGCCATGGCGGCGGGCCGCCGTGACCACTGCCTCGACGACCGCCGGCCCGCCCGCGAGCGCCGCGTTCGACAGCTCCACGGCGGCCGTCAGCCCCACCGTCCGCACCTCGCCCACGAGGGGCGCCGACGCCAGCCGCCTCATCTCGCTCTCCAGCACCGGTTCGAGCGCCAGCACCCGCCCCAGGAGGTCCTCGCGCTCGAGGATGTCGAGGTTCGCCATCGCCGCCGCGCAGGCCGTCGCGTGGCCCGAGTACGTGTAGCCGTGACGGAACACCGCGCCCGGGATCGGCTCGTCCCAGAACGGAGAGCGGACGCGGACGCCGGCGATGACCCCGCCCAGCGGCACGTACCCCGACGACACGCCCTTCGCGAACGTGACCAGGTCCGGCGCCAGGCCGAACCGCGTGCTCCCCCACCACTCGCCCGTCCGCCCGAAGCCGGTGATGACCTCGTCGGCGACGAACAGGACGTCGTGTCGGGCGCACAGCTCGCCGACCCCGGCGAAGTAGCCGGCCTCGGGCGGGATCACGCCACCGGCGCCGATGACGGGCTCCGCGAAGAAGGCCGCGATCTCGCTGGAGCGCTGCTCGAACAGCCGGGCCAGGGTATCCAGGTCGTGCGCGCCGACGTTGACGACATCGTCCACGAGCGGCCCGTAGCCCGCCTTGTTGAGCGGGATGCCCGCCAGCGACGTCCCGAACGCGGCCATCCCGTGGTAGCTGTGCTCGCGCGAGACGATGACCTGCTTCTCCGGCCGGCCGACGACGTCCCAGTAGCGACGGGCGAGCTTGGCGGCCGTGTCGATCGCCTCCGAGCCGCCGGAGGTGAAGAACACCACCGCGTCCTCGACGGGCGCCAGGGCGGCGATCCGGGCGGCCAGCCGGACGGTCGGCTCCGTCGTGTAGGGCCCGAACGACGAGTACGCGGCGAGCCCCCGCAGCTGGGCGGCCACCGCGTCCGCGATCTCGGCCCGCCCGAAGCCCACGTTGCAGTACCACAGGGCGGCGGTCGAGTCGAGGTAGCGCGTGCCATCGATGCCGGTCACCCACACGCCCTCGCCGTCGCGAAGCACGAGCTCGGCGTCCTTGACCGCGTGCATGTCCGCGAACCCGTGCCACAACGATGTCGTCATGCGGTTCCCCCGGGCGGGCCCGGCTTGGGTCCGTCCGCCTCCGGTCGGCCCGCCGTCGGCCGACTCGGCCTCGGCCGATCCGGCTTCGGCCGGTTGAAGGTCCGCGGGTCGAGGCCCGCCTCGATCGCCTGCGCCGGCGTCATCGCCGCCAGCCGGGTCCCCCGCCCCAGCTCGCGCACCAGCGCGCGGGCGGTGGCCGGGCTCACGTCATGCAGCGATCTTGCGTTCGAGAGGCCAACTCGTGACGGCCCTCGCGCCGCGGTGGACGCCGCGTAGCCGGCCGCCCACACGAGCAGCGGCGCCTGGTCCTCGGTCGGGGACTCCACGACCCGGAGCGCCCCGCACACGATCCCCCGGTCGCCGGGCGTCGCGCGGACCAAGTACCAGTTGTCGGGGCCGTCGATCAGGTCGAACAGGAACGAGCGGTACGGGGTGCCGAGGATCGCGTCGGGACCGGCACGGTGCGCGGACCCGCCCGACACGACGAGCGTGGCGTGGGCGTCGGGCGCGAGCGCGAGGAGCCGCCGCTGGGCGTCCGCGAACAGGGCGCGCTCGGCCTCGTCCTCGCCGACGTCCACGGCCCGCGGCTCCTCCACGAGGATCACGGGACAGCCCGCGTCGGCGAGCGCGCGCACCTCGTGGGCGAGCGCGTCCGCGAGGGCCAGCGTCCGATCCGCACGCGCCGCGTCGGCCACCTCCTGGGCGGCCCCGCCGGCGGCGTGCCAGCCCATCGAGTAGGGTCCGGGCACGGCCTGGGCCACGGCCCGGTCGGTGAGCGACGCGGTCGCCTGCCACGCCTCGAGGAGTGGGTGCCGTCCGCCGGTGGACAAGTCGTCCACGAACGCGGTCACCACCGCCATCGCCATGTCGGGCCAGCGCACCTGCCCGTCGGTCACGAGCTCCACGCCGGCGTCGACCTGGACGGCCACGATGTCGGCGACCAGCCGCTCGACCGCCTCCCTGAGGGCGGCCCCATCGGCCCTGCCGGCGGCCACGTCGGCCTCGAGCACGGCGATGTCGACGCCGTCCGGCGAGACGCGCGGCCACGCGCCGTGCACGACCGCGAACACGGTCAGCTCCAGGCCCCGACGCCGATCGCGAACAGCGCCGCGAACAGCCCGAGCAGGGCGACGACCCCGGCCAGCCGGATCACCACGGTCCCGCCGGCGCCGAAAGCCGGCACCGTCGCGCCCGGCAGGGGCCCCGGGCGGCGCCACAGCGAGCGCAGCGTGGGCACGTTGGTGGGCGCGACGAGGAGGCCCAGCCACAGCCCGGAGATCAGGCCGCCGATGTGGGCGAAGTTGTCGATGCCCCGCACGACGAACCCGAACAGGAGGTTGATCGCAAGCAGCCCGCCCAGCTGCCCGAGGAACGCGCGGCTCTGGCGGTCCAGGACGGGGTGGTGGATCCGTTGCGCGGCGAACAGGAGCCCGAACAGGCCGAAGATCGCGCCCGACGCGCCGACGCCACCCCGCGACTCCCCCAACGCGAACGTCAGCAGCGACCCGCCGGCGGCGAACAGGAGGTAGAAGGCGAGGAACCGCCAGCGGCCGTACAGCTGCTCCACGAACGGCCCGGCCAGCCACAGGGCGTACATGTTGAACAGCAGGTGGAAGGGCATGACATCAAGCGGGGCGTGGACGAGCGTCACGGTCCACAGCCGCCAGATCTCGCCCTGCGCGACCGCCACCTTGTCGAGCGCCAGGAGGTCGCCCAGCCGGGCACCCTCCGTCCCCGCGAAGTCCACGACCAGCGACGCGATCGTCGTGATCGCCACCAGGCCGATCGTGACCGACGTGCCGACGTCGCCGCGGGCCCGGGCGAAGTACTTGCCGGCCGCGCCCTTGTCGCCCAGCTCCTTGGACAGCCAGCCGAGGCGCGACGCGATCTCCGGCCGGTCCGCGGACGGGGCGCGCCGGTCCGCCTCGCGGTAGGCGGTGATGGCCCCGCGCAGGTCGCCCGCCCGCACGCGTGCCGCCGCCACGTTACGCCAGGCGGGGTACGTGGACGGCGAGTCTGGCAGCCGGGTGGCCTCCTCCCAGGTCGCGAGGGCCCGGCCGTCCTCGTCCAGGCGGTGCCACGCCTCGCCCAGGCCCAGCAGTGCCGCGGCGGTGACGGAGGGGTCGTCGAAACCGATCACCCGCTGGTAGAGCCGGGCGGCGTCGACGAAGTCGGCCGAGGTCATCAGCTGGGCGGCGCGGTCGAGGGCGGCGAGCGCGACATCGCGCGGCAGGGGCCCGTCGTGGGACAGGGTGGCCTCGAGATCGAGGCCGAAGCGATCGGTCATCGGGAGCGACTGTACAGGAGGCGCCAGGGCATGGTCGCTCGCGGCGTCACGCGGCGCTCCCGGCTGGGCGGGAGGCCTACCCGGCCCGCACGGGCCTGGCTCCCCGGCGCGCCTGGAGCAGCCAGCGGTTCGTTGGGCGAGCAGCGTCGCGGTGCGCCCGTCGCAGTGCTCGCCACGCGAGCGGAGACCAGCTCCGGGGATCCTGGGTCCGCGGCCGGACAAGGAGACAGTGGCGATGGAGCCGCGGTCCGGGCGGATAGACTCGGGACCCATGTGCGGCCGGTTCACCCAGAAGCAGCCGACGTCCGAGATCGCGCGGATCTTCGAGGCCGAGGACCTCGCCGGCGATCCCGGCGAGCGGTACAACGTGGCGCCCACGGACGAGGCGGCGGTCGTCGTCCAGCGCGACGACCGGCGGGCCGTCGTCCGGTACCGCTGGGGCCTCGTCCCGGGCTGGGCCGATGACCCGCGGATCGCGTCGCGCGCGTTCAATGCCCGCGCCGAGACCCTGGCCACGAGCCCGCTGTTCCGCGACGCCTTCCGCCGCCGGCGGTGCCTCGTCCCCGTGGACGGCTTCTACGAGTGGCTGCGCCAGGGCTCGAAGCGGCAGCCGATGCGGATCCACGACCCCGAGGACCGCCTGCTCGCGCTGGCCGGCCTGTGGACCGGGCGCCAGGACGCCGTGACCGGCGAGTGGAACCGGACGTTCACGATCGTCACGACCCGGCCCAACGCGTTCATGACCCCGATCCACGACCGGATGCCGGTCGTCGTCCCGCTCGACGCCTGGGCCCGGTGGCTGGACCCGACCCCCGCCGAGCCCGGCGAGCTGCGGGCGCTGCTCGAGCCGAGCGACGACGTCGCGCTCGCCGCCTACCCGGTGCCCCCGCTCGTCAACAACGTGCGCAACGACGGCCCCGCGCTGATCGAGCGGCTGGCGGCCGAAGCCGAGCCGCTGACGCTCCTCTAGCCGCGTCGCCGCTACTCGACCAGGCCGACCGCGGAGATCTCCGCGTCCACGCCCGTCTCGCGCAGCACGTTGACCGTGCCGCCGCTGCCGTTGATCTTGAACGTGTTGGCGATGATCTGGTCCATGTTGAACACGCTGGCTGAGCCGTTCACCTTCACGTCGCCGGCCGGTGCATAGACGATCCCGCGGACCTCGGTAGCCTGTGCGCTGGAGCCGTTGAGGGTGATGTCGTCTCCGGCCAGGCTCACGTTCCGGTCCTGGAAGATCACGAGGTCGATGGTGGAGTCACCGAACGGGTAGTCGTACGGCTGGAGGTTGAGTGTCGCGCCGCCCCCGCCCAGCGTGATCGGGCCGGCCGGGCTGCCGGGCAGCTCGCTGTTGTAGATCAGGATGCCGCCACCGCCGACGCACGGCGGGGTCAACGGATC
>MGOE01000100.1:7727-8056 GCA_001797035.1 Chloroflexi bacterium RBG_16_72_14
CTCGTCGTCCACGGAGATCACCGAGGCGTCATTGGATGTCGCGAACCCGCCGCCCCCGATCCAGTAGATGCCTGGGAGCAGGTAGGCGGTGACCCCTCCCTTGAGGTTGAGCCCCCCGGGGTACAGGCCGGGGCTCAGGATCCACTCCCGGCCGTCCTGGGAGCCGCCCTGGCCGAGCGTGCACAGGTGGGGCGACACCTCCGAGGGCTCCTTGGGGCTGACCGCGCCCGGGCAGTAGTCCGGCACGTTGGGCGGGTCGTCCACGATCGCGCCCGAGACCCACTCCTTCATCGCCGCGGCGAGCGCGGGCTTGGCGGGGGCCGCAAGGT
>MGOE01000100.1:8072-8577 GCA_001797035.1 Chloroflexi bacterium RBG_16_72_14
GGGCAGGGCGAAGGAGTACTCGGCCGGCGTGCAGGTCATCGAGCCTGCGCCCTGGTCCTGGATCTCGCCGCCGCTTCGGCACACCGCGTCGGGCGCCGTGACGTTGAGCACCCCGGCACCGGTCCGGCTGAACCCGATGTTGCTGCCGTCCCCGCAGCCGGCGCCGGTCGAGTTCGCCTGCACGTTGGCGGCCGAGTTCACGGTGCCGGTGCCCGAGATGAGGATCGCCTTGCAGGCATCCGGGTCCAGCGCGAGCATCCCGAACGAGTACACCACCCCCTGCTGGTTCGCGGCCACCGCCATGACGCCAACCGGCCACGCCGAGCGCCCGATGATCCCGCCGAAGATCGAGCCCCTCGAGGACTGGATCTGCACCTCGACGAAGCCCGGGAAGCCCCGGTACAGGCCGTGGAGCGGCGGGACGTGGACGAGGACCGTCTCGTCGTTCCCGGATTCGTTCGTCCTCGCCACGTTGCACGCGGCCCACGCCGTCGCGCCCGGGTCG
>MGOE01000100.1:8589-12649 GCA_001797035.1 Chloroflexi bacterium RBG_16_72_14
CGGTCGAGCAGTCGATCGTCCCCGTCGCGCTGTCGAGCACGTACCTCGCCCCCGCCAGTGCCGCCGCGTCGGCGGCGTTCTGCTGATCGCGCCGCTCGAGCATCATGACCCCGACGTCGAACGCCAGGGCGGCGACGATCATGAGGGTCACTACGGCGCCCGCGAACAGCACGAGCACCTGGCCCCGCTGCGCGGTGCGGTCAGTTGTTGATGACAAGGGTCGACTCCGCTGAGATCGTGATGGCCGGGAGTGGCACGAGCGGGATGAGGGTCTGGTACGTGTACGTCGCCGCGACCCTCACCTCGGCCTCGCGGCCGTTGCCCAGGGGACCCCACGTCGGCGTCACCGCGACGCCCGTGCCGAGCAGGCCGAAGGCCATGTCCTCGACCCGCTGCACGACGTTCGCGCCGCTAGGGTCATAGCAGCCGGGCGGGTTGATGCCGGGTGGCATCGGTCCGCTGGGACAGAACGAGTTGCTGCCGTGGACGATCGCGTACCGCGCGCCCTCGCGGGTCGCGTTGCTGAGGGTCTCGTAGTACAGGATGAAGCGTCCCCCTTCGATCACCGCGAAGATCAGGAGGAAGAAGACCGGCGCCACGAGGACGAACTCCACGAGCGCCTGCCCGCGGCTGCTGGCGGGCTGCCCGGCGCCGGTCACGGGGCCAGCTCGAGGTCGGTCATCGCGAAGATGCTCGACCGTTCGAAGGTGAGTGAGTTGGGGATGCCGTAGCGCACCCCGAACACCTCCATGTTCAGCGGGACGAGCAGCCGGAAATCGTAGTGGAGGGTCACCTTGACCCAGCACGGCGGCTCCCGCGAGGGGTCGTCGCAGGCGAGGACCGGGTCGTAGCCGACCCAGGTGGCCCCACGGTCGGTCGACAGCTGGTAGGAGAACGTGGGGTTCGAGCAACTGTCGTCGGGACCCACGTAGTCGGGAAGATCGCTGGCGGCGACGCAGGCCCGGCGCTCCATCTTCGCCTCGGTATCGTCGACCGGCACCGAGTTCCACTTCTGGGACCCGAAGGTGCCGAAGTCGGCGGCCTCCCGGGCCGCGGACTCGACGCTCAGCATCGTGGTGTAGATGCGCGCGAGATCGATGATCCCGATCATCAGGATGACCAGGATCGGGAGGACGAGGGCGAACTCGACGACGCTCTGGCCGCGGGAGGAGCCGCGAAGGCGCACGAAGGGCGTGGACATGACTCCCCGGGGGACGATGAACAGGACCTGCGTACTATTAGGAACGCGACATTGCACCGGACGTTACGGGGAGTGCGTGCGCGCACCACTTTCTTCGCGGAGCATCGCGGCGAGGGCGATTCGGGCGCTCCGGATCAGGGCTGCGGCCGCTCCCATCCCCCGCTTGTCGCCGCACCGAAGGCGGCCTCCGGCGCGTCGCCGCGGTCGAGCGCGACCGCGTAGCTGCCGATGAGCCCGGCGAACGCCTCGCCGTCGCTCTCGGGGGCGGCAAGGACCGTGGCGTCCGGCGGCAGGTCTGTCGGCTCGGCGCCCGAGGCCGGGACGGAGACGATGAGGCGAGCCCCGGCGTACTGCGCGGCCTCGACGCACGCCGGGAGCACGGACGCCGGCACCTCCTCGGTGACGACCAGCACCTCGAACGAGGTCAGGTACTGGAGGCCGAGCGCGACGTCGGCCGGCTCCAGGCGGGGCGCGTCGGGCATGGCGACGGACGCGGCGCCGGGCTCGCTGCCGGACTCGGCCGGCTCCCCGGCCGCCTCGTCGTCCATGGAGTCGTCGTCGACGGCCGGCCTGGCCGCCATGGGTGTCGCACGCGACGGGTCGCGCAGCACCGCCACGTGACCGACGCCGGCGCGCGCAAGCGCGAGCAGCAGGTCATCGCCGGCGGCGTCGTCGCCGATCCGCCCGACCAGCTCGACGCGTGCCCCCTGGCCGGCGGCGGCGAGCGCGACCGAGCACGCCCGGCCCGCCGGCACCGCGGGCGGTCCCGGATCCCAGGCGGCCGTACCGACAACGACGATCACGTGCCTAGGCTACCTCGCGCTCAGGCGCCCGTGGCCTCCTCGAGCGGCACCGGGCGGCCCCGGGCCCGCAGGTCGTCCACGAGCCGGCGGTGGTGCGCCTCGAAGGCCGGCCGGCGGTCGGTCGGCACCTGCTCCACCCACCGCCCGATGTGGGCCCGCTCGGCGCTCACGCTCGAGGCGAAGAACGCACGCATCGCGCGATCGTCATCGAGGCCCAGGAAGGCACGCAGTCGGGCGTACTCCCGCTCGCGCTCGTGGAGCACGAGGTCTTCCATCCGGACGGTCAGCACCCGGTCCGGCGGCAGGGACTCGCAGGCCGCGAACGCCTGCTCGAGCTGCTCCGCCCACCAGTCGAGCGCCTCGTCCGCGTCGTTCGGGCCCCAGATCAGCGGGGCGACCGAGCAGGCCACGTCGCGCCCGTCACGGACGCTGTGGACGAGCTGCATGTCCGGGAACAACCGAAGCAGCGTGGGTGCGACGCGGGCGTTCGGCGGCGTCATCTCGATCCATCCCCGGGCGCCGGCCGCGGAGGCCAGCGGGTCGAGCAGCCGATGGACGAGCTCGCCGCCCGCCTGCCACGGGTCCGATCCGAGGCGACGCTCGAAGACCCGCAGCGCATCCTCTATCTGTTCGCGGTCCAGCAGCTTGTGGAGCCCCCGGGTGGTCCCGTCCGCGGCTTCGCGGTAGAACCAGCGTCCCAGCATTCGCCGCCGGAACTCGCGGACGCCCGCGCCCGAGTCCGCGACGTCGCACAGGCCGCCCGCCTCCACGATGAACCGGACCTCGACCGGGATCATGTGGAGGTCGGGGTGCGCGCCAAGCAGCCGGGCCACGATCGTCGTACCGCTCCTCCCCGTGCCGCCGACGAACATCGGTCGGGCGAGGGGACCGGGCGCATCCCCGTCCGTCGAGCGCCCGAAGCGGAACCGCACACCATCCTCCAACGCTGCCGGGTACGTCACCTGCCGTGCGGGCGTCGGGCCCGGGGCGTGGGCAAGGGTAGCGCCGGCGCGGCGACCCGTCGCTCAGTCGTCGTCGGGCTTGGGCGTGTCGTCCGGCCGCGGGGTGCGCGAGGGCTCCGGCGTCTCGTGATCGTCGTCGGCGTCGGGCGTCGAGGTCTCGTCGTCGGGCGTCTCGGTCTCGCGGCCACCCCCGGACCCGCTGCCACCGTCGCCGTCGGTCCCGGACGGCTCCTCGGTCTCGCCCGGCTCGCCGGTCTCGTCGGGGGTCGCGGACGGCACCGGCGACGTGGAGGCCTCCGGCGTCGGCGACGGCACGACGCTGGCGTCGGGCGTCGACGACGGAGGCGGTGACGGCTCCACGACGGACGGGAACGGCGACTCCAGCGATGGCGTGGGCGTGGGACCGTCACCGCCGAGCAGCCCGAGCGCACCGGCCGTGACCAGGCCGGAACCCGAAGCCAGGACCGCCACCACGAGCACGAGGGCCAGCGCCTGGGCCCGGGCCGCCATGGGGAAGCCGGCGCCGGTGGTCACGCGCCACGCGTCGCGGATCGAGGCGAGGAACGCCCTGATCGCCCCCGCGCGCAGGGCCCGCCCGGCCACGCGGACCGGGGCGGGCGCAGGCTCCGCCGCGATCGCGCCCATGACGCGGTCGGCGAAGTCGGGCGAGGTCGTCACGGGGACCTGGGCGGCCAGCGCCTCGAGATCGCGGGCGATCCGCGTGGACCCGGCCAGCTCGTCGGGCGCGACGCCGTCGGCGCCGTCGAGCTCGGACGAGGTGAACGGCCGCGGGCGGCCGCCGGGCAGGCCGCTCATCGTTCGTGCTCCTCGAGGGTCCGGCGCAGGCGCGCCAGGCCACGGTGGAGGTGGGTCTTCACGGTGCCCAGCGGGCGGTCGGTGGCCTCGGCGATCTCGGCCAGGGAGCGCTCGGCGAAGAAGCGCAGTGCCACGACCTCCCGGTACGGCTCATCGAGCGAGGCGACGGCCGCCCGGAGCTGCGCATCGCGCTCCGACCGGAGGACGGTGTGAGCCGGGTCGATGGTGCCGTGGGCGGCGGAGGACCGGAAGCGCTCGCGGCCGGGCTGGTCCGCCTC
>MGOE01000100.1:12895-19247 GCA_001797035.1 Chloroflexi bacterium RBG_16_72_14
TCGAAAGGCATCCCGGTCGCCGGCCAGCACGGCCTCGACGATCCTTCGGTCATCGCTCGTTGCTCCTTCGCGCCCGGCGATCCCCGTTCCGTCCGTGAGTCCTGCCTCCGCTCCGCGTCCGGGGTGTGGCGCCCGATCGGGCAGCCCCGAGGGTGCCGACCCGGCGCCCGATGCCATCATCGCGGGTCGGGTCGGCTCCCATCGCGGGACAGAGGTCATGATCCTCGGGGGGACGGACGGCGGGATCAGTCGTCGGACCCGTGGCCCCCATCGTCGTCATCGTCGTCGTCAGGGCCGTCGTGGCCGCTGTCGTCATCGTCGTCATCGTCGTCATCGTGGTCGTCGGTCGCGTCCGGACCATCGTCGTCGTCGTGGTCGTCGGTCGCGTCCGGCCCATCGTCGTCGCGGTCGTCGCTGACATCGCCGCGGTCGCCGTCGTGGTCGTCGGTGGCATCGGGGGTCCCCGAGGGCTCCTCGGTTGCCTCCTCGGTCTCGAGCGAGCCGGTGGGCTCCTCGGTCTCGGCCTCGGTCCCGTCGGTCGCCGTCGGCTCCTCGGTCTCGGCCTCGAAGCTCGCGTCGTCGGTCGCGTCCTCGCTGAGGCCCGCGGGGACCGTGTCCGCGGCGGGGGTGCCGCCCATGAACGTGCTGGTGGCGAACGCCGCACCCGCGACCAGGAACAGGGCGACGATCGAGGTCCCGATCGAGCGGATCATCCGGTAGTTGAGCTGCATCTGCTGGGATCTCCCGGCGGTGTGGCGGCCTCCTCGCTGGGCCGCTTCATCCCTCCCGAGGCCGTTGCACAGGCAAAGGTTTCAGCGAGCCGCGGCAGGCGACGGTTCGCCCGCGGACGGGGCGCCGGCACCGGCCTCGAGCCGCCGGATCGCCGGGAAGGCGACCGCGACCGCCAGCGTCGCCGCCAGCGTGACCAGCCCACCGCCGATGAGCGCGAGCGAGGGCGTGGAACGCTCCGCGACCGCACCGGCCACCACGGCCGGGTCAGGCCCCGTGGCCGTCTCCGTCGAGCACCGCGTCGGGGTCGTCTCCCGGGTCGGCGGGCTCGTCCGTGCCGGGGAGCCCCGGGTCGTCCGCGCCGTCCGCGGGCCCGCCTTCGCGCCCGTCCACCGGACCCACCTCGTCGTCGGCCGCGCCCAGCGGGCCTTTCGTGCCCGGCGTCTCGTCCCGGATGACCTCGACGGCGGCGGCGAACGCCGCTGTCTCGAGGGCCGCCCCGAACTGGTCGTGGTCGCCGACCAGCACGATCGCGGCCGCGTCCGGGCGGATGTGCTCGCGCGCGACGCGCTGGACGTCGTCGGCGGTCACCGCCTCGATCGCCGGCCGGTAGCGCGCCAGCTCGTCGTCCGGCAGGTCGTGGACGAACAGCCCGGCCAGCGAACCGGCGACCGGCCCTGGCGTCTCGAACCGGAGCGGGAAGACGCCGACCAGGTAGTCGCGGGCCGCGGCCAGCTCGGCGTCGGTGACGGGAGCCTGGCGGATCCGGTCGAGCTCGGCGAGGAACTCCGACAGGGCGGGGACGGTGGCCTCGGTGTTGACCGCGGCCCGGGCCGTGAACGGGCCGCGGCCCCGGCGCAGGTCGAAGCCCGCCCCGGCGCCGTAGGTGTAGCCCTTCTCCTCGCGCAGGTTCATGTTGAGCCGGGAGTTGAACAGCCCGCCCAGGATCGCGCTCATCACCGACAGGGCGTGGAAGTCCGGGTGGAGGCGCGGCAACCCGGGGTGCCCGATCCGGATCTCGGTCTGGACGGCGCCGGGCCGGTGGATGACCCGGACGAACCGCCGATCCACGGCACTCGTGTCGTCCACCGCCCCGCGGTCGCCCACACCGACAGCCGCCCAGTCTCCGAACAGCGCCTCGGCGATCCGCGCGACCTCGGCCGGGTCCACGTCGCCCGCGACGACGAGGGCGGCCCGGTCCGGCGAGTAGGCGCGGCCGTGGACGGCGCGGAGGTCGTCGGCCGTGAGCCGGCCGACCGTCTCGGCCGTGCCGCCCGCGGGCCGGTGATACGGGCTGGCCTCGCCGTAGATCGACGACACGTACGCCTCGTCCGCGCGCCGACGGGGATCCGCCTTCGCCTGGAGCAGGTCGGTCAGGCGCTCGTCACGCAGCCGCTCCACCTCGGACGGGGGAAACGCCGGCCTGCGGACGACCTCGGCCAGGAGCGCCAGCGCGGGCTCCAGGCGCGTCGCCGGGACGTCGAGCCCCACGGAGGTCGCGTCCCAGCCCGCCTCGGCGTGGATCGAGGCGCCGAGCCGCTCGGCGGCCTCGGTCAGCTCGATCGCGTCGCGGACCTCGGTGCCCTCCGTCAGCGCGCGGGCGGCGAGGACGGTCGCACCGCCCAGCTCGTGCGGCTCGTCCGAGGCGCCGGCCCGGATCGCGAGTGACGCCGCGATCAGGCCGCGTCCGGGCATGGGCGTGACGATGACCCGCAGGCCGTTGCCGAGCGTCGTTCGCTCGGTGGGTGGGAACTCGTAGGGCCGCGGCTGGCCGGGGACCGGCCGCTCCATGATCAGGCCGCGGGCGCTCACGCCGCCACCTCGTGCTCGGCGTCGGTCCCGGCGCCGTCGGCCGGCATCGGCACATACGTGAGCACGACCCGGTTGTCGGCCCGGAACACCGTCCGCGCCGCGTCCCGGATCTGCTCCGTCGTCACCGACAGGTAGCGCTGCAGGAGCGTGTTGACCAGGCCCGGGTCGTCGAACAGCGTCGCGTACATCGACAGCCGGTCTGCCCGTTCCTCCACCCGCGCCAGCGCGCCCAGCTCGTCGGCCTCGGTCAGCGCCTTCGCCCGCGCCAGCTCGTCGTCGGTGGGCGCTTCGGCGGCCAGCTTCTCGAGCTCCTCGAGGTAGGCCGCCTCGACCGCGGCCACGTCCACGCCCGGGCGCACGGTGGCCCAGCCCACGCATACCGAGGCGCCGCCGATGAACGGCAGGGTGAACACCGCGACATCCTGGGCCAGCCGCTCCTCGCGGACGAGCCGCCGGTGGAGCCGGCTCCCCTTGCCGCCGGCCAGCAGCTGGGCGGCGAGGTCCAGCGCGTCCAGCCGCCGGTCGCCGAACACCGGCGCCCGGAATCCCACGTATACCCGCGACAGGGGCACGCGATCCTCCACGACCTCGCGGCGCTCCTCCCCGATGATCGCGGGCAGGGACATGTCCGGCAGCGGCGGCAGCGCGGGATTGGCGGGGATCGGCCCGAAGTAGCGCTCCGCCCAGGCCCGTACCTGCGCGGGGTCGCAGTCCCCGACCACGGACAGCACCGCGTTGTTGGGCGCGTACCAGGTGCGGAAGAAGTCCTTCACGTCGTCGAGCGAGGCCGCGTCGAGGTCCTCCATCGAGCCGATGGTCGGGTGGTGGTAGGGATGCTCGTGGGGGAACAGGTGGCCGAGCAGCTTCTCGTTCCACGTCCCGTAGGGCCGGTTGTCGTAGCTCCAGCGCTTCTCGTTCTTGACGACCTCGCGCTGGTTGTCGAGGTTCTCCTGGCTGAGGGCGTCGAGGAGGGTCCCCATGCGATCCGCCTCGAGCCAGATCGCGAGCTCCAGCTGGTGCGACGGGAGCGTCTCGAAGTAGTTGGTGCGGTCCAGCCAGGTCGTGCCGTTGAGCGTGCCGCCGGCGGCCTGGACGAGCGCCATGTGCTCCGCCTTGCCCACGTTCGCCGAGCCCTGGAACATCACGTGCTCGAACAGGTGGGCGAACCCGGTCTTGCCTTCGACCTCGTGCTTGGAGCCGACGTTGTACCAGACGTTGACGGCGACCACGGGCGCGAGGTGGTCCTGGGCGACGATCAGGCGCAGGCCGTTGGCCAGGCGCTCGTCGCTGAACTCGACGACGGGAACGGGCATGCAGGGCGATCCTTCCGCGGCGATGGGTCGGCGCCGATTGTAGGGTGCGGTGCGCGGACCAGCGTTGGATCGATGTCTCGTGGGGCCGAGCCTGACGTCACCGGGCGTCGGGCCCTCACCTCGACCCGCGCGTCTTGAGCCGACGCTGCTTCCCGAGCAGCGCTTCGGATGCCTGCACCGACACGCACGGCTTCGGGAGCCGCGGATCGCCCGGGTTGGGCGCCTCGCCGGGTGCCTGACGGGCGTGTTCCTGCTTGGCAAGCAGCGTTCGCCGCCACCGATCCCGGAATCGCGGCTTGCCAAGCAGCGCGCTCGGGTGCGAGGGGTGATCACCTCGGCCAGGTCCGCGAGCGCCTGACCGGCGACGACCGTGAGGCGCGACGCCCTGTTCCGGACACGCCCGACGACCTCGCGCGAGGGCCGTGCCCCCGGCTCGTCTCGCGCCCCACGCTGCCGGTCAGGGACGGGACCGTGTACCAACAGGAACCCCGGCCATGTTGGCAGCCCGGGGGGACCCACCACTTGACATTCGCCGCGTCGCTGTTAGATTGTTGTCTAACACGAGTGAGATGACAAGGACACCGATGGCCGCCACCAGCCGCCCGACCAGCACCAACGCCCCCACCGGCCGCGCGATGCTGCGCGACGTCGGCTCGGGCGCGACCTGGGCGATCGCGTTCGACGTGCGGACCGCGTTCGACTTCGCGGTCTCGCTCGCGCGCGAGATCGGCGAGTTCGACGAGCTGCCCGCGGAGGATCGCCGCTGGCTGCAGCGGTCGCGCGAGGCGCTGCCCGAGTCGCTGCGCCCGATGGTCGAGGACGAGCTGTCGATCTTCGGGGCCGGCCTGCTGATCGACCGTCCCGAGGTCGCGGACGCGGCCGCCTTCGTCGAGCTGCTCCGCAACACGTCCGGCACAGAGTTCGCGGGGATCGTGTTCGCCGACCAGCTGCGGGACCCGGAGCGCCGGGACGAGGTGGCCGCGGCGCTCGACGGGGACGCCGGGGCCCGCGCCTCCATCATCGCCGGCTGGCCGGAGCACAAGCATCGCTGGGTCGACCGGCTGCTGGGCGACCCGGCCGGCGTGATGGGCGAGCTCGTGGAGCTGATGGCCGCCTGGCTGCCGCTGTACCAGGAGATCGAGGCGCGGGTGCGCACCGTCATCGGACGCGACGTGGACCTGCGCGCCGACGATCGCGCCGCGCTCCGACCCGTCGAGCTGATCGAGAAGACGACCGCCGGCATCCGCTGGCTGTCCGAGCCCGGCGTCCGTCGAGTGGTCCTCGCCCCTTCCCTGCTGGTCCGGCCGTACAACTTCACGTTCACCGGCGGCGACTGGCGGATCTTCGTCTACCCAGTCGCCGACGGGGCGCTGGAGCCGCACGACCCGCTCGCCCCGCCGGCCGGCGTGCTCCGCCTGCATCGCGCGCTGGGCGACGACACGCGGCTCCGGATCCTGCGCCTGCTGCGTGACAAGGACTACTACCTCACCGAGATCGCGGAGCGCCTCGAGCTCTCCAAGCCGACCATCAAGCACCACCTCGCGCAGCTCCGGGCCGCGGGCCTGGTCACGCTCACCGAGGAAGGTGGCCTCAGCTACTACAGCCTCCGGCGCGACCGGCTCGACGACGCCTCGTCGGAGCTCAAGCGCTACCTCGTCCCCTAGTCCCATGCCCGCCGGATCCGCGTCCCATGCGGCCCGCGAGTTAGATGAAGGGCTAACAGCCGTGAGATCACTGATGACCGACCACCTCGACTCCCCGACCATCCAGCCCGGAGACAGCCACGTGTACGAGCCCCTCCACCTGAACGACATGGCCCAGGTCGCCCACGACCGCATCCACGACCTGTACCAGACCGCCGCCGAGCTGCGCGCGACCCGCCGGTCGGCCGGCGAGCGCGTCGGGCTGCTGATGCGGACCCGCTGGTCGCTGGGCCGCCGCCTGGTCTCGATCGGCAGCGCCGTCTCCGGACAGCACGCCTGACGAAGCTCACCGCGATACGGCCGGTCGCGACGTGGCGGGACCCATGACCACCTCGCTCCTCGAGGTGGATCTCCGTCGCCAGCGGCCGGCCGTCGTCGCACCACGCCGGCGGGCCGCCGCGACCCGCTGACCTCGCTCCCGGCGTGCGGCGGCTTCCACGGGTAGACTCCGCTCCCGTGAGCCACCGGTCTCCCCTCCCCTTCGTCGCCGGCGTCCTGGTGGCCCTCGTCCTCGCCGTGCCCGCGCTGGCGCATGCGGAGCTGGTCTCCTCGGATCCCGCGGACGGCGCCGTGCTGGACGGACCGCCGGACGGCATCACCCTCGTGTTCAACGACCGGCTCGTCGCCGGTCGCAGTTTCTTCGAGCTCGTCGGGCCGGCGGGCGAGAGCGCCTCCGACGACGGGCGTGGCCTGGTCGACCCCGAGCGGCCGCGGCGCCTCATCCTGTCGCTCGCCACGGCCCTCGGGCCCGGCGACTACGAGGTCCGCTGGCGGGCGATCGCCGATGACGGCCAT
>MGOE01000100.1:19267-22442 GCA_001797035.1 Chloroflexi bacterium RBG_16_72_14
CGTCCGGTTCACCGTCCTCGCGCCGAGTCCGACGCCCGAAACGCCGCTCCCGCCCACCGCGACCCCGGGCGGGACGGACGAGCCGGCGACCATCGAGCCGCCGAGGGCCTCCCCGTCAACCACGGTGCCGACCCCGGCCCCGACGGCCGTGCCCAGCGAGCCCGCGGCGTCCACCGGGGACGTGCTCCTGCCGATCGTCGCCGGGCTGGTGCTCGTCGGCGGCGTCGGCGTCCTCGTGCTCCGCCGCAGCCGGCGGGCCTGACGCGTGCCGTTGTCCGGCGCCACGCGCGCCGACGCGCGCCTCGTCCGCGCCGCGGCACGTCTTGCAGGCGCCGGGCTGGCGACGGCGGCCGTCGCGGGCGCGCCGGCGATCGCGGCCGCCCACGGCCTGTCGCCCGTCTACCAGAGCCCACTGCCGCTGGCCGTCTACCTCGTGGGGGCCGCGGCGACCGTCGCGCTGTCGTTCGTGTTCGTGCTCGCGCGCGACATGCGCGCTGCCCCGGCCACGGACACGCGGATCGTGGCGGTCCCCGTGGCCGTCCGGGTGGGCCTCCGGGTGGTCGGGCTGGCCGGCTGGGCGTGGATCATGGCCCAGGGCATCGCTGGGGGGACGTCGGACGCGGCGGTCGCCGGGCTGTTCCTGTGGGTCTACGGCTGGGTCGGGGTCGCGATGCTGTCGGCGCTTGTCGCACCGGTCTGGGAGTGGCTGGACCCGTTCGCGACGCTCCACGATGTGCTCGCCTGGGGCCTGCGGCGCCTCGGCGTCCACGGCTGGGCGCCGAGCGAGGTGCCGGACGCCTTCCGCCTGTGGCCGGCGGTCGCGGGCCTCGGGTTCTTCATCTGGCTGGAGCTGGTCGCGATCGCCGGCAACGCGACCCTGTCCGTCGTCGTCGCCGCCTACACGGTGCTCACGCTCGCGCTGATGGCGCAGTTCGGGCGGGACCAGTGGCGGGCCCAGGGCGAGACGTTCACCGTCTGGTTCCGGACGCTCAACCGGCTGGCGTCGATCGGCATCGTGCCGGCAGCCGCGTCGCCGAGCCGCGACGGCGCGAACGGCGGCGGTCACGACCCCGACGACGTCAACCCCGAGGCGGGCGACGACGCGGTCGACGACGCGGTCGACGACGCGGTCGACACCGACCCCGACGCCATCGACGTTGGCGTCGTGATCCGGCGGCCGTTCGCCAGCGGAATCCTCGAGGCGCGCTGGTCGGTGCCGTTGATCGTGCTGGTCGCGTTCGGGACGGGGTCGATCATCTTCGATGCGCTCTCGCAGACGGTCGCGTTCGCCTCGCTGTTCGGCGCACCCGGACTGGCGGCGAAGACGCTCCTGCTGTTCGCGTTCCTGGGCCTGGTCGCGGCGGCGGCGCTGGCGGTCGCGTGGAGCGTCAGCCCGGGGACGATCGGGGCCGGGCTGCTGCCGATCGCCGTCGGGTACCTCGTCGCGCACTACCTGACCTACCTGCTCATCTCCGGCCAGCGGATCGTCATCGCCGTCTCGGACCCGCTCCAGACGGGCGCCGACCTGTTCGGCACCGCGTTCTTCGAGCCCGCCGCCGACTGGCTGCCGGCGGGCCTCGTCTGGACGATCCAGCTGGCGTCTGTCGTGGGCGGGCACATGCTGGGGGCCTGGGCGGGGCACGTGACCGCGCAGCGCGACATGGAGGCGTTCGCCGGCGCGAAGCCGGCACGCGACATGCGCCACCGCAAGATCCCGGGCTCGGCGGCGGCCGCCGTGCGCAACGTCCGGGTGCGGGAGATCCCGCTCGCCCTGGTGATGGTCGCGCTGACCACGCTCACGCTGTGGTCGCTGGGCCAGGCGATCGTCGTGGAGGAGGAGGCGGGCCGCGGTCCCGGGGCGGCGGGTGGCGCGCCCGGGCTCTCGGCTCCGGGCTAGCGCGAGGCCGCCGGCGGCGATCCCGTGGCGCCCGCGGGCACCCAGTCCGTGATCGGCCGCACCGCGGAGATCAGGTCCGTCAGCGCCGGGTCGAGCGCCTCGGCCGCGGCGATCGCCGTCTCGATGGCGGTCAGGCACAGGATGCCCTCGGCGATCGCCTGGTGGCGGATCTCCGCGGCGTCGCGCACCGGCCCGGAACGCGGGGTCGGGGTGTTCACCACGAGCCGGACGCGGCCCCCGCCGATCAGCTCGAGGATCCCGGCCTCGTCGCCCTCCGGCGCCGCGCCCAGCTTCGCGACCGGCTCCGCGGCCAGGCCGGCCCGCTCGAGGGCCGCCCGCGTGCCGGCGGTCGCCGCCAGGCGGTATCCGGCGTGCGTGAGGGCGTGGGCGAGGTCCAGCAACCCCCACTTGTCCCGGTCCGCGATGGACAGCAGGGCGAGCGGCGGCTCGCCGTCCCCCGGGCGGGGCGGGATCAGGGACGCGCCCGTGAGCGCCTTGGCCATCGCCACCCGCGGGTCCTCCGCGATACCGATGACCTCGCCCGTGGACTGCATGAACGGACCCACGGACGGGTCCACGCCCTTGAGCTTGGCCGTGGAGAAGGCCGGCGCCTTGACCGCGACGAACGGCGGCTCCGGCCCCAGCCCGTCCAGATAGCCGAGGTCGGCCAGCGTGGCACCGAGCGAGATCCGGACCGCCAGCTCCACCATCGGCACGCCGGTGACCTTGGACAGGAACGGGACCGTCCGGCTGGCGCGGGGGTTGACCTCGATCAGGTACACGCCGTCGTCGCGGACGATGAACTGGGCGTTGACGAGGCCCCGGGCACCGAGCGCGAGGCAGATCCGTTTCATGGTGCCGACGATGAGGTCTCGATCGCCCTCGGCGACGTGCTGCGGCGGGAACACGGCGATCGAGTCCCCGGAGTGCACGCCCGCGCGCTCCACGTGCTCGAGCAGGCCGGGGATCAGCACCCGCGCGCCGTCGCACACGGCATCCACGTCCACCTCGATGCCCTCGAGGAACCGGTCGATGCGCACGGGCCGGTCGGGATCCACGATGGCCGCGGCGGCCAGGTGGCGGGCGAGGTCCTCCGGCGAGTACGCGAAGTCGATGGCAAGGCCGCCGATGACGAACGACGGGCGCACGATGACCGGGTAGCCGATGCGCTCGGCGAGCGTGAGCGCCTCCTCGATCGACTCGGCCATGCCGCCCTCCGGCTGCGGGATGCCGAGGCGGTCGAGCAGCGCGGAGAACCGGGTGCGCTCTTCGGCCTGG
>MGOE01000100.1:22519-26119 GCA_001797035.1 Chloroflexi bacterium RBG_16_72_14
CGACGACGGCAGGGAGGGTGCCCGCGCCGGCGGGGGTGCTCTCGAAGGCCACGATGTCGAGGACGCTCTCTGGATCGAGGGGCTCGAAGTACAGCCGGGTGGATGCGTCGAAGTCCGTGGACACGGTCTCCGGGTTGGAGTTGACCATGACCGCGCTCCAGCCCGCGTGGCGCAGGACGTCGGCGGCATGGACCGCGCAGTAGTCGAACTCGATCCCCTGCCCGATCCGGACCGGGCCGCTGCCGATGACGAGGGCGCCGGGCCGAGCCACCGGCGGCGCCTCGGGCGGCGAGCCGGCCGACGCGTAGGTCGAGTAGAAGTACGGCGTCTCGGCGGCGAACTCGGCGGCGCAGGTGTCGACCATCGCGTACCCGGGGACCAGGCCGAGGGCGAGCCGCGAGGCCCGGACCTCCGCCTCCCCCACCCCGGCCAGCACCGCCAGCTCGCGGTCCGCGAACGCCGCCCGCTTGGCGGTGGCGAGGAGCGCAGCGGCGTCGCCATCGGACGGATCCGCGAGCCGGGCACCGGCCGCGCGCACGCCCGCCTCCAGGGCCACGTTGCGCCCCATCTCGGCGAGGAACCAGGGCGAGATCCCCGTCGCCCGCCGGACCACCTGCTGCGGCACGCCCCGGCGCAGCAGCCCCAGCACCCGCCACAGCCGCGAGTCGGACGGCTCGAGGAACCGGCGCAGGACGACCGGCGCGGCCGAGCGCTGGGCGAACCGGGTGCTCTCGCAAGCCTCGCCGCGCTCGTCGATCCAGCGGATGACGACGTCGTCCCCGCCGTCGGCCTCGTCTTCGATCCCGGCGCCCGTGCCCGCGTAGACAGCGGCGAGGTAGGCGAACGTCGGCTGCCAGGTCGCGTCCTCGCCCATCGGCCCGGCACCCGTCTGCTCGAGGCCCCGGAGCGCCTTGTTGAGCGCGGCCCCGAACGTCCGGTCGATCGCCATCACCTCGCCCGTCGCCTTCATCTGCGACCCGAGCCGCCGGTCCGCGGTCGGGAACTTGTCGAACGGGAAGCGGGGCAGCTTGACCACCACGTAGTCGAGCGCGGGCTCGAACGCCGCCACCGTCGTGCCGGTGACGACGTTCGGGATCTCGGCCAGCGTGCGGCCGGTCGCGATCTGGGCCGCCACCCGCGCGATCGGGTACCCGGTGGCCTTCGAGGCCAGCGCCGACGACCGCGAGACCCGCGGATTGACCTCGATGACCGCGTACTCGGTCGAGTCCGGCGACAGCGCGAACTGCACGTTGCAGCCGCCCTCCACGCCCAGCGCACGGATGATCGCGAGCGCCGCGCTGCGCAGCCGCTGGTGGACCTGGTCGGACAGCGTCTGGACGGGCGCCACCACGATCGAGTCACCGGTGTGGACGCCGAGCGGGTCCACGTTCTCCATGGAGCACACGGCGATGCACGTGTCCTCGTGGTCGCGCATGACCTCGTACTCGATCTCCTGCCAGCCCACGAGGCAGCGCTCGACCATCACCTGGCGGATGGGGCTCGCCCGCAGGCCCCCCCGGACGCGCTCCCAGAACGCGTCCTCGGTCTCGACGATGCCACCGCCGGTGCCGCCCAGGGTGAACGCGGGGCGGACGATCGCCGGCAGGCCGATCTCCGCAAGGGCGTTGCGCGCCGATGCGAGGCGCGCCGCGTCGTCGGCACCCTCGACGATGGCCGACGGGGCGTACGGCTGGCCGATGCGGTCGAGCAGGTCCCGGAACGCCTCGCGGTCCTCGGCCATCCGGATCGCCTCCAACGGCGTGCCCAGCAGCCGGACCCCGTGCCGCTCCAGGACGCCCGCCTCCGCCAGGGCCATGGCGAGGTTGAGCGCGGTCTGCCCGCCGAGCCCGGCGAGCAGCCCCTCCGGCTTCTCGCGGGCGATCACCTGCTCGATCGCGGCAACCGTCAGCGGCTCGAGGTAGACGGCATCGGCGACCGTGGGGTCGGTCATGATCGTGGCCGGGTTGCTGTTGACGAGGATCGTGCGCACCCCCTCGGCGCGGAGCGCGCGGCAGGCCTGGGTGCCGGCGTAGTCGAACTCGGCCGCCTGCCCGATGACGACGGGCCCGCTGCCCAGGATCAGCACGGACGCGGGCTTCGCGCGCCCGGCTACCGCGTCCGGCATGCGTCCACGAACCGGTCGAAGACGGCGAGCGCGTCGAGCGGACCCGGGGCGCCCTCGGGGTGGTACTGGACGGTCTCGATCGGCTTCTCGGCGTGCCGGAGCCCCTCGACCGACCGGTCGTTGAGGTTCAGCTGGGAGACCCGAAAGCCCGATGCCGCGGGGAGGCTGTCCCCGACCACCTGGACCTCGTGGTTCTGCGCCGTGACCTGGACGTAGCCGGTGTCGAGGTCCTGGACCGGGTGGTTCGCGCCGTGGTGGCCGAAGCGCAGGCGGGTCGTCTCGGCGCCGGCGGCCCGGCCCACGACCTGGTGCCCGAGGCAGATCCCGAGCAGCGGGCGTCCGTCGTCGATGATCGCCTGCGCGAGCGCGACCGGGCCGTCGAGCCGGGCGGGGTCACCGGGCCCGGGCGAGAACACCACGCCGGCGACGTCCGACGCCAGGACGTCGCTGGCGGTCGCCGTGTGGGGCAGGATCCGCACCCGCACGCCTCGCCGCCGCAGCGAGCGGACGATGTTCGCCTTGAGCCCGAAGTCCACGATCGCGACCAGCGGCGTCCCCGGCTCGTCGCCCACCTCGCGCACCGCCGCCGGCGACACCTGGGCGACGAAGTCCTGGTCCTCCCAGCGCGGCACGGCCCGAGCCAGCGCCACGGCCGCGTCCGGGTCCGTGACTCCGGGCCCCGTGATCACCCCGCGCAGGCAGCCGGTGGACCGCAGGTGGCGGGCGAGGGCGCGGGTGTCCACGCCGGCGATGGCCGGGATCGAGGCGCCCCGGAGCATCGTCGCGAGCTGGCGCGCGTCGTCGAGGACGGCGGCCGTGGCGTGGGCCACGACCAGCCCGCGGAGCCACGGCCGCTCCGACTGGTCCTCGCCCGCGAGGCGCCCGTAGTTGCCGATCAGCGGGTACGTCATCACCACGACCTGGCCGGCGTACGACGGGTCGGTCGCGATCTCCTGGTAGCCGGTCTGCGAGGTGTTGACCACGAGGTCGCCGCCGGCGGCGACGGGCGCGCCGAAGGCGATGCCCGGGAACACCGTGCCGTCCTCGAGCGCGAGCAGCGCGGGCCCGGCGTCGCCCACGCGCGGGTCGACGAGCGCATCGGCGCGCGGCAGCGGCGGATGACGGAGGGTCGGTGGGACGATCACTCAGGACCCGGCGGGCCGCGGCGGACGGGCGCCGCAGGCGGGCATGCGCGTGAGCATGTGGCCTCCTACCCGGCCTCTCTGGACCGGTACGCCGGCCTCACGGGACCGGCCCTCAGGATGCCGTGACGATAGCACGCGGCGCGAGCCCGGCGGCGCCGGACCGGACGGAGGACCGGACGGAGGACCGGACGAGCTCAGCCGGCCGACGCCTCCACTGCCGGCAACTCCACCCGGAACACCGCCCCACCGGACTCGCGGTTCGTCAGCCCGATCCGGCCGTCGTGGCGGTCCACGATCCAGCTCGCGATCGAGAGGCCGAGGCCGGTCCCG
>MGOE01000100.1:26128-37323 GCA_001797035.1 Chloroflexi bacterium RBG_16_72_14
CGGTCGAAGACGTGCGGCATGTCCTCCGGGCGTACGCCCGGACCCTCGTCGGCGACCTCGACCGAGGCCGTCCCCCCGGCCGCTCGCACGACGACGTCCACGCGGCCGTCTCGCGGGCTGTGCCGGATGGCGTTGTCGACGAGGATCATCACCAGCTGCCGGAGACGGATCGGGTCCCCCCGGACCATCGCCGGTTCCGGGTCTACGGTCACCCGTACGCCGCGCTGCTCGGCCGCCCGGCCGAGCGCCGATGCCGCGTCGAGCGCGACATCGCCCAGGTCGAGCGACACGCGGTCCATGGGCACCGCGCCGGAATCCGACCGGGCCAGCAGCAGCAGGTCGTCGACCAACGCGGTCAGGTTGGTGACCTCGGCGTCGATGTCCTCGAGCGCCTCGGACGACGCTGAGACCGGCCGGTCCGCGTGACGCGACAGGTGCTCCACCGACGCGCGGATGACCGTGAGCGGCGTGCGCAGCTCGTGGCTCGCGTCGGCGGCGAACTCGCGCTGGCGGCGGAGCGCCTCGCGCTGGGCGGCCAGCGACTGGCGGATCGGGACCAGGGCCCGCTGGGCGTAGGCCGCCCCGAACCCGAGCGCCACGAGCACCACGAGCAGGCCGCCGAGGACGAGCACGCGGACGAGCGCGTCGAGCGTCTCGACCTCGGTGGAGCGGTCCTGGAGCGCCTGGAGGAAGTACGTCTCGCCGTCCTGGACGTAGACGAGCCGCTGCGTCAGCAGTCGCACCGGGACGGCGGCCGACACGATCTCGAGGTCCAGCGTGCGGACGTCGCGCCCGTCGGTGGCCTCGCGGGCGGCCTCGAGACTGGCCGTCTCCGGGAGCCCGGACAGGACGACGACCGGCTCGCGCCCGAGCTGGACCGGGTTGCCGGCGTCATCGAAGGCGAACAGGAACGTGTTGCCGCGCCCGGGCAGGAAGCCGAAGCCCGGCGGCTGGCCGGATTGGACCTGGTCCTGGAGCAGCGCCACCCACGGGTCCACCCGGTTGCTGAGCTGAGCGATGCTGGCCGTGGCCAGCGTGTTCGCGACCACGGCGTACAGGGCCGCACCGAGCACCAGCAGCACGACCAGCGTGGAGATCCCGCTCCAGGCCACGAGCCGCCAGCGGACGCGACGGACCAGACGCGCCTCGTCGGCGAGGGTCGCGCGGTCCGCGTCGTCGTCCCGGGGGTGCACCCGCGGCCCGTCAGGCATCGGCCAGCCGGTACCCGACCCCGCGGACGGTCTCGATCTGGGCGCCCGCGTCGCCCAGCTTGGTGCGGAGGTAGTGCACGTACGCGTCCACTGCGTTCGGCGTGACCGCGACGCTGAACGGCCAGGCGAGGTCCAGCAGCTGGTCGCGGGACAGCGTCTGCCCGGCATGCCGGAGCAGCGCCTCGAGGAGCGAGAACTCGCGTGGGGACAGGTCCACGTTGCGCCCCGCCGCGGTCACGCGCCGGCTGGTCTCGTCGAGCGTGATCGCGCCAGCCTCGAGCCGCGGCTCGGCGCGCCGGGGGCCGGGCTCCGCGCGACGGGCGAGCGCCCGGAGGCGCGCCGCGACCTCTTGATACGCGAAGGGCTTGACCACGTAGTCGTCAGCGCCGGCGTCGAGGCCGGTGACCCGGTCGGTCACGGTGTCCCGGGCCGTGAGCATCAGGATCGCCACGTCCACCCGGTCGCGACGGAGGCGCCGGGCGACGTCGAGGCCGGACATGTCGGGCAGCCCGACGTCGAGGATCACGACGTCCAGCCCCTCGATCGCCGCGGCCAGCTCGAGGCCCGTCACGCCGTCGGGGGCATGCTCGACGACGTGGCGGTCCTCCTCGAGCAGGCGCGTCAGGGCGCGGGCGAGGCGCTCGTCGTCCTCGACCAGGAGCAGGTGCATCGCTTGGTCCGGGTCCTTCGCTCAGGGCACGATCGTCACGTCGCTCGCCGTGCCCAGGGACGTCGAGCCGGAGTCCCCGCCGATGCGGAAGCCGCCGCTGAGGCGGAGGATCACCGTCCCGCCGGCCTGGACGTCGGTCGCGGTGGCGTCGGCCTGCTGATGGTACGTCGTGTCCGCGTCCAGCCCGACCGTGACCGTCTGGCCCGACTCGAGCGTGATCGTCACCGAGTCGGCGGTCACCGAATCCACGGTCCCCTCGATGTTGAGGCCGCCACCGATGCCGACCCGGCCTGCCGTCCCGTCACCGGGCCGGACATTGCCGTCGTTCGGCAGGCCATTGCCCGGTCCGATGCCGCCATCGATCACCGACGTCGTGGTGCCGCCGCTGGTCGCCGGTGCCGTCACCCGGCCCACGGCGAACGCCACGCCCATCGCCGCGACCAGGAGCGCCGCACCGAGGGCCAGGTTGAGGGCCCGCGAGGAGCCAGGCGACCCCCGGACAGGGCGTGGGACGACCGGTCCGGGCCCGGACGGTACGGGCTCCGACGGTTCGGGCCCGGCCGGCAGTGGCTCGGGCTGGACGGGCGCCGCGGGCTGGACGGGTGCCACGGGCTCGGTCGCCGAGGAATCGTAGGGGGGCGTGGTCATCGGGTGGCTCCTATTCGTACCGCAGCGCTGTGATGGGGTCGAGGCGGGCGGCCTGGCGGGCTGGCCAGACGCCGAACACGATGCCGACGGCGAGGCTGAACAGCAGCGCCACGGCGAGGGTCGTGGGGCTGAACGCGAAGCTGATGCCGCCGATTCGGGCGATCAGCGCGGACACGCCGAGGCCGACGGCGACGCCGAGGATCCCGCCCAGCCCGGACAGCGTCAGCGCCTCGATCAGGAACTGGAGCAGGATGTCGCGGCCGCGAGCCCCCACGGCCTTGCGGATGCCGATCTCCCGCGTCCGCTCCCGGACCGAGACCAGCATGATGTTCATGATCCCGATCCCGCCCACGACGAGCGAGATCGAGGCGATGCCGCCCAGCAGCAGGGTGAGCGTCCCGCTGATCGACGACGCGGTCTCGAGCAGCTGGGCCTGGTCGAAGATCGAGAAGTCGTCGTCATCGGCCGCGGCCAGATCGTGGCGCGCCCGGAGCAGGGTCGTGATCCCGGACTGGACCGCGGTCATCTGGTCCTGCTCGGCCACGCTGACCCCGATCGTGCGCACGCCGTCGCCGCCAGTGAGGTACTTGTGCACGACGCCGATCGGGACCATGACCTGGTCGTCGGGGTCGGCGAACGTGGCGCCACCCTTGGGCTGGAGGATGCCGATCAGCTTGAACGGCAGGCCACCGATCGTGATCTCGGTCCCGAGCGAGGACTCGTCGAGCCCGAGGTCGTCCGCGGTGGTCGCGCCGAGCACCGCGACGCGCAGGTTGCGCTCCACGGCGACATCGGTGAGGAAGGTGCCCTGCCACACGTCGAAGGCGCGGACCGCGGCGTAGTCCTCGGTGGTGCCGATGATCGAGGTGGTCGTCGTCTCGCCGTCGGCCGCGACGACCGCCTGTGCCTGCGACTCGGGGGCGACCCCCGCGATCCCGTCCAGTCCGGCCAGCGCCTCGGCGTCGCCGAGGGTGAGGGTGGATTCGGCGCCCCCGGCCGCCCCGGCGGCGCTGATCGTCAGCAGGTTGGTACCCAGGCTCGACAGCCGCTCGGTGATGTTGGACGTCGTCCCCTGCCCCACGCCGACCAGCGCGACGACGGAGGCGACGCCGATGATCACGCCCAGCATCGTGAGCGCGGCGCGGAGCCGGCCCGTGCGCAGGCGCGAGAACGCGAGCCGGACGAGGTCGACGAGGCTCATGCGACCAGCCTCCCGTCGCGAATGTGGACCTGCCGGGTGGCCGCCTCGGCCACCTCCTGGTCGTGGGTAATGAGCACGATCGTGCGACCGGACCGGTTGAGCTCGCGAAACACCTCGAGCACGTCGTGGCCCGAGGCCTGGTCGAGGTTGCCGGTGGGCTCGTCCGCGAGGATGAGCGCCGGGTCGCTGACCAGCGCCCGCGCCACGGCCACCCGCTGCTGCTGGCCGCCCGACAGCTCCGAGGGCTCGTGTCCCATCCGGTCGGCCAGCCCGAGGCGCTCGAGCGCCGCGCGTGCCCGGCGAACCCGGTCCGACCGCTTGACGCCCTGGTAGAGCAGGGGCGCCACCACGTTGTCCAGCGCGCTCGTGCGGGGCAGCAGGTTGTAGCTCTGGAACACGAAGCCGATGGTCCGGCTGCGGACTCGCGCGAGGCCGTCGTCGTCGAGATCCTCGACCGGCGCGCCGGCAAGCCGGTAGGTGCCGGCCGTGGGCCGGTCGAGGCAGCCGATGATGTGCATCAGCGTGCTCTTGCCGGACCCCGACGGGCCGATGATCGCGACGAACTCGCCGGGCGCCACGTCGAGGTCCACGGAGCGCAGCGCCTCGACGGCGACCGTGCCCATGTCGTAGGTGCGGCCGATGCCGCGGAGGCTGATGATCGGGGTGTCCATCTGGCGGTCCCTTCGTCGTGTCAGGGCCGCTCGAAGCCGCCGCCGGGGATCGCGATCCCGCCGCCGGTGCCCCGGATCGTCGTCGCTCCAGTGCCGCTGCCGCTGGTCGCGAGCCGCGAGCTCGCCGTGCCGGTGATGACGGTCTCGCCCTCTGTGAGGCCCGACTGGATCTCGGCCGTCGTGTTGGTCACCAGGCCCACCGTCACGTCCCTGGTGACCGGCTCGCCGTCCGCCCCCAGCACCTGGACGCGGTAGCTGCCCGCCGTCCCCCGCAGGGCCTCGGCGGGGATCGTGAGCACGTCCGTCGCGGACGCGGTGACGATCGTGATGTCGGCTGTCATGCCGGCCCGCAGCGCGGACGGGGCGCCAGTCAGCGTCACCGTGACGGGGAACGAGACCACGCCCGAGCTGGCGTCGCCGGCCGCGGGCGCGATCGCGGACACCGTGCCCTGGATCGTGCCGCCGATCGCGTCCACGGCGATCGTCGCCTCCTGCCCGACCGACATCGCGCTGACGTCGCTCTCGACGACGTCGGCGGTGACCTCGTACGTCGCCGAGGCGATCGTGATCGCGGTGCCGGCGGCCTCGAGCCCGGCTGCGATGTTGACCGCGGTGACGGTGCCGTCGATCGGCGCGACCAGGGTCGCGAGGTCCAGCTGGGCCTCGAGGTCTGCGACATCCTGCTCGGCCTGCCGCCGCCCGTTGACGGCGCTGTAATAGCCGATCTTCGCCTGCCGCGTGGCCTCCGTCCCCGAGGCGTCGTCGAGCGTGGCCCTGGCCAGCTTCTCCTGCAGCCGCGCCCCCTCCAGCGACGACCGGGCCATCACGAGCTGGCGGTTGACGTCGGCGGTCGAGGCTGTCGCGAGGACGTCGCCCGCCTTGACCGCCTGTCCGACCGAGACCGAGACCCCGGTCACGGTCCAGGTGCCGGAGCCCACGTTCGGCGTGGTGTCGGTGATCTGCTGGGGCGTGGCGCCGAAGCCCAGGGCGTAGGCCTCCGTGGCTGCGATGGTGCCGGTCGCGGCGACCTCGTCGGTCACGTCGCCGGTCGTGGCCGTGGCGGTGAGGTAGTCGGTCGCCGCCGTCGTGCCGCCGAACGGCAGGCTGCCACCGAGGGACAGGAACACGGCCACGCCGCCCGCGACGAGCAGGACGACGATGGCTGACAGCTTGAGCTTCATGGGCGCGGAGTCCCTCCAACGGATGTCGGCGACGCACGGCACAGCCTCGGGCCCGTGCGTGAGAACGCGATGAGAACGAGCGCGAGAACCCGGACCCGAAGCACCGGCCCGGGCCGCGCAGTGGACCAGGCGGCGGGGGCCCGTCAGGCGCCGGTCGTCAGGCGCCGGTCGTCAGGCGCCGGTGGTCAGGCGCCGGGTCCGGCGGTCGCCCGCGCGATCAGGTCCGCGGCGTCGTCGATCGGGATCGCGAAGCCCAGCCCCTCCGCGGTGGTGGACACGGCGGTATTGATGCCGATGACCGCACCGCTCGCGTCGAGCAGCGGCCCGCCGCTGTTGCCCGGGTTGATCGCGGCGTCGGTCTGGATCAGGCCGGTCAGGGTCGTGCGGCTGCGGGTCAGCTCGTCGGTGACGGTGATCTCGCGGCCCAGGCCGGAGATGATCCCCCGGGTCACCGTCTCGGTGTACGTCCCGAGCGGGCTCCCGATCGCCAGGGCGGTCTGGCCGACCTGGATCGCGCTCGAGTCGCCGATCCGGGCACTCGACAGGCCGGTGGCGTCGATCTTGATCAGCGCGAGGTCGTTTTCGCTCGACAGCTCGACGATCGTCGCCTCGAACGTGCGCCCGTCCGCGAGCTCCACGGTGAGGGTCCGGCTGTCCTCGACCACGTGGCGGTTGGTCAGGATGTAGCCGTCCGCGGTCAGGATGATCCCGGAGCCCACGCCGCTCGTGGGCTGGCCGAAGGGCGAGAACTCGCCTGCGCTGAGGCCGTCCGCGGTGATCGTGACGACGGACTGCTGGGCCTCCGCGACGACCTCGGTCACGTCCCGCGCCTCGACCGTGGTCACGCTGGTCGTGGTGCCCGTGCCCACGGTGGCGGTCGGGCGCGGCTGCGCGGCGGGGAGCAGCTGCGTGACCACGACCGTGGTCCCGGACGAGGCCAGCACCGCGCTGAGGACGGATGCCGCGACGACGGTCCCCAGGCGGCCGCCCCGCGACCGGCGGCCCGGGTCGGGCGTGGCCGGCGGGGGCGGCGCGGCCGGCGGCGCGTCGAGCGACGTTCGGGCGAGCGGGTCGGGCTCGGGATCGGCGGGGGTGGTCGGCGGGATCATCGGTCGCGGCTCCTGGGGGAGGCATCGGTGGATTGGCCCCAGTCAACGCCCGTCCGCTGAGAACGGCGTGAGAGCCACGGGCGCCGGCCGCCCGACACCCCCACCCGGCCTCGAACGCGACGACGCGGCGCTCGTGGTGGGGAGGAGAGCCACCGTGAGCGCCGCGGTCAAGGACCAGTCAAGCGTGCCCCGCTGAGAGCCTGATGAGAGCCGTCAGGCGGGCGAGAAGTGCACCTGGAACTCCATCGTGCCGTTGTCCTCGACCGAGAGCACGATCATCGACCGGGGCGTGGCGATCCCGTAGTCGGCGAACACGATCGGCAGCGAGCCGACGACCGTGATGACGCCGCCCTGGAGCCGGGCCGCCACCGGCACCTCGACCGGGTTCGTGACGCCGTGGAGCGTCAGGTCGCCGGCGAGCGTGAGCTCCACCGTGGCGCCCTCGTCGGGCACCGAGCCGAGGTCCACGGGCTGCGTGAGCGTGAACGTCGCGGTGGGGAACTGCGAGGTCTCGAGCGCCTGTCGCTGGAGCTGCCGGTCGCGATTGGACTCATCGCTCTGGAGCGTGGTCAGGTCCGCGGTGAGCTCGCCGGCCGTGATCGTCGTGCCCTCGATCGTGAGCGAGCCGGTGACGTCCGGGGTCCGGCCCACGGCCTCGGTGGCGCCGATCGACGCCAGCTCCTCCCGGACCCGGTAGCCCACGAACGTGCTCGAGAAGTCCGAGATCGACCCCACCGACGGGTCCACGACCCACGTCCCGGTGATGCCGTCGGCGGCAGTGGCATCGCTCGACGCCGTGGCGCCGACATCGGCGGACGCCGACGGCGCCTCGGTCGCGGAGCCGGTCCCGGCGGAGGCAGTGGCAGTGACCGGCGGCAGCGTCGCCAGCGAGACCGGCGGCGGTCCGGCTGGACGGAGGAACAGGTACCAGGTGCCGGCGGCCCCGGCGATCACGATGCCCAGCGCCAGGACGGCGAGCAGCGGGCCGCGGCGGGACGAGGTCGGCGTGGTCATGGGGAGCTCCTGTGTCGGCGCGGGGTCGGACCCCCGCGGGGGCACGCTCGCCGCGTTGGCGGCGATGTTGACCAGTCAACGGGTTGTCGATGAGAGTCGCATGAGAGCGCATCGCGGGCAACCGCCCGGCGGGACCCCGGTCGGACGTGCCGGGACCCGGTCGGATGTGCCGGGACCCGGTCGGACGTGCCGGGACCCCGGTCGGATGGCCGGGGTCCCGGGTCTGCGAGGTCCGAGCAATGCCGGCCGTGAGCCGGCGTGGCGCTACGGCGCGACCTGCGCCCAGTACGCGAGCTGGTACTCCGCACCGCCGCCGGCGAAGTGGAGCCAACCCTGGACGATCGTGCCGTTGGCCAGGCCGGCCTGCACGGTGATCGTCAGCTTCTGCGTCCCGTTCGCCGGCACGGTGATCGACGTCGGGGTCGCGATCCGGGCGTCGCCGTCGGCGGTCGCCCCGCCGCCCCAGACGGACCCGAGCGCCCCGGCCGCCGGGTTCCAGCGGAGCTCGCTGACCGCGAGCGTCTGGTCGGCGCCGGTCAGGTTGCGGAGCGTGATGGTCATCGAGGTGGCCTGCGTCCGGCTGGCCGTGATGCGGCCGAAGCTGGCCGAGACGGGCGAGAACGCGACGCTCGTCGCATCGGCCTCGCCCAGGTCCTCACGGCCCGCGCCCTGCAGCATCGGCCCCACGATCGTGGAGGCATCGAACGCGTTGTTCACCACCGGGTCGGCGGTGTTGACCAGGGCGGACTTGACCATGGCCGGCGTCCAGGTCGGATGCAGGCTCCGCAGCACGGCCGCCGAGCCCGCGACGTGCGGCGAGGACATCGACGTCCCGCTGAAGAAGGCCCAGTCGCCGTCATTGCCGCAGGGGTCGCCGTCGTTGCATACGATCGAGCTCAGGACGTTCACGCCAACGGACGTGAGGTCGGGCTTGATCGCGTAGTCCACGAAGGTCGGGCCCTGACTGGAGAAGCCGGCGAGGATGTCGCCGGCATCGGTGATGAACTCGCTGAACTCGGCGCCGACGGTGACGCTGGTCACGCCGGAGCCTCGGAGTGCCGCGCCGTCGATCTTGGACACCATGACCGCGGGGATGTCGTCGTCGAAGCCCACCGTGCGGGCCATCGCCGTCGGGTCACCGGCGACGTTGTTGATCACGACGACCGCGACCGCGCCCGCCGCCTTGGCGTTGGCGACCTTCTGGCTGAAGGTGCACGCGCCGCGGTCGATGAGCACGAGCTTGCCGGCAGCGCCGGCCGGGACCGACGCGCACCCGTTGGAGGCGGCGTCGAACACGTCGAAGCTGCCGGCCGGCAGGGCATCGAAGTCGCCCACCGCGGCACGGGCCAGGCCGGACGCGCCGAACGAGATCGGCTGGCCCACGAAGTGCTGGTTGGCGCTCGCGCCGACCGTGATGATGTCGCGGGCGCGGCCCGGGGAGCCGACGGTGAAGCCGCCGGGGCCCTCGTTGCCCGCCGAGGTGACGACCGTGAGGCCCGCCGCGACGGCCGTGTCGAGGCCCTTCGCGAGCAGGTCGTTGTTGCCCCGGTAGCCACCGCCGAGCGAGAGGTTGAGGATGTCCATCCCGTCGAGGACCGCGGCCTCGACCGCGTTGAGGATGTCCTCGCTGCGCGCGCTCTCGAGCTCGCCGGGGAACACGTTGTAGTTGCCCAGCCACGCGGCCGGCGCCACGCCGGACATGTCGTCGATCGCGACGCCCTCGACGCTGGCCGTCTTGCCGGTCACGCCGGCGACCGTGCCGGCGACGTGCGTGCCGTGCTCCCCGAAGACCGGCAGCGGGTCGGCGGTCCAGCCCGAGTTGTTGAGCCTGTTGTAGAACACGCGGGCGACGATGACCTTGGGGCTCACGTTGTCGCAGGCCCCGGCACTCGTGTCGACCGCGTCGCACTTCGGGAAGCCGGTGGGGTACGAGAACCCGGCAGGATCGAAGAACGGGTGGTCGACATCGATCCCGGAGTCGATGATGCCGACCTTGATCCCCCGGCCGGCATCCTCGCGGCCGCCGGCGTTCGCCCAGGCCGCGGACGCGCCGATGAGCTTGTAGCTCTCGCTCATGTCCGGACGGTAGAGCGCGTTGTACTCCACGACCGCGACGCTGGCGTTGTTGCGCAGCTTGCCGATCGCGTTGCCGTTGAGCCTGACCGCGACCGCGTTGAGGGTCGTGTAGTACTGGGACGTGATCCTGGCGCTGGGGACGTTGGTCCGCAGCCACTTCGCGAAGGCGTCGTGTCCGGCCTTGAGGTAGCCGAGGTACTTCCTGGCAGCCGCGGAGTTCGGGTTGAGCTTGCCGCTGCTGACCCTGGTCTTCGCGTAGCCCTGGACGCGGCCGTCGTACGTGGCCAGCGGCAGGGCCTTGAACACCACGATGGCCGACGACTTGTCGAGGACGGCCGTGGAGGCCGTGGCGTCACGGCTGGCGGGCGGCGCCCATGCCGCGGCCGGAGTGGCGGCGGCGAGGAGGGCGGCCATCCCGAGGACGAGCGCGAACTTCATGCGACGCACGATGTGCATCCACCTCCCATGGCTGCCGACCGCGGCCCCCGTCGGCCGGCGGCAGTCGTGGGACCGGCGAACGGGCCGGTCCGAGTGGACCCCGAACGTACCCCTGACCCTGGTCTGGGTCAAACACACGGAGCATCCCACGGGCGCACGAATCGGCCCGCCGGCCGACGTTTCCGTTGCCGACGCGCACCACCGCGGGCGGCACGCCGACGGCACCCGGCGCCCGCGCCGGGGTCAGGCAATGACGTGGACGGCCGGGGCCTTGACGATCGCCAGGACCGGCGTGCCCGGCCGCAGGTCGAGCTCGCCCAGCGCCGGGCGCGTGACCGCCGCAACGAGCGCGAACCCGCAATCGAGGCGGACGCGGGCAAGCGGTCCCGCAAGCTCGATCGACACGACGTGCCCCCGCAGCCGGTTCCTCGCGCTCACCCCGGCCGACGCCGATGGCGTGTCCCCGACGAGGATCACATCCTCCGCCCGGATGGACACCAGGACGGCCGCGCCCGCCGGCCACTCCCCGATCGCGGTCAGCTCCGCGTCGCCCACGCGGAGGCGCGTCAGGCCCTCCGATGCCGCGACGGCGATGGCCGGATGGACGGTCTCCACGCCGACGATCCGGGCGACCGTCTCGTCGGCCGGCCGGTCGAAGACCTCGAGCGTGGGGCCGACCTGCCGCACGGCACCGGCGGTCATGATCGCCGTCCGGTCGCCGAGGACCAGCGCTTCGGCCCGGTCGTGGGTCACGACGATCGCCGGGACGCCGCCCGCCGCGAGCAGGGCACGCAACTCGCCCCGGAGCGCCTCCCGCGTCGGCGTGTCGAGCGCCGAGAGCGGCTCATCGAGGAGCAGGAGCCCCGGGTCGCGGGCGAGGGCGCGGGCAAGGGCGACCCGCTGCTGCTGGCCCCCGGACAGCTCGGCCGGGCGCCGGCGCTCGAGGTCCGCGAGCTCCAGCCGCTCGACCAGCTCG
>MGOE01000100.1:37419-41602 GCA_001797035.1 Chloroflexi bacterium RBG_16_72_14
CGAAGCCCTGCGGCAGGTAGCCCACCCGACGGCGCTGCGGCGAGACGTCGACGCCGCGCGCCGAGTCGAACCAGGTCGTGCCGGCGAAGGCGATCCGGCCGCGATCCGGGTGCTCGAGCCCGGCCAGGCAGCGCAGGACGGTCGTCTTGCCCGAGCCCGACGGCCCGAACAGGACCAGCGTCCGGGCGGCGTCGAGGTCAAGCTCGAGCTCGGCGGCGATCACCGGCCCTCGCCGGAACCGCCGTTCGAGGTCGACGCTCAGCGCCTGGTGAGCCACGGGACGATCGTGAGGCCGCGCAGGCCGTAGGTGACGGCGAGCACCGCGAACGAGGCGACCAGGAGCGGGAGCGCGGTCGCCGCGGCGCCGTCGAAGTCGAGCGCCTGCACGCGGTCATAGATCGCGATCGACACCGTGCGCGTCTCGCCCGGGATGCTGCCGCCGACCATGAGCACGACGCCGAACTCGCCCAGGGTGTGGGCGAACGAGAGGACCATCCCGGTCAGGATCCCGCCCGCGGACAGCGGCACGACGACCCGGAGGAAGGTGGCCGGCCCCGATCGCCCGAGCGTCCACGACGTCTCGAGGAGCGAGCGGTCGACCGCGGCGAAGGCGAGGCTGAAGGGCTGTACGGCGAACGGCAGGCTGTAGATCACCGACGCGAGGAGGAGGCCTTCGAAGCTGAACACGAGGCGGCCCCCGGTCGCGCCGGCCCACAGCATCCCGAGCGGGCCCTCGGGTCCCATCGCGAGCAGGAGGTAGAACCCCAGGACCGTCGGCGGCAGGACGAGGGGCAGGGCGATGACGGCCTCGACGAGGGGTCGCCACGGCGCCCGCGAGCGCGCGAGCCACCAGGCGATCGGGACGCCGACGGCGAGCAGCACGATCGTGGTCGCGGCGGCCAGGCGGACGGTGAGCCAGACGGCCTGCCAGTCGATCATGCGTCCGGCAGCAGGAAGCCGTAGCGGTCCAGCACCGCCCTGCCCTCGGCACCCAGGACGAAGTCGAGGAACGCGCCTGCCGCGGCCGGGTCGGCGGCGGCGCGGAGCACCACGGCGCCCTGCTCGAGGCGCGGGTAGGTGTCGATGGGCACGACGGCATGGCGGCCTGCCTCCCGCATCGTCGGCGCCAGGGCGAGCGAGAGCGCGATGATCCCGGCGTCGGCCCCGCCGGACTCGACGAACTGGGCGGCCTGCGAGACGTTCTCGCCCAGCACGAGCTTGGGCTCCACGGCCTCGAGGATCCCCGCGGCGTCCAGCGCGGCCATCGCCGACCTCCCGTACGGCGCGTGCTCCGGGTTGGCGATCGCGATCGTCTCGACCGACGGATCGGCCAGCGCCGCCAGGCCGCGCGCCGCCACGTCCAGCGTCGAGGTCGACCGCACCCAGACCACGATCTGGCCGATCGCGTACAGCCGCGTCGCGCCCGGCTCCGCGAGGCCGGCCAGCTCCAGCTCGTGCGGGTAGTCCGCGTCGGCCGAGAAGAACACGTCGAACGGCGCGTCCTGCGACAGCTGGGCGAAGAACGTGCCCGACGACCCGTAGACGGGCGTCACCGTCGTCGCGGGGCGGGCGGTGGCCCACGCCGCCACCAGCTCGTCCATCGCAAACCGGAGGTCGGCGGCGACGGCAACGCGGACGGTCGTACCGCTCGCGCCGCTCGTGCCGCTCGCGTGGAGGCTCGGCGCACCGGTGGCGGGACCCGCCGGGAGGCAGGCCGCGACGACGAGCGCGATCCCCAGCAGCGGACGGCGCCGGTTGCTCACCCCCGCGCCTCGCGACCCGACGGGACCTCGACCACGACGTTCGTTGCCTTCACGACGCACACGGCCTCGTCCCCGACGCGGAGGTCCAGCTCGTCCACGGCCTCGGCCGTCATCAGGCTGACCACGCGGTGCGGCCCGGCCACCACCTCGACCACGGCCGCCACCCGGTCCTTCTCGATCCGGGTGACGATCCCGGGGAACCGGTTGCGCGCGGACTGGGCGACGATCGGGCGATCGCTGGCAGCCCTGCGGCGCTCGCCCCGCAGTCGCGTCACCTCGCCGATGGCCACCAGGCGCTGGCCGCCACCCGACCGCTCCACGACGAGGCGGCCCTCGGCCTCCCAGCGGCGGATCGTCTCGACGGTCACGCCGAGCATCTCGGCCGCCTGGCCGACTCGCAGCATGTTCCTCGGGTTTGAGGGCTCCATACCGCGATATTAGCCGCACCCCGACCTCAGGAACAGAGGGATGCCGATCCCAGCCCTAGCCGCCCGGTGCCGCCGAGGGCGAGGCCGTCGCCGAGCCGACGTCGTGGCACAGCACGCAGCTGTCGTCGGCGCGCAGGGCGTGGTCGATCGGCAGCGCGCCGACGTCCGCCGCCTGGTGGCAGGTGCGGCAGGTGAGGTCGGGGCGGTCCGGGTGCGGCTTCTGGGGCGGCGGCTCCGGGTTCGGCTTGTGGCACAGCCAGCACTCGTCCTGGTTCCGCCCCACCATGCTCGTCGGCAGGTGCGCGAAGTCGCCGTGGCAGTCCAGGCACGCCTCGTGCAGGTCCGCGTGGGCCTGGGTGATCGGCGGGCCCTCCCGGGCCTCCTTGTGGCAGTTGAGGCACTCGCTCTCGGCGATCCCCTCGTGCCCGGGAGCGCTCCGGCCCAGCTTCTCGTCCGTGTGGCACACGAGGCACGCGGTCCAGCCGGCCAGCGGGTGCCCCAGCGCCGGGACGACCTTGACGCCCGTGGACCCGCCGGACTCGTGGCACAGCACGCATTCGGCGGAGGTCGGGATGTGGGCGAGCCCCATCTCCATCGTGGGCGCCGTGGGCGACGTCGCGGGCGACGGCGTCGCGGACCCGATCATGGGCGGCAGGATCCTCATCCAGTCCGCGACCATCGAGACCGCGAGCAGCCCCACCACGAGGATGTTCGCGATGATCAGGATCCGGAGCCCGAGATCGATCCGGCTTTTCATGCCGACACCCCAGCCGGTGCGACGGTCCGGGCCAGCTCACCGATCACGGCCGCGGCCGCGGTCGGGATGGCCGCCTCCACCGCGGGCGAGAGCCCGATGCCCACCCCCATCTCCCCCACCCCGATCTCGACCACCGTGACCCGGGCCGGCAGCGTCCCCAGCAGCGCGGCCACAGCCAGGAGCTCGGCGACGCCGTGGTCGCCCTCGACCCGCGTGTCACGCCGCACGGTCACCGTGCCGGGCGACGCGCCGCGGTCCGCGGCGTCCACGACGACCAGCGCGCCCGCCCCCCGCAGGACGCGCACGAGATCGAGCCCGAGGGTGCCCCCATCGACGAGGCGGGTGCCGGGCGGCAGCGCGTCCGGGTCCGCCCCGGCCCGGCGTCGCAGGGCCCCGACCACGCGCAGGCCCGCCGCATCGTCCCCCAGCAGCAGGTTGCCCACGCCGATCACGACGGGCGGGGCGTCGATGCCGGTCATTCGCCCTGCTCCCGGAGCTCTCGCTCGACCTTCTCGAGCAGGTCGAGGCCGCCGTCACGCGACTCGACGATCTCCTCGCGGGTCGGGAACTTGTAGCCGCTGACGATGCTCGAGGTCAGCCCGTTGCGCTCGATGTGATCGACCAGGATGCAGCTGTAGACGTGGAACAGCGCGATCGCGAGGATCGCCCACATCGCCAGGTGGTGGACGAGCCGCAGCAGCTGGGGCCCCACCAGCTCGCGCAGCCAGCCGAACAGCGTGTAGCCGGGCTCAGCGCCCGTCAGGCCGTCGAGCGCGAAGCCCGTGACGACCTCGACCAGCAGCAGCGCGAACAGCACGAGGTAGGCGGTGGCGGCCAGCTGGTTGTGTCCCAGGACCTTGGGGATCTCCTTGCGGATGAAGGCGTAGAACCCGGCCTGGCGGAACAGCTCCATCGCCTGGAGCCGGCTGGTGGGGATGAACGCCGTCCAGCGCGCGAAGCGGTTGCCGGCCAGCAGCCAGTAGGTCCGGACGAGGCCCGACACGAGGAACACGAGCGCCGCCACGATGTGGATGAACCGGATCTTCGACATCACGTCGCCGCCCGGCGGGACCAGGAACGGGTCCGCGATGTAGGCGCCCGTCACGCTGAGCACGACGATGGCACCGGCGGTCACCCAGTGCGTGATCCGGACCGGGTTCTCCCAGACGTACAGGCGCACCCGCTCGTGGGGCCGGTCGATGACGTGGGCCGGCTCGGCGTCGGCGGGCTCGGCC
>MGOE01000100.1:41639-43480 GCA_001797035.1 Chloroflexi bacterium RBG_16_72_14
GCCGCAGGAGCTGGCGGACGACGGTCATCGACGAGCCTCCGTGTCCCTGGCGTGGACCCCGAGCGCGCCGTCGCGGCGGCCGAGGGCGTGGACCGCGCACGCGGTGCACGGGCTGAAGGCGTGGACGGTGCGCAGGATCTCGAGCGGCTGCGACGGATCGCTCACGGGCGTGCCGACGAGGGCGACCTCCATCGGTCCCGGGTTGCCGGAGGCGTCGCGCGGCGAGGCGTTCCAGGTTGTGGCGTCCACGACCTGGTAGCGCCGGATCACCCCGTCCTCGATCCGGACCCAGTGGCCGACCGACCCGCGCGGCCCTTCGCCGAGCGACCATCCCTCGGCGGGCTGCGGCCACGAGCCCGGCGCCCACCGGGTGAGGTCGGCGACCGACAGATCGCCGGTGGCGAGGTTCGTGCGGAGCTCGGCCAGCCAGCTGCCCGCGCGCCTGGCGAGGACCTGCGTCTCGACCGCCCTGGCGACGATCCGGCCGAGCGTGCTGGTCAGGCCGTCCGGTGCCATGCCGAGGTCGGTCAGCGCGGTGGTCAGCGCGGTCGTGCTGTCCGTGTGGCCCTGGGCATAGGCGACCAGCATCCGCGCCAGCGGCCCCACCTCCATCGCGATCCCGTTGTAGCGGGCGGCCTTGATCCACGAGTAGTGGTTCGCGCCCTCGAACGAGGTGATCGGCAGGACGCCGGAGAAGGCGGGGCGAGTCTCGCCCTCGACCGGCTGGCGCATCGTCTCGGGGCCGGTCGGGTCCTCGTACCAGGCGTGGGCGGTCGACTCCCCGACCGCTCCCTCGTCGGCCGTGTCCACGACCGCGAGCTCGGGGGCGGCCACGCGGCCGGCCGGGAGGAACTGGACCGGGTCGTCGGCGCCGTCCTCGGGGAACTGTCCAAACGAGAGGTACCGGCGGACGCCGGCGCCGAGCGTCGCCCAGTCCGGGTAGGCCCGGGCGAGCTCCATCACGTCGGGGGCGAAGACCTGGTCCACGAAGGTCCGTGCGCCGACCAGCAGGTCCTCGGTGATCGACAGGCCCGCATCGCTCAGCGCGGACGGGGCGTTCCGGTCCGGGACCGGCGGATGGGTCCCGGGTCCGATCGGGCCGCCCCAGTCGGGCACCAGCGACATCCCGCCCACGAGGTACGTCTGCGGGTGTGGGTCGCGACCGCCCATCAGCACGTGGATGCGCATCAGCCGGCGCTGCCAGTCGAGCGCCTCGAGCCCGTGCGCAAGGAGCAGGAGGTCCTGCTCGGGGGACAGTCGGTACGCGGGGTGACCCCAGTAGCCGTTCGCCCACGGGCCGGCCTGGCCGCCCTCGATCGTTGCCGCGAGCCGGGCGCGGACGCCGCCGAAGTACTCGGGGCTGGCCTGCGGCCAGTTGCTCAGCGACCGGGCCAGGCGCGATGTCGCGGCCGGATCCGCGGTCAGCGCGGCCCTCGCGTCCACCCAGTCGGGCAGCTGCGAGAGGTAGAACCCGACGACGTGGTCCCGGATCGCCTGGGTGACCGCGAGGATGTTGCGGACCAGCCGTGCGTTGGTCGGGACGGTCACGCCCAGCGCCCGCTCCACCGCCCGGACCGATGCCAGCGCGTGGACCCCGGTGCAGGTCCCGCAGATGCGCTCGGCGAACATCCAGGCGTCGCGCGGGTCACGGCCCCGGACGACGAGCTCGATCCCTCGGAACATCGTGCCCGAGCTCCACGCCTCGCGGACCTGGCCGCCGGCCACGTCCGCGTCGATGCGCAGGTGTCCGCCGACGCGGGTGACGGGATCGATCGCGAGCCGGGCCATGTCAGCGCACCTCGGGCTGGTCGGCGGAGGGGGCGGGCGGCGGTTCGGGCGTC
>MGOE01000100.1:43757-48506 GCA_001797035.1 Chloroflexi bacterium RBG_16_72_14
GTACATCCCCGTGCCGTGGACCACGGCCAGCCCGCCGACGCCGGCCACGAGGCCCGCGCCGACCATGTCCGCCGTGAGGTTCGGGAACGGCGGCACGGGCGACGGCAGCCGCAGGTAGAACGGGCTCATCGCGTCCCAGAAGTCGGGCATCGTGCAGCCGATGCAGCCGTGCCCCGCCCGGACCGGCCAGCTGGTCCCCTCGCCGAACCGCACGGACGCGCAGTTGCCGAACGACTCGGGACCCTTGCAACCCAGCTTGTACAGGCACCAGCCCTTCTGGGCGCCCTCGTCCCCCCAGGCCTGGACGAACTCGCCGAACTCGAAGTGGGGCCGGCGCTCGCACTCGTTGTGGATCAGCGGCCCGTAGGCGAACAGCGGGCGGCCCATCATGTCCCTGGCCGGCCACTCGGCGAACGTCAGGTAGTGGACGATCGTCGCGACCAGGTTCTCCACGTTGACCGGGCAGCCCGGCAGCGCGATCGTGTGGCCGCCCACGACCTCGCGCAGGCTCGCGGCATTCGTCACCCCGCCACCGGCGCCCGGCGCGCCGCCGTCGAAGGCACAGGCGCCGACCGCGATCGTCGCCAGCGCGCCGTCGGCGACCTCGCGCACGATGTCCACGAACGGCCGGCCGCCGACCAGGCAGTACGCCCCGCCGGCGCCGGTCGGGATGGCGCCCTCGACCACGACGACGTAGCCGCCCGGGTAGCGCTCGAGCGCCGTCGTCAGGGACAGCTCGGCGGCCGCGCCGGCCGGGGCCATCAGCGACTCGTGGTACTCCATCGACAGCACGTCGAGCAGGAGCGAGGCAGCGGACGGGTCCGGCGCCCGCAGGAACGCCTCGGTCTCGCCCGCGCAGTCCTGGCCACGCAGCCAGATCACCGGCAACCGCTGGGCGCCCTCGACGGCCTTCGCGATCCGCGGCGCGTACGAGGCGGGCAGCGCCAGGGCGGCGGCCATCGCGGTGGTGAACCTGAGGAATGAACGGCGGGACATCCCACGCCGCATCAGCGCGGCATACAGCCCGTCGTCAGCCATCACGTCACGCTCACTCTGTCGCCGTGGCAGGCGGGTGCCTGAGGCCCCACATCGGCCATGGCGGGATCGGGGGACGCTGGTACCGATGATGGGCGACGCGCGTCGTCCGGCCATGGGCCACAGGTCGCCCGGAGGCATGGCCTAGGGCATCGGCGGAGGGCCGGATGGCAAGGGGGCCCCAACCCCATTGGCAGGGGTGCGGCCCGTGATCCGGCAGGCCCTCCGCCTGCGTCCTGATGCGCCGTCGATCCGGGGCGCGCGGGCGGGCATCGTGGCCACGCGCGAGGCCAGCCCGTGCCGGGGCTTGTGATGCTGGGCACGATCGTCGGGCTCGGCGCCGTGCACTTCCTGGTGCCCGACGGCGAACGGGCCGCCGAACCGCAGCGGGCGCGTCCTCGGGCCGCCTGCAGGCCGCGACCTGTTGCAGGAGCACCCGGCGGGTGCAGGAGCACCCGGCGGGTGCAGGAGCACGTGGCGGGCTCGCACCTGCGGCTGGAAACCGATTGCGCCGGGTGGGACCCCGAGCTGCGTCACGGGCGGGCGGGCCGCTCGATGCCGGGCGTTTCGGGCCGGCGTGGACCCGTAGTCAATGACATCGGGCATGGCTTGCCCGCGAGGGTGCGGATGGCAGGTTTCGAGGCCTGAGGGTCAGCGAAACCCGCAATCAAGGCCGCCGAATCGGGATTCTGGCGGTCGGATGCACGATCTCATGGACCGGGAGTCAACGGCCGTGGAGCGGGCGGCGGCTTCGCTCGTGTCTGGCGGCACAGGCCGGCTGACTGTCTCGGTGGAGAACCGGCCGCCCCATGCGAACGCCCCTCCGGGTACGCGTGGAGGGGCGGCTTCGTGTTCGCATTCGGATGGTGAGCCGGCAGGGATTCGAACCCTGAACCTAGTGATTAAGAGTCACTTGCTCTACCGTTGAGCTACCGGCCCGGACCGGCGGAAGGATAGCGCACCTTCGCCGCCGGACGCCGCGAACGAGCCGAGGGCAGCCGGTCCCGGGCCAGACGATCCTCGACGCCACAGCTTGGACCCGCTTCAGCGCATGGCGTGATCGTGGCAGCCCCGGTGTCAGCGGCGTGTTCCGGGCGTCCCACCCCCACCGCTGCAATGGCATCGCGCCGCCCTACTCAGCCCGGCTGGTTGTCGATCTGGGCCCGCTGGAGCCTGCCGCTGTAGTCCACGTACACGGCCTTCCATTCGGTGAACGTGTCCAGCGCGGCGTGGCCGGCCTCGCGGTGACCGTTGCCGGTGTCCTTCCAGCCGCCGAACGGGAGATGGGTCTCGGCGCCGGTGGTGCCGGCGTTGACGTACACGATCCCGGTCTCGAAGTCGCGCATCGCCCGGAAGGCGGTGGTCACGTCGCGGGTGAAGATCGACGCGGACAGGCCGTACCGGACCTGGTTGGCGGCCGTCATCGCCTCGTCGTAGCCGTCGACGGGGACGACGGACAGCACGGGGCCGAAGATCTCGTCCTGGGCGATGGTGGCCATCGGCGCGACGCCGGCGAAGATCGTCGGCCGGTAGAAGTGGCCGTGTTCAAGGCCCACGCCGGACCCGCGCTCGCCGCCCGTGACCAGGTCGCCCTCGCGCCGGCCGATGGCCACGTACCGCTCCACCTTGTCCACCGCCGCCGCGTTCACGAGCGGGCCGACATCCACCGCCTCGTCCAGGCCGGGGCCGAGCCGCAGTGCCCTCGTTCGAGCTTCCAGGCGCGCGACCAGCTCGTCCGCGACCGGCCGGTCCGCGATGACCCGCGAGCAGGCCGTGCACCGCTGCCCCGTCGTCCCGAAGGCGGACCATAGGATCCCGTCCACCGCGAGGTCGAGGTCCGCGTCCCGGAGCACGACCACGGCGTTCTTGCCGCCCAGCTCCAGGCTCAGGCGCTTGAGCCGCCGGCCGGCCCGCTCCGCGATCCCGCGCCCAGTGGCGGACGAACCCGTGAACGAGATCACGTTGACGTCCGGGTTCTCGACGATCGCGTCACCCACCTCGGCGCCGCCGCCCGTGATGAGGTTGATCGTCCCGGGCGGGAAGCCCGCCTCGTCCATGAGCTCCACGAGCAGCGTCGCGCAGTGCGGGGAGTCGGACGACGGCTTGAACACGACGGTGTTGCCGGTGACCAGCGCCGGCATCAGCTTCCAGCACGGGATGGCGATCGGGAAGTTCCAGGGCGTCACGATGCCGGCCACCCCGATCGGCTGGCGGATGCTCATCGCCCACTTGTCCGGCAGCTCCGACGGGACGGTGTCGCCGAACATCCGGCGTCCCTCGCCGGCCATCAGGAAGGCGATGTCGATGCCCTCCTGGACGTCGCCGCGGGCCTCGGCGAGGACCTTGCCCATCTCGCGCGTCATCGCCCGGGCGAGACGCTCCTTGTGCTCGGCCATGAGCGCCCCGAAGCGGTACAGGATCTCGCCGCGCTTGGGGGCAGGGGTCGCCTTCCAGGCCGGGAGCGCGTCGTCCGCCGCGCGGATGGCCATGGCGACGTCCGCGGCCGTGCCCGCCTGGAAGCGCCCGACGACGTCACGGATGTCGGCGGGGTTGACGCTGTCGAAGGTCTCGCCGGACACGCCGTCCACCCAGCGCCCGGCGATGAACAGGCGGAAGGTCGGAGCCTCGACGGGCGCCTCGGGCATCGGGGACCTCGCGTGACGGTGACGGTCGGCGGTCGGGTCACGATAGCCCAACCCCAGGCCGACACGCTGCTTCCGGGGCCGCGATCTCGGATCGCTCAACGACGCGCGCGGCATCCGAAGCCGCAATCCGACGTCAACCGGGCCGCGGGCCCGCCGGATCATGCCCCGTCGCGGCTTGTCAGGCAGCGGGCGAGGGTCTGGACGTCCGAATCGCGGCCTGGCGAGCCGCACGAGCGGGTCCGCGCGTGCCGCACGAGCGACTCCGCGCGGTCCAGGCCGGTCACTCGAGCTCGATCGACTCCAGCTTGCGGAGGAGCGCCTTGACCTCGTCCAGCTCCTCGGCCTCGTCGCGGCCGAGCGTCGAGCGCAGCAGCTTGAGGGCTTCGCGGATCAGGGCCGCCTCCTCGGCGTTCAGGCGCAGGTAGGTGTCGGGGATGGTCGGGGCGTCCGTCATCGCGGTGCCTCCCGTGACGGGCTCCGGGCGCACCTTGCGCGCCCTGCATGCGAGCCAGACCGATCCTCCCGCGCCCGTCACGGGCGGCGCCAGAGTCCGATGGACCCTGTCAGACCCGTTCGAAGGCCATGGCGACGGACCCCCCGCCGCCCAGGCACAGCGTGGCCATCCCGTACCGGCCCTCGCGGCGGCGCAGCTCGTGGAGCAGCGTCGCGACGATCCGGGCGCCGCTTGCCCCGATCGGGTGGCCCAGCGCGATCGCGCCGCCGTTCACGTTCACCGTCGTCCAGTCGAACCCGAGTTCCCGGCCGTCGGCCAGCACCTGGGCCGCGAACGCCTCGTTGATCTCGACCAGGTCGAAGGCGTCGGGCCCGAGCCCGGTCCTTGCCTCCAGCCCCCGCACGCCCTCAACGGGCGCCAGGAACAGCCACTTCGGCGTCACCTCGGCCTGGGCGTAGCCGACGATCCGGGCCAGCGGCCGCAGGCCGTATCGCTCCACCGCCCGCTCCGACGCGACGACCGTCGCCGCCCCGCCGTCCGTGATCCCGGGCGCATTGCCGGCGGTGACGGTTCCGGCGGTCGCGGCGCCGCGGTCCTCGCCCTGGGGCAGCTCGA
>MGOE01000100.1:48553-51943 GCA_001797035.1 Chloroflexi bacterium RBG_16_72_14
CGCGGGCTCTCGTCGGTGGCCACGATCGTCTCGCGGTCCTTCGCGTCGCGGATCGTGACCGGCGCCATCTCGTCGTCGAAGCGGCCGGCGTCCTGCGCCGCGACCGCCTTGTGGTGGCTCGCCAGCGCGAGGGCGTCCTGGTCCTCGCGGGAGACGCCCGCCCTGATCGCCACCCGCTCGGCGTGCGTGCCCATGTGGCAGTCCTCCACCGAGCACCACAGGCCGTCGAGCACGGTGGCGTCCTCGAGGGTGCCGTTGCCCAGCCGATAGCCGAAGCGCGCCTTGCGGAGCAGGAACGGCGCCTGGTTCATCGACTCCATGCCGCCGGCTACGTACAGGTCGCCGTCGCCGGCCTTCACTGCCGCCGCGGCGAACATGATCGCCTTGAGGCCCGAGCCGCAGACGCGGTTGATTGTCGTGGCGGGCGTGGTGTCGGCGAGGCCGGCCCGGAGCAGCGCCTGGCGGGCGGGCGCCTGGCCCGCACCGGCCTGGAGCACCTGGCCCATTATCACCTCGTCGATGCCGGCCTCCGCGGGGAGGCCGGACCGGTCCACGGCGGCGCGGATGGCGGTGGCGCCCAGTTCCACGGCCGGGACGCCGGCGAGGGCGCCCCCGAACTTGCCGATCGGCGTGCGCGCCGCGCTCACGACGTAGACGTGGCCGTTGGGCCCGCTCCACTGCTCCATGCCGGCCAATCTACGCCCTCTGGTCGTCGGGCGTCTCGGGACGCACCGCCGAGTGGTTCGCATCTGCCGGCGTCCCCGCTCCGCCAACTCCGCGCTCCCGGTAGCGCAACTCCCCCCGCCTGCCAGATGCCCGCCACGCGGGTACTCGCCGGCAGATGCGCCTTCTCGAAGCGAGTCGACTCGACTGGTGGGCAGGTGGCAGGCGGCGGCCAGAAATAACCCTGCGCTCAGCCCCGCGGGTAGGCGTGGAACCCGCGCCCGGTCTTCTGGCCCAGGTGCCCCGCGGCGACCAGCTCCTCCAGCACGCGAGGTGGCGCGAAATGCGGTTGCCCGAAGCCCTCCTGCAGCACCCGCATGATCCCCAGGCACACGTCGAGGCCGATGAAGTCCGCCAGCTCGAGCGGCCCCATCGGGTGGTTGAGCCCGACCTTCGCGCCGGTGTCGATGTCCTCGGCGGTGCCCAGCCCCTCCTCGTACGCGCGCATCGCCTCGGCCAGGAACGGCATCAGGATCCGATTCACGATGAACCCGGGCCGGTCCGCGGACACGATGACCTGCTTGCCGAGCTCCGCGGCGAGTGTCCGGACCACCGCCTCGGTCTCGTCCGATGTCGCGGTGCCGCGGATCAGCTCGATCAGCGGCATCACCGGCACGGGGCTGAAGAAGTGCATCCCGACGAACCGCTCGCGCCGCGGCGCGGAGACCGCCCCCGCCAGTCGGTCGATGGCGATGGACGAGGTGTTCGACGCGAACACCGCGTGGACCGGGGCGATGGGATCGAGCGCCGCCCACAGCCCGGTCTTGACCTCCACGTCCTCGAACACGGCCTCGACGACGAGGTCGGCGTCGGCGGCCGCCGCGATGTCGGCGGTGGCGGCGAGCCGGGCCAGGGTCGCCTCGCGAGCCTCGGGCGCCAGCTTCCCCTTGGCGACGGCGCGCTCGAGGTTGCCGGCGATGCGCGCCACGCCCGCCTCGGCCCGGGTGAGCTCGGGCTCGTAGACGGTGACGGCCTTGCCGATGGCGGCGTGGACCTGGGCGATGCCGTGCCCCATCAGGCCCGCACCGGCGACGAACACGCGCTCCACGGTCATGGCGGCTCCTCGATGCTGAGACGACCAGCCTACCCGGCGGACCCGTCCGTCGCCGGGACCCGCGCGCGCCGGACGACGAGCAGCCCCACGCCGCCCGCAGCCACGAGCGCTGACAGCAGGAACGTCGACGCGTATCCCGTCTCCCGGGCGACCGGCGCCAGCACGACCGGCGCCAGACCGAACGACAGGTCCAGGAACACGCTGGCCGTGCCCACGACCGAGCCTCGCTCGGCGGGGGGCGCGCGCAGGATCGCGAGCGCCATGATCGCCGGCACCGACAGCCCGATGCCCACGGCGAACACCGCGGTGCCGGCGAGCAGGCCGCCGAACCCGGGCAGCGTGCCCAGCAGCACGAGGCCGCCCGAGATGATGGCCAGCGCGATGGCGCTCAGCCGGGCCGGCCCGATGCGGTCGGGCAGCCGGGCGCCGCCCAGCCGGATCGCGAGCACGATCGCCCCGTACAGCGTGAGCGCCGGGCCCGCGCCGCTCGCGCCCAGCGCCCGGGCGTGAAGCGGGACGAACGCGAGGAAGCCGGCCATGCCCCACGTCGCCGACAGCACGAGCAAGCCCGGCAGCAGGCCCGCGGGATGGAACAGGCGGCCCCGCCGACCGGCGTCCGGCGGCGCCCCGGGCCGGGTCTCCGGCACGATCAGGACGAGCCCGGCGGCGGCCAGGGCGAGCACCGTCGCGCCGACCCACACCGCCGCGAACGAGCCCGCGGCGAGGAGCGACTCGCCGATCATCGGCCCGATCGCCACCCCCGTCCACAGCGCCACCGAGCCCAGGCTCAGCGCCTCGCCGGTCCGCCGCGGCGGGGCGAGGTCGGCGAACCCCGACAGCGTCGCGACCAGGAAGGCCCCCTCGGCGATGCCGAGCAGCGCGCGGACCGCGACGAACGGCCCGATGCTGCCGACGCCGAGATGGAGCGCCGTCGCGACCGCCGTGAGCAGCGCCCCACCGACCAGCAGCGGGCGACGCCCGAACCGGTCTGCCGACCAGCCCACCACCGGACGCACGGCCAGGGCGGCGAGGCTGAACACGCCGATCGACAGGCCGAAGCCCAGCGCGTCCACGCCGATCGGGCCGGTCGCGAACAGCGGCGCGACGGGCAGCATCATGCCACCGGCCACGAAGAACACGAGCGACGAGGCGACCAGCGCGAGGAACGGGCCGGTCAGCAGGCGGTCGGGCGGGTCGGGCGAAGGACGCGACATCGGGCTCCGGCGGGCGCTCGTCCCGCGCGCCGGACCTGCCCGTCAGTCGCCGGCCTCGGCGTCCTCGTCGAGCAGGACCAGCAGCCGGTCCGATGCGGTGTACGGATCGAGCTCGTGACGAGCGACGGCATCGTACACGTCGCGGGTGGCGCCGGAACGGGCAGCGTCCGCCAGGCGCTCCCGGATCCGCTGGGCGAGGATGGCGCCGACCTGGGCCTGGGCACGGACCAGGCGGGCGGCGGGCGTCTCGCCGTCGTGCGTCCGGGCCCGGTGGCGGTCCAGCGCCGCCAGCAACGCGGGCACGCCTTCGCCGCTGACGGCGGTCGTGACCAGGACCTCCGGGCGCTTGGGTGCGGGTCGCGACGGGTCCGCGTCCTCGCGGGTGACCGTCGGCACCAG
>MGOE01000100.1:51965-52308 GCA_001797035.1 Chloroflexi bacterium RBG_16_72_14
GCCGCGGTCCGCTGGGCACCGGGCCGGTCGCCCTTGTTCACGACCACGATGTCGGCGACCTCCAGCAGCCCCGCCTTGATCGCCTGCACCTCGTCGCCCATCTCGGGCGCCTCGAGCACGACCGTGGTGTCGGCCGCCGCCGCCACTTCGACCTCGCTCTGGCCCGTCCCGACCGTCTCGAGGAGCACGATGTCGAACCCCGATGCGTCGAGCACCGCGGCCGCGGCCGTGGACGTGGCAGCGAGCCCGCCGGCGTGCCCCCGGGCCGCCATCGAGCGGATGAACACCGCGTCGTCCGACGCGTATGCCTGCATCCGTACGCGGTCGCCGAGGAGCGCCCCGC
>MGOE01000100.1:52394-59603 GCA_001797035.1 Chloroflexi bacterium RBG_16_72_14
CCCGCGCCGGGCGGCCCGGTGATGCCGACCAGGTGTGCCGCGCCGGCCAGCGGGTAGAGGGTCCGCAGCGCATGCTCCGCGACCGGCGTCCGGTTCTCGACCGCGGTCAGCAGGCGGGCCAGCGCCCGGCGATCCCCCGCCCGAGCCGCGTCGGCGAGCGCCGCAGCCCGCCGCACCGGGTCGTCGGCCACTAGTCGCGCTGCGTCGCGTTCGCCCGGATGAAGTCGGCGACCTCGCGGATCGTCGTCCCGGGCCCGAACACCGCGGCGACGCCCGCTTCCCGCAGGGCCGGGACGTCGTCGTCGGGGATGATCCCGCCGACCGTCACCAGGACGTCGTCCAGGCCACGCTCCCGGAGCTGGGTGCAGACCCTGGGCACCAGCGTCATGTGGGCGCCGGACAGGATCGACAGGCCCACCACGTCCACGTCCTCCTGGAGCGCGGCCGTGACGATCATCTCCGGGGTCTGGCGGAGGCCCGTGTACACGACCTCGAACCCCTCGTCCCGCAGGCCGCGCGCGAGCACCTTGGCGCCGCGGTCATGGCCATCGAGGCCGGGCTTGGCGATCAGGACCTTGAGCGGGCGTTGGGTCATGCCCGGATTGTAGGGGCCGGGCGAACGCGGGTGACGCCGGTGGCGCTGCCGCCGGTGGGCTGCCGCCGGTGGCGCTACGCCCCGGGCGCCGGTCGGCCGATGTGCGAGAAGAACTCGGCGCGGGTCTTGTCGTTGCGCCGGAACAGCCCCAGCACGGCGGCCGTGGTCATCACGGTGCCGGGCTTGCGGACGCCGCGCATGGCCGCGCACAGGTGGGTCGCCTCGAGCACCACGCCCACGCCCTTGGGCGCCAGGCGATCCATCAGGAAGTCCGCGACCTGCTGGGTCATCCGCTCCTGGACCTGGAGTCGCCGGGCGTACATCTCCACGATCCGCGGGATCTTCGACAGCCCGATCACCCGCCCGTCCGGCACGTACGCCACGTGGGCGCTGCCGAAGAACGGGAGCAGGTGGTGCTCGCACAAGCTGTAGAACGGGATGTCCTTGACGACCACCATCTCCGAGTAGTCGACGTCGAACACCGCGCGGTTGATCAGGCGCTCCGGGTCGACGTGGTAGCCCGCCGTGAGCTCGTGGTACATCCGGTGCATCCGGTCGGGCGTGGCTCGCAGGCCCTCGCGCCCGGGGTCCTCGCCGATCTCGACCAGGATCTGGCGGACCGCGGACTCGATCTTGCCGTTCGTCCCGGCCGCGGCGCGCGGCGGCTCGACGTCCTCGTCGCCGATCTCGTTTTCGATCTCCTCGACGATGAGGCGGATGTGCTCTGGCAGGTCGCGGGTATCGGGCTTGTCGGTCATCGTCCGGCGATGGTAGCGCGGCGCGCGGCCACGGCCCCTACGCGCGCGTGCCCCCGGGCGTGTACCCCGCGGCGGGTTGCGGGTCGTACGGGCGTCCCTCCGCGCCACGCAGCCAGGCCCGGGCGTTGTCGCCCAGCGACGGCAGGTGGTAGCCGCCCTCCTGGAGGACGACCAGGCGCTTGCCGACCGCGGCCGACCGACGCCCAACCTCGTGGTAGACGTCGGTGGTCAGCGCGAAGTCGCCGATCGGGTCCTGGCCGAAGGTGTCGAACCCGAGCGAGACCACCATCACCGATCCGGGCTCGGCCGCGATCCGGTCCAGGCCGCGGTCCAGCGCCTCGAGGTAGCCCTCGTTGGACAGGCCGGCCGGCAGCGGGATGTTGAGGTTCGCGCCCACGCCGGGCCCCTCGCCCGTCTCCTCGGGCCAGCCGAGGAAGTACGGGTACTGGCGGTCGGGGTGGGCGTGGAGCGAGACGTACAGCACGTCACCGCGGCGCCAGAAGATCTGTTCGGTGCCATTGCCGTGGTGGTAGTCGACGTCGAGGATCGAGACGTGCTCGCCGGTCCGCTCCGCGATCGCCTGGGCGGCGATCGCGGCGTTGTTGAAGTAGCAGAACCCGCCGTACATCGATCGAGCAGCATGATGGCCCGGCGGGCGGCAGAGGCCGTAGGCGGCGGGCTCCCCGCCGAGCACCAGGTCCGTCGCGGTGAGCGCCGCGTCCACGGCGGCCCGGGCGGCCGCGTACGTCCCGGCCACGATCGGAGTGGAGGTGTCGAGGGCCCGGTACCCGGCCCGCCCGCCGATGGACGGCGGCTCCCGGCGGAACGCGTCGGACATGCCCTCGTAGGCGAGCACCGACGCGATGGTCTCGGGCACGAGGAAGTCATGGCGGTGGCCCGCCCGGCGCGCCGCCGGCCACGCATCGCGCAGGAATGCCAGCAGGCCCGGGTCGTGGACCGCCGTGATCGGCGCCTCGCCGTGCTGGGTGGGCTCGACGATCTCGAAGCCGCCGTCGGCCTCGAGCGCGGCCCGGATCCGCTCCGCCCGGCCGGCGACCTCGTCGGCCGGCACCTGGACGCCCATGATCGTCTGGAGCCGGAGCTCGTGGCCCAGGTGGAGCGGCGAGTAGACGACGCGCATGGGCGCGATCCTAGGGCCCCGGCGCGGGTTCGCGGCGGTGTCTCATCCCGCGACCCGCAGGATCGCGTCGGCGACCTCGGCGGGGCGGTAGCGGATCAGGTTGTGGGCGTCCGGGAAGCCGGTCGCCCGGATCGGCGACCGCGCGGCGGCGAGGCGCGCACTCCCGCACCGGCGGAGCTCCGCGATGCGCGCCTCGGCGTCGCCCGCGCCCACTGCGACCAGCGCGGTCACCGGCGCGTCCACCGCGGCCAGGGCCGGCGCGGGGTCGTGAGCGAACATCGCGCGGACGATCGCCTCCACGACGAACGGTCGGACCGCCCGGACCACGTGCCCGGCGCCGGTCTCCACCACGCCGTCGAGCGCGGCCCGCTCCTGGTCGGCGTCCCAGGTCGCCGGGTCGAAACCGCGGCGATCGGCGAGGTAGGCCGCCATCGAGCGCAGGATCTCCGGGGGCTCGTCGAGGCCGCGCAGGAACTCGTCCGCGTCGATGCCGGTCGTGATCTCGTGCCGCTCGAAACCGCCGTCCACGAGCACCAGCCCGGCGCACCGGACGCCCAGCCGCGCCGCGGCACCCGCGGCGACGATGCCCCCGAACCCGTGCCCGGCGAGCACGATCGGCGAATCGCCATCGAGCAGGCCCGCGCCTTCGGCCACCGCGACCGCGTCGGCGGCGAGCGTGTCCGGGTCGTAGCCGTGCAACGGCGAATCGGACAGACCCTGGCCGCGGAGGTCCGCCACCACCGTGTGCCGGCTGCGCGACAGCCGGCGGGCGACGGGTGCCCACGTCCAGGCCGGGCCGAGGAGCCCCGGCAGCAGCAGGACCGCGCCAGACCCAGCCGGCTCGGCGGTCCCCACGGCGGTGCCACCCCAGTCGAGGAAGTGGAGGCGGACGTCGCCATCGGCGAGGACGACGAACCCCTCGGGCTCGGCGGCCGGATCCGGGCCCGGGGCAGCGGCCGGGTCCGGCGACCAGCCCACGATGCCGGCGGTGGCGGGATCGGTGGCGGGATCGAGGGCCATCGCGACTAGGATACGGACGCCATGACCAAGCGCCGTCGCGGATCCCGGACCGCCGCCCATCGCCCGAGGCCCGTCCGCCACGAGCGCTTCGAGCGGCTGGTGGACCGCGCCGTGGCGGGCATCCCGGCGCCGTTCCGCGCCGCGCTCGACGAGATCGCGCTCGTGATCGCCGACGAGCCGACGCCGGAGCAGCTGCGCGAGAACGGGCTGGAGCCGGACGAGACGCTGTACGGGCTGTACGAGGGCGTGCCGCTCGCGGAGTGGGGCGCGGACTGGGTCGCGATCCCCAACCGCATCCTGCTGTTCCGCCTGCCGCTCGAGGAGGACTTCCCGGACCCGGAGGACCTCGCGGACGAGGTCCGGATCACGATCCTCCACGAGCTGGCGCACCACCTGGGCATCGAGAACGAGGACCGCCTCGCGGAGCTTGGCATCGACTGACGGTCCGGCCTCGCTAGCGGGGCAGTGACCCGATCCCGCCGAGCAGCGCGACGAGCGCGACCGCCGTGCTGACCGCGAGCCCGACCGTGAGGTACGGCTGCCACGGCCGCCGCACGGAGAGCGGCTCGCGGCGCCCCAGCTCGAGGCCGCGCGTGTAGTGCGTGAGGGCCGCGAACGCGTGCACGGCGGGCGCGGCGGCAATCGCCTCGACCAGGAACACGAGCGTGCCCAGCGCGAACGTGAACGCGGCTGTGATCAGGACGCCGAGCGCGGGCGGGAAGGTCTGGTCGAGGCCCGCACCGATCGCGAACCGGAACACGGTGTCCAGGCCCACGCCCAGCCCCAGCACGACGATCAGCTGCGACAGGATCCCGAACAGCGTCACGACCACGGCGAGGGCCTTGCGGGCCCGCACGAGGCCGAACGACCGGCGGATCGCCTCCCCCACCCCGACCTCGCCCAGGACGATCCCGGCCGTCACGTACACGAATGGCGCCCCGACGACCAGCCCGACCAGGACCTGGATCCCGTAGTCGAGCGCCTCGACCGGTCCGATCACGATCGCCACCCCCAAGCTCACCAGCAGCGTCGCGACGAACGTGAGCACGCCCACGATGATCTCGGCCCCCAACACCCTCCAGAACCGGCGGCGCACGAGTGCGATCGACTCGCGGAGCCGCAGCGGCCGCCCCTCGGCGCGTCCGCCGATCACCGCGGTGGCCAGGATCCGGGCATCCACGCCGGCGGCGACGTAGCCGAGAACGGCCGGCAGGGCCGCCAGGCTCAGCCAGCCGGCCCACGCCCCGGGCGGCTCGGTGAGCGGCATGAGCGTCGGGTCATAGGCGGGGTCGAACAGCGGCCCGAACGCCCCGTCGCCGACCGTGAGCAGGATAGCGACGAACAGCGCAAGGGCCGGCCCGACCGTGAGCAGGAGCATGAATCCGATGTAGAACGAGGCCGAACGGAGGCCGCTGTCCGGCCGCGTGAGCAGGTCGAGCGCGGTGGACACGAGGCGGCGGGTGCCGAGCGGGATCGCCAGCACGGCCTCGGCGACCGGGGGCGGCACCGGGGCTCCTTGTTTGGCGGCCAGCGTGGCCGCCGGCGGCGGAGGAGGCAGCATCGGGCCCACGAAGGTGTCGTCGAACCGAAGTCGCGGACCGTGACCGGGCGGCGGCGGCGGGAGCGGGACCGGGCCGGGCTGGGTCACCGGCGGGCGGGCAGGGGCCCCGCTCCCGCGAGCAGGTCACCGAGACGGTCGATCGCGACGTTGCCGCCGGACAGGATCGCGCACACCCGGTCGCCCTCACGGATCGGGATCGCGCCCGAGAGCAGCGCGGCCAGGGCCGTCGCGCCGGCGGGCTCGAGGACCTGCTTGAGCCGCTCGACCGCGAACCGCAGGCCCGCCAGGATCGTCGGGTCGTCAACGAGGACCACGTCCTCGAGATAGCGCCGCCCGATCTCGATTGCCAGCCGCCCGGCCGCCGGCGCGCCCAGCCCGTCGGCGACGCTGACCGGCGTGATCCGCACGGGCTCGCCGGCCTCGATACCCCGCCGCAGCGCGTCGGACGCCACGGGCTCCACGCCGTACACGCGGACCTCGGGGCGGCTCTCCTTGAGCGCGACGGTCACGCCGCCGATCAGCCCGCCGCCGCCCACCGCAACCACCACCACGTCCACGTCCGGCAGGTCCTCGAGGATCTCGAGGCCGCACGACCCGTTGCCGAGCAGGACCTCGGGGTCGTCGTAGGGATGGACGAGCGTCAGGCCGCGTTCCGAGCGCAGCACCTCGAGATGCGCCAGCGACTCCCCGACATGCGCCCCGTGGAGCACGACGTCCGCCCCGTACTCGAGGCACGCGGCGACCTTGGACGCCACGGCGCCTGCCGGCATCACCACCGTCACCGGGACGCCGGCCTCGCGACCGGCCCACGCATACGCCTGGCCGGCGTTGCCCGCGGAGATCGTGATCGCGCCCCGCCGCCGCTCGTCGCCGGACAGCGACGAGATCCGGGCCAGCGCCGCCCGCGGCTTGAACGAGCCCGTCTTCTGGAGATGCTCCGCCTTGAGGTACAGGCGGTCGTCCCCCAGCCTGGCGCCTGCCGCCGCCCCGGCGATCCGGGCCGCGGTCTGCGACGACAGCAGGGGCGTGTGGTGGACGCGGCCGCGGAGCATCACCTGCGTCTCGCGGATGCCGGCCAGGGTGACGGGGCGGTCGCTCACGGCGCGAGTATGGCGCGCGGGGCCAACCCAAACCGCTTGCGTTTTTGCGCAACTAGTGAGAGACTGGCCACGTGATCGACACCGGTGTGAACCGCGAGCTCGAACGACAGCGCTCCGCCGCCGTCGCGCGGGCCCTCGGTGACCCCAAGCGCCTGTGCGTCCTCGAGTCCCTCGCCGGCGGCGAGGCGTCCGTGGGCGAGCTCGCGAGCCGGGTCAGCTGCCAGGTGCCGAACATGAGCCAGCACCTGGCGGTGCTTCGCTCGGCCGGACTCGTCACGGCTCGCCGGGACGGGAACACGGTGTACTACCGCCTCTCGGACCCCCGGGTCCTGGAGGCGTACCAGCTTCTTCAGACCATCGCCCGCTGACGGGCACTGGGAGGTCCCGCCACAGCGCGGGAGAAAGGAGCCGCCTCGTGGCGGACATCAAGCAGGCGACCGACGACACGTTCGAGGCGCTGGTGCTCAACAACGACAAGCCGGTCGTCGTCGACTTCTGGGCCGCCTGGTGCGGGCCGTGCAAGATGGTCGCCCCCGAGATGGAGAAGATCGCGGCCAAGTACGAGGGCGTCGTCGACGTGGTCAAGGTCGACGTGGACGCCAACCCGCGCCTGTCGCAGGCGTTCGGGATCATGAGCATCCCGACGATCGCGTTCTTCAAGCCCGGCGCGCAGCCGCAGGGCGTCGTCGGCTTCCGGCCGATGGAACAGCTCGAGCAGGCCTTCGGCCTGACCGGCCTCGCCGCGCCCAAGGCCGTCTAGCGACCCGACTCGACGACACAGCGGCCCCGGTCGGCGACCGGGGCCGTTTCGATTCGCTCGAGGCCGTCAGCTTGCCCGACCGCCCGCGCGCCGGTGGGCGAGGCGCACCCAGGCCTCGGCGCGATCGAGCGCGAAGCGGTCCGTGGTGGCGGGCGTGAACGCGACCCAGCCGGTCCCGCGAGCGGACGGACGGGTGTCGGGCGTGGCCAGCGCCGCCTGCGCCACCGGCCCGTCGAGCGCGACCTCGAGTGTCTCGGCGCCCACGGCCGCGAAC
>MGOE01000100.1:59611-60268 GCA_001797035.1 Chloroflexi bacterium RBG_16_72_14
GCCGATCGCGAACAGCTCGAGCTCGCCCTCGGGCGTCCGGGTGACGTCGCCGAGCTCGTCGCACACGGCGCCGATGCGCTCGTCGAGCGATTCGTCAGCCGCCGCCCCTGCCGCCGCGGCCCCGGCGGCCGCCTCCGCCTCGTCCAGCGGCGCGTCGTCGAGGTCGTCGTCCGGGGGCAGCGTGCCCGTGGTCCCGTCGGGGTCGTGGCCGTTGCGGGTCTCGTCTGTCATTGGCTGGCCGCGTCGAGGATGGCTCGAAGGTCCGTCTCGTGGTCCTCGTAGTGCTCGGTCGTCTCGCCGAAGAACCACTCCTGGTGGGTGGCGTGCTTGATCCAGCGTGCTTCGGGCACCACGGTGAGGTAGCCGCGCAGCTCGCCGGCCGTCTCGCGGAACCGGCGCCGGACCTCGTCGATGGGCATCGCCCGGAACCGCGCGATCGCCTCGGCGTTCATCTGGTCGCCGGCGCCGGGCGACGCATCCCACTCGGCGTTGAGGCGGTCCATCGTCGGGCTCGCCTCCCCCACCGCGAGCTCCTTGGCCGTCGCGAGCGCCGCCTCCTGCCACACGATCATGTGCCCCATCAGGTCCCGGCCGGACCAGCCGCCGGCGGCATCGACAGGGACCTCCAGCTGTTCGTCGGTGAGGGCGTCGAGCGCC
>MGOE01000100.1:60428-60564 GCA_001797035.1 Chloroflexi bacterium RBG_16_72_14
ACGCACGATCAGGGCAGCGAATCCGGTCCCGGGGGCAGGAATCCGGTCGTCGCGCTGCTTCGCACGCACGACACCGACGCTGACGCTCGGAATCCGTGCGTCCCACGCACGGCCAGGGGGAGCCGGCGAGGCCGGC
>MGOE01000100.1:60572-63691 GCA_001797035.1 Chloroflexi bacterium RBG_16_72_14
GAGGGCCGGCACGGCCCAGGCGGGCCCCGGCCGAGCAGGACGAACGTCGTGGTCTCAGACCGCGACGGGCTCGCGGTACTCCCCGAACACCTCGCGCAGGACCTGGCACTGCTCACCCAGGGTCGCGTAGGCCTCGGCGCAGCGCAGGAAGTGCGGCATCAGGTTCGTCTCGGAGCTGCCCGGGCGCGACGCGGCCTCGCGCAGGCCATCGAGCGCCGCACCCACCGCCGCTGCGTCGCGATCCGCCCGCACCCGCGACAGCCGCGCGAGATGACGCTCCTGCGAGCCCTCCGGGACCTGGAGCACGGGCACCGTGATCGGCTCCGCCTGCGCGTACCGGTTGACCCCGACGATCACCCGCTCCCCGGCGTCGAACTCGCGCTGGAACCGGTACGCCGCGTCGGCGATCTCGCGCTGCGGATAGCCCTCCGCGATGGCCGCCACCATGCCGCCCCGCCGGTCGATCTCGTCGAGGTACCGCCACACCTCGCGCTCCACGCGGTTGGTGAGCGCCTCCACGAACCACGAGCCACCGAGCGGGTCCACAGTGGACGCCGCGCCCGTCTCCTCGGCCAGGATCTGCTGCTGGCGCAGGGCGAGCAGCGCCGCCTCGGCGGTGGGCACCGCCAGCGCCTCGTCGTAGGCGTCCGTGTGGAGGCTCTGCGTCCCCCCAAGGATCGCCGCCAGCGCCTGGGTCGCCACCCGGGTCAGATTGTTGAGCGGCTGCTGCGGCGTGAGCGACACGCCCGCAGTCTGGGTGTGGAACCGCATCCAGGTCGAGCGCTCGTTCTCGGCACGGTAGCGCTCGCTCATCAGCTTCCACCAGATCCGGCGCGACGCCCGGAACTTGGCGATCTCCTCGAAGAAGTCGGAGTGGCTGTTGAAGAAGAACGACAGCCGCGGCGCGAACTCGTCCACCCGCAGCCCGCGGGCCATCGAAGCCTCGACGTACGCCATGCCGTCCGCGATCGTGAACGCCAGCTCCTGGACCGCGGTCGAGCCGGCCTCGCGGATGTGGTAGCCGCTGATCGAGACCGTGTTCCACTTCGGCAGCTGGCGCGTCCCGAACTCGATCGTGTCCACCACCAGCCGCATCGACGGCTCGGGCGGGTACAGGAACTCCTTCTGGGCGACGTACTCCTTGAGGATGTCGTTCTGGGTCGTGCCCTCGAGCGCGGCGCGCGGGACGCCCGCCTTCTCGGCTGCCGCGATGTACATCGCCCAGATGGGGGCCGCCGGGGCGTTGATCGTCATCGACGTGCTCACCCGGTCCAGCGGCAGGCCCGCGAGCAGCAGCTCCATGTCCGCGAGCGAGCTGACCGCCACCCCGCAGGTGCCGAACTCACCCTCGGCCTCCGGGTCGTCGGTGTCGTAGCCGTACAGGGTGGGCATGTCGTAGGCGATCGACAGGCCGGTCTGCCCGGCGTCGAGCAACTGGCGGAACCGGGCGTTGGTGTCCTCCGCGCTGCCGAAGCCCGCGAACATTCGCATCGTCCAGGGACGGGAGCGGTAGCCCGTCGGGTGGACGCCACGGGTGAACGGCGGCTCGCCGGGCATCCCGACGTCCCGCAATGGATCGAAGTCCGCGTACCGGCCGGCGCCTTCGCGGAGCGGGTCGCCATGGTGGTCGACGGCGGTGGGCCCGCCGGGTCCCGGGTGGTCCCCGCCCGGTCCCGGGTGCTCCCCGCCCGGTTCGCCGCCGGCCAGGTCCCACGGCCCGTAGAGACCCTCGACCGGCAGGTCACCCAGCGTGGAGAACCGCGGACGCCGTTCGGGAAGGCGGTCGAGAGAGGGGTCGAGGCGATCCACCCGCCAGGCACGCCGCCGCTCGGCCCAGGCGTCGGGACGGTCGCTCATGGCCGGGACTCTAGCAGACGGCGATCGGCCCTCAGGACGCGGCGAACGCCTCGAGCGCCGCGAGGACCCTGGTGTCCCCGAGGTCCGCGGCGAGCAGCACGCTGACCCGGCCGTCCACGCCCGACGGCCAGGCGACGATCGTCTGGCCCGTGCCGTCGCTCTGCAGGACGTCGAGCCGGCGGCCGGCCCGGTCGCCAACCCTGGCCTGAGACGAGACGAGCTTCTCGGTCTTGCGGTTGGCGCGCGCGGTCGTCTCGTAGAACTCGATCATCAGGGCAGGCGTGAGCCCGTCCGCCTCGAACGCCGCCACTGTCAGTGCGGTACCCCCGCCGAGATCCCACGTCGCGCCCGCGAACCGCACCTCGTCGATGGCGGCGGCGGCGAGCGTCCCCAGCGCCTCCGGCGTGCAGTTGCGCCCCGAATCGACGCTGTCAGGGGCCTCGGCCAGGTACGAGGTCGGGAGCACCGCCTCGAGGTCCGGGTAGGCGCCCGCCATCCGGCCGTCGGTGGTGCATGCGCTCGCCGGGTCGAACGAGATGACCGGGATGCTCGAGCCGCCGCAGTCGGCGACGGCCGCGCCCAGGACGGCGACGAGGAGCACCGCGGCCATCGACCGGCGGCGGGAGTGACGGGCCATCGGATGAGCGTACTGGCGATCCCCGGGGCGTGCCGCGAGCCCGGTTCGGCCCCGGTTCGGGCGGCATCCGATGGTCGCCAACCCGGCTGGCCCGATGGTCCGGGCGGTGCCAGGGTGCGCCTGACCATCGCCCCGCATCGCCCCGGGACCTGACGGTTATTGCCTTTGGCGGGGTGCGGTCGTACGGTGATGTCCGCGTTCGATACGCGCCGACCCCACGACGAACCGGGGAATACCTGGGGCGTCGGCCACGGATCGGGGGCCGGACGACCCGGCCGTCGGGGACGCTCGACGGCCCGGGGGTTCCGCGTCCCGGGTCACGAGCCGAGTAACCAAGGAGCAACCGGCCAGCAGGCCCGGACGTGGGGCGGCAGCACTCATCGTGACTTCATCTGCGCCTCCGGCGATCGTCGCCGGGGGCGCGTTCATGTCCCGGGCGCGTTCGCGCCCGGGCAGCGTTCGCGCCCGGGCTGCGTTCGTGTCCGGACCCGACCCTACCCGAACGGGTTGGAGCGCCAGCCCGGCCGCGGCTCGCGGTGCACGCGCCGGATCCCGCGCCGGTCGAGCTCGTCGCGGATCACCCGCGATGCCATCGCCAGCTCCGGGTCCCGAGTCACCGTGCCGG
>MGOE01000100.1:63722-63998 GCA_001797035.1 Chloroflexi bacterium RBG_16_72_14
CGATCTCGCCCAGGGTGTGCCCGTGGAACTTGCCGAAGCCCACCTGGAGCTCGAGGGCGTCGCCCAGCGGCGGCGGCTGCGGGACGAGGTGGCCGGCCAGCCGGTCGTACTCGAGCGGCCCGGAGGGCTGCGAGGCGCGCAGCTCCGGCACGGACCGGTCGTGGCGCAGGGGCGGCTGGCCCGACAGGGGCAGGCGGGTGCCCGGTGGCGTCGTGGTCTGGTTCCGAGGTCGGAACGTGCCCGTGAGGTCGAGCCGGCCGGTGACAGGGCGCGTCG
>MGOE01000100.1:64026-64892 GCA_001797035.1 Chloroflexi bacterium RBG_16_72_14
CGGCCGGTGCCGGTGCCGGTTCCGCCCGGGCCCCGGCCCTCGGCCCGCCGCCTGGCCGCCGCCAGGCCCTCGGCGGTCTCGCCCGCGCGCGTGAGCGCCGCGTAGGCGGTGTTGATCTCGGCCATGCGGCGGGTTGCGCGGCGCGCGGTCTCCGGATCGTCACCGATCAGGTCCGGATGGTGCTGCCGTGCAAGGCCGCGCCATGCGGCCTTGATCTCCTCGGGCGTCGCGCCGTGCTCCACGCCGAGCACGGCGTGCGGGTCCTTCGGGGGCATCCCGTGAGTGTAGCCCGGCGCGCTTGACATCCGGCCGGGCTCGGGGTCCCCTGTGCGCATGCCCGGGCTTCCCCGCTCGCGTCGCGCGGGCCTCCTCGCCGCGCTCGCCGCCCTGCCCTTCGCCGCCGCGTACCGGTTTGCACTCGTGTACCGCGTGCGCGCGGGCTACCCGCGCCGGCACCCGCCCGCCTGGACGCCCGATTCGTTCGGACTCGCCTACGAGCGCATCGACGTGCCCACCGACGGCGGCCTCGTCTTGCCGGGCTGGTTCATGCCCGCAGGCGCGGAACCTGCGCCGGGCGTCGTGCTCGTGCATGGCTGGGAGTCCGCCCGCGACCGCACGCTCCCCCACGCGCAGGTCCTCCACGCGGCCGGCTTCCACGTCCTCACGCTCGACGTCCGCGGCCACGGCGCCAACGGCCCCGAACAGCTGCCGATGTCCGTGGGCGAGTACGCGGCCGACGCGCGCGCCGGCGTGGCTGCGATCCTGCGCCGGCCCGAGGTCACGTGCGCCGCGCTGCTCGGCCACTCCATGGGCGCGGCTGGCTCGCTGGTGGCCACGGCCGGTGACCCGGACGTGGCGGCGGTGAT
>MGOE01000100.1:64946-65254 GCA_001797035.1 Chloroflexi bacterium RBG_16_72_14
GACGTTCCGCCTGGCACGCCTGCCGATCCCGGACCCCGTCGCCTGGCCGCTGGCCTGGCTCACCACCCGCGTGTACCTCAAGCCGCGAGGGCACCGGGTGTCCGACATCAGCGCCAGCCGCGCCGTCCGTGAGATCGCCGTGCCGGTGATGCTCGCCCACGGGTCCGACGACCGCGTGGTGCCGGTCGCGGACCTGGCGCGCCTGGCCGCCACCCGCCGCGAGGCCCTCCCGGACGCCGTGACGGCAACCATGGTCGTCGTCGGTGGCCACCACTCGTGGCTGTACGAGTTCCCCGAGTACCGGGCGG
>MGOE01000100.1:65266-65564 GCA_001797035.1 Chloroflexi bacterium RBG_16_72_14
CCCGCTTCCTGGCCACGGCCCTGGGCGGCCCGCTGCCGCCCGAGGAGGCCGCCGCGCGCGCCGCGGGCGTGCCCGCCGTCCGCCTGCCTGATCCCGAGCGCCTGACCACGCTCGACGAGGAGCCCGGCGGCTTCCGCTCGCTGACGCGGATCGTCCGGCGTCGCGAGTCCCGCCCAGCCGACGAGCAAGGAGCAGGTCCTCGGCTACCCGCGGGATCCCTCGGTCATGACCCGCCCCAACCGCCCCGGCGGCCGTCGCACGGTCGATGACCTCGTCCACGAGGAGCACCGGCGGGCGC
>MGOE01000100.1:65589-67807 GCA_001797035.1 Chloroflexi bacterium RBG_16_72_14
GGTCGGGCCGCCAGCGCACGGACCCCTCGGGATCCTAGCTCGTCGGGCCTCGGTATCCCGCCTCGTCATCCTCGACGTCCAGCGTGGCGAGGGCGGCGTCCAGCGTGGCGTCCGGTCGCTCCGGCGCCGGTGCCCCCTCGGCAAGGTACGAATCGATGGCCGCCTCGAGGCCGACATCGAGCCGTGCCCGCTCCGAGAGCAGCCACTTGTGCTCCAGCACGTCGCAGTATGCCTGGACGAGGTCCCGGTCCGGGCCCACGGCCTGCGCGATCCGCGCCTGTGTCGGCCGGTACACGGCGCGCAGCCAGCGGTCCGCCGCCTCCTCCGGGCTGACCGCGCGCCGCTCGTGCCACTCGAGCCAGGCGGCGTACTCGTTGAGGTCGTTGAGCAGGATCCTCGCCTGCCCCTCCAGCGTCCGCAGGCGCGTCCGCCGCTCCAGCTCGTTCGCGTGGAAGCGGCGCGTGGTCACCGACGTCCGCAGGCGTACGGCCCCGGCCGCCACGGGGTCCACCTCGACGTCCACCGAGAAGCCGAGCTCGTTGAGCCGCCGCAGCCTTGACCGGATCTCCTGGCGATCGCCGGGGATCAGCTCCGGCTGGTCGTGGAGCTCGGCCCACACGGCGCGATACCGCGTTCGCACGGACTCGGCGGCCTCAATGGCGGCGTCGGCGTCCTCCGGGCGGCCCTGGTAGATGGCGAGGTCGGCGAGGCCGAAGGCGACGTTCTCGACCAGGATGTCGAGGTCGAACCGGCGCTGGCCGTCCGACAGCGAGGGGTGCACCTCGCTGGTCTCGGCGTCGACGAGGTAGGCCTGGATCCGGTCGCCGTCGCGCCGGAACAGCGTGTTGGCGAGCGAGCAGTCGCCCCAATAGACGCCCCCGCGATGGAGGTCCACCAGCAGCAGCGCCATCGCGTCCAGCAGCCGGTCGCGGGCCGCCGTGCTGCCGGCGCCCAGGCGCATCATCAGGCGCCGGTACTGCATCGAGTGGCGGAGGTACTCGGTGACCAGGATCGCCTCGCCGTCGTGCGGCCGCTGGGCTAGCCCCACGGCCCGCACCGCCGGCTGGGCGGCGTCCTCCAGGTGGCGCAGCACCGAGTACTCGCGCTCGGCAACGCCCGACGGCAGCTCCTTGAGCGCATACACGATGCCGCCCGAGACCAGGAACCGGACGAGGTGGCGGGACGGTCCGACCGGAAGCTCCCGGAAGCGGAGCGCCGTGCCGTGCCACTGGGTGAGCGGCCGTTCCCAGGGCAGGTCCAGGAGGTCGGCGACCTCGTCGCGGAGGCGAAGACGCGGCAGGGTCATGGGTGACGCGGCTGGCTCATCGACGATCGGCGGACGCCAGGTGCGCGGCCCGGAGGGCAGTCAGGGCCGCTTCCGCAGGTAGGAGGTGACGCCGGCGTCGTAGCCCAGTGACTCGTACAGCTGGCGGGCCTCCGGCCGGTGGTGGCCCGCGGTGATCTCGAAGAACGCAGCGCCGGCCTCGACCCCGATCCGCTCGGCCTCCGCGATCAGCAGGCGGCCGATGCCGCGCTCGCGCACGCCCGGGTCCACGACGACGGCGAGGATCCGCAGGAACTGGCCGTCGTTCTCGAATCGCGGCACGAAGTGGAAGGCGATGAACCCCAGGACCTCGCCGGCCGCGTCCGCGACCACGACCCGCGACCCGGGCTGCTCGAACCGGGCGAGCCTCGCCTCGAGATCCGTCGTCCCAGCCGGGTATCCCTCGTCGGTGAGCATGGCCGCGATGCGCCCGGCATCGTCCGCCGAGGCGTTTCGGAGCGTGAGCTGGGCTGCGTCGTTCATGGGGCCGATGGTACCCGCCCCGGCTCAGCCGGACGAGGGGCCGGTGCCCTCCACGAGGATGACGTGCGGCCCGGCCGCCACGCCACCGGGGAGCAGGACCGAGCGCCCGAACGGACCGGCGGCCGGGCTTGCGACAGTCGTGCCCCGGGCACGGGCGGCCCGGATCCAGGCGTCCAGGCCCTCGCGCGGCGCCAGGTACAGTCCGCACGGGCCCTCGCCGTCGCGCGCGAGCGAGGCCGCGAGACGCCCCTCGGTCGCCGGCTCGGACAGCACCAGCACCTCGCCCGGGAGCCCGGGCGCACTGCGGACACGCGCCCGGGCGCCCAGGTGGGGCTCGGCGGCGGCCGGGACCGCGGCGGCGGCCGGGACCGCGGCGGCGGCCGGGACCGCGGCGGCGGCCGGGACCGCAGC
>MGOE01000100.1:68092-68876 GCA_001797035.1 Chloroflexi bacterium RBG_16_72_14
TCCGCCGCGAGCGCGGCGGGCTGCGCCGCCTGCCAGGTGAGGCGCGCCCAGCGGGTCATTCGAGCAGCAGGTCCGGCGATTCGCCGATGGTCGCAAACCCCAGCCGCTCGTACAGCCGCAACGCCGTCGGGTTGCCGCTGAACACGCCGAGGTACGCGAGCCGGGCGCCCCGCGCGACGCCCGCCACGACGGCATCACGCGTCACGAGGGCGCCGAGGCCCCTGCCCCGGAACGCCGGCCGGGTTCCGATCGACGACAGGTACGTCAGGCCGTCGAACGTCGTGGCCTTGGCGACCGCGGCAGGCTCGCCGGCCACGCGGGCGAGCACGAGCGCGATGCGCGGGTCGTCCAGCGTCAGGTCGAGGTCCGCGGCCAGCTCGCGGGCGCGCCAGGGCGGCGCCCCGAAGGAGTCGGCGAGCACGCCGGCCACGGCTTCCACGTCGCCCGGCCCGGCGTCCTCGGCCCGCGCCAGCGTCCGGATCGACACCCCGGGCGCCAGCTCCCGCACGGTGGTCGGCGGGCACGCAGCGGGGTCCCGCATGACCATCACGTGGCCGCCCCCGATATCGCGGAAGCCGTTCGCCTCGAGCCGCGCGACCAGGTCTGCCGGTCGCCCGTGGACCGCCGACGGCCACACGTGCGGCCGGCGGGCGAGGAGGCCGAACAGGGCCAGCGCCTCCGTCAGGCGGCGGTCGAACGCGCCGGGCTCGTCCGGCCAGCGAACGCCGGCCATCCGGTTCCAGAACGGGTCGACGTCGCGGGGGTCGTACAGGACGAGGGCATC
>MGOE01000100.1:68932-85348 GCA_001797035.1 Chloroflexi bacterium RBG_16_72_14
GTCTCGTCCTCGGAGACCTGGAGCCGGTGGGTCACCCGGCCACGATAGCCGCCGGGTGGTCGAGCGCCCCACCACGTGAAACCGGCGGCGGCGCGGGAGCGTATCGATCGCCGCACGGTCGCGTCCACGAACCCCAAGGAGGAGCGCTCGCATGACCCGTCGTCTCCGAATCGCCGCCCTGCTGGGCGCGGCCGCGCTCGCGCTGGCCGCCTGCTCCGGCACGAGCGCGACTGCCGCCCCGGCGACACCGGCGACCGCGACCGCTGCGCCGACGACCGCTCCGGCATCGGAGCCCGCGTCCGAGGCGCCGTCCGAGGCGCCGACGGCTGCCCCGTCCGAGGCCGCCGCCGCGTGCGAGGTCGTCGACGGCGCCACGGAGACCGCCGCGGAGATCAAGGGCTTCGCGTATCCCGCCGACCTCACGGTGGCAGCCGGCGGGTCGATCACCTGGACCAACGCCGACAGCGCGCCGCACACGGTCACCTTCGACGACGGCACCTGCGCCAGCGGCTCGATCGGCCCGGGCGGGAGCGTGACCGTCCGCTACGACGTCGCGGGCACGTTCGCGTTCCATTGCGCGATCCATCCGCGCATGGCGGGGACGCTGGTCGTCGGCGGCTAGCCCGAGCGCCCTCGGGCCTGTCAGCGGTCCGGGCGACGGGGCGAGGTCAGTCGCGCCGGACGACGATCGCGGACGCCCCGGACAGCAGGTCGACGAGCTCACCGGTGAGGCCCGCGGCGGTGAACCAGCCCAGTGCCTCGGAGCGGGTGACGAGTCGCGTCCCCTGCAGGACCTCGTCCAGCTGGATCCCGGCGATGAGCTCCGCGTGACGGGTGCGGAGCTCCTCCGGGTCCGAGGGCAGGTACCACTCGAGCGCGACCAGCCAGCCGCCCGGCTTCACCGCCGCCCAGGCCGACCGGATCGCGGCGACCGGGTCCGGCAGCAGGTGGAGCGCGTACTGGAAGTAGGCCAGCACGACGTCGCCCTCGTGCCCGACGTCGTGGACGTCGCCGTGCTCGATCGTGACCCGGTGCTCCAGCCCGGCGGCCTCCACGTTGGCACGGGCGCGGGCCACGGAGTCCGGCTCGAACTCGACGCCGATACCGGTGATCTCGGGGAAGCGACGCGCCATCGCGATCAGCCAGCGGCCCCCGCCGCAGTGGACGTCGAGGACCCGCGAGCCGGGCCGGATGTCGGCGACCAGCTGCGGGAGTGCCGTGAGCACCTCCTGGAAGAACACCGCGATGTCCTGGACCGTGAGCCGCTCGATCGCGACCCGGTAGCGGTCCGGCCGTTCCGCGACCGGCCAGCCGGTGCGGAACACGTCCAGCAGCTCCCCGTAGTCGAGGCTGCCCGTCGCCGCGAGCAGGTATTGGCCGCCGAGGTACTCGGGGCGGTCCGCGTTGAGCAGCACCTCGCCGACGTCCTCGGGGAGGACGATGCGGCCGTCCTCGAACCGGACGAGGTCGTGGGCGTCGGCGCCCCATGCCCAGCGGCCCACGAGGTCCGCCTCGGTGCCGGTGTCCGCGGCGAGATCGTCGGCCGTGAGCCCCGCGCCCCCCGCGACCTCGAGTCGCGTGAACAGGCCCAGCTCCAGGCCCACGTACACGAACCACGTGCGGTAGAAGCCGCCGAGGCTGACAACCAGGTCGTCGAAGCGGTCGTCGAGGCTCATCGAGCCCGATTGTGACACGCAGCGGCCGCGCCGTGGCCGTACGATCCGGGGCGATGAGCCACCGACGGTCCGCGCGGGGCGCAACCGCCGGGGTCCCCGGCGTGTTGTAGCTGGTGATGGACGACACCGAACTCGCCGAACGGCTCGCGCGGGACCTCGACGGCACGTTCGAGGCCCTGGTCCGCGCCCACGTCGATCGCTGCCATGCGATCGCGCTGCGCGTGCTGGGCAACCCGCACGATGCCGAGGAGGTCGCGCAGGACGCGCTGGTCCGCGCCTACCGGGCGCTCGAGGGCTGGCCCCCCGAACGGATCCGCGAGGTCCGGCTCCGGCCCTGGCTCGCGACGATCGTCGTGAACCAGTGCCGGAACCGTGTCCGGCGCCACGCCCCGCCGACGACGCCACTGGCGCCGCTCGTCGAGGCGGGCCTCGAGCCGCCCGCTGACCCGTCCGGGGACCCGGCCGGGCTCGCCGCGCGGGCGGCCGGGCGGGACCAGCTGGCGTCGCTCCTCGCCGGGCTGCCGGAGCGCTACCGCGTGCCGGTCGTCCTGCGCCACGTCGATGACCTCAGCTACGCCGAGCTCGCCGAGGTCCTCGGCCGACCCGAGGGGACGCTCAAGGCCCAGGTCCACCGCGGTCTCGCGCTCCTGCGGGCGGCCGCGGCCGGGACCGGGCTCGAGGAGATGACCGCATGACTCGAACGATCCGCCTCACCGATGTCGCCCCGGGAGCCCTCGCGATCCTCGTGCTGCCCGCACCCGCCCACCTGGCCGACGACGTGCTCGTCGAGGTGGGCCTCGCCGACCGGATGGGCCCGGTCGCCTCTCCGCTCGGCACGCTGTGGGTCGCCTGGAACGGCCGTGGCGTGAGCGAGGTGGAGCTGGCGGACGACGGCGCCGATGCGGCCGCGCGCCACGAGGCACGGACCGGTCGACGAACCATGCTGGCCGGGGCGATGCCCTCTTCGCTGGCGGATGCCATCGCGCGCCGCCTCGCCGGGGAGCGACGGGTGCGCATCCCGCTGGACCTGCGCGGCCGCTCCGAGTTCGAGGTCGCCGTCTGGACCAAGGCGCTGGAGATCCCGCGCGGCGAGGTCCGCCCCTACGGCTGGATCGCCGCGGAGATCGGCCGGCCGAAGGCGGTGCGTGCGGTGGGCACGGCGCTGGGCCACAACCCGGTGCCGCTCATCGTCCCCTGCCACCGCGTGGTGCGGACGGACGGGTCGATCGGCCAGTACAGCCTCGGCGGGCCCGGCAACAAGCGGACGATCCTCGCCGCAGAGGGCCTGGACCCCGACGGCCTGGAGGCGGCCGCCCGCCGCGGCGAGCGACTGTCCGGGTCGCGGACCACCCGCATCGTGTGCTGGCCCACCTGCCGCCACGCCCGCCGGACCCAGGACCGCTACCGGGTCTCGTTCCGCTCGCTGCGCGAGGCGACGGCGGCCGGCTACCGCGCCTGCCGCGTGTGCCGCCCCACCGCGATCGAGGCCGCCGCGTAGCGGTCCGGACGCCGCGACGAGCGCGCGCTACCCGACGGCCCGTCGCAACCCTTCCGCAACTTGGCCTAATGGACTAGCGCAAGCCGCCTCGGGCCGCTACACTCCGCCAATTCGCACGGAGCCCGACATGCGCCCCACCGTCAGCCCGCTCGCCGTCTGGGCGGGGATCATCACCCTCTACCTCGTGTGGGGGTCCACCTACCTCGGCATCAAGCTCGCGGTCGAGACCTTGCCGCCGTTCCTCATGGGCTTCCTCCGGTTCCTGGCCGCTGGGCTGATCCTGGCCGGGGCCGTCGCCCTGCGGCATCGGCACACCATCCGGCGCCCATCGGCGGTCGAACTCCGCGATTCCACGATCGTCGGGAGCTGCCTTATGGTCGGCGGCATCGGCCTTGTCTCATGGGGCGAGCAGACGGTCTCCTCGGGGATCGCCGCCCTGCTCATCGGCCTGATGCCGATGTGGCTCGCGATCTTCGCGCGGGTCTTCTTCCGCGAGCGCCTGCCGTTGATGGCCGTGGCCGGGATTGCGACCGGCCTCGCCGGGGTCGCCGTCCTCGCGTGGCCGGCCGGGAGCGTCGGGGACGTCGACCCCGCCGGCCTGGCTGCGTTGATCGTGTCGCCGATGGCCTGGTCGCTGGGCTCGCTCTACGCCGCCCGGAAGGCCGTGCTGCCCGCGCCAGTCCTGTTCGCCACTGGCATTCAGATGACTGCCGGCGGGATGCTCCTCCTCATCGCCGCGGTCCTCGCCGGCGAGCTGACCGGGTTCGATCCCTCCGCGGTCTCGGCTCGCAGCTGGGCCGGAATGCTGTACCTGCTCACAGTCGGCAGCCTCGTCGGGTACACGACGTACGCTTGGTTGCTGACCATCGCCCCGCTGCCGCGGATCGCCACCTACGCCTACGTCAACCCCGTCGTGGCCGTCGTGCTCGGCTGGCTGTTGCTGGACGAGCCGCTGACGGGAAGGATGGCCGCGGCGGCGTTGCTGATCGTCGTCGCCGTTGTGCTGATTGTGACCGGGCGCGGCCAGATCGCCAGGCCGGTCCCGCCCCGGATCGGGGTGGCCGTCGCACCGGGGCCAGCGCGCGGCGGCTGAGCAGCCGGGCCGGCGATCGCTCAGGTCGCCACCCACTGGAGAATGTGGCTGGCGACCGCGCACGACTCGCCGCGCGCCGTGACCGTCACGTCGGCGATCGTCCGACGGCGCACCTGGTCGACCTCCCGCACCCGGTACTCGATTGTGATCGTGTCGCCCAGGAACACGGGCGCGATGAACCGGATCCGGTCGTAGCCCGCCGAAACCGCGAACTCGCCGGGCGTGTCCAACCGCGCGCAGAACGCGGTCGAGCAGCTGGACATGTAGCCGACGAGGAGAGCGCCGTGGGCCACCCGGCGCCCGTACCGGGTGGCGCGCATAGCCTCCTCGTTGACGTGGTTCGGCGACAGGTCGCCGGTGATCCCGGCGAACAGGTAGACGTCGGACTCCGACACCGTCTTGGCGGACGTCGCGGAGTCGCCGGGCCGGACTGGCAGGTTCCGACGGCTCATCGTCCGGTCCACCGGGGCGCCCGCTTCTCCCGGAACGCAGCGGGTCCCTCGCGGCCGTCCGCCGTGAGGGCCCCGAGTGCCCCTGCCATCCCTTCGAGCGCAAGCACCGTACCGCTGCCTGCCGCGCCGTCGATCGAGGCCTTGGCGAGGGCAACTGCAATCGGGGCGTGTGCCGCCACCTGCCGGCCGAGCGCCAAGGTCCGCGAATATAGCCGCTCAACGGGCACGACCTCATTCAATAGACCCCACGCAATGGCTGTTGCCGCGTCGACCGGTTCGGCAGTGAACGCCATCTGCTTTGCGCGAGCGGGTCCGACCAAGGCCGCCAGCCGCCGAGAGCCGCCCCACCCCGGTTGCGTCCCCACCCGTACCTCCGGCAAACCGAGATGGACGTCGTCCGCGCCAATCCGGAGGTCCGCTGCGAGCGCCACCTCCAGACCGCCGCCCAGAACCTGACCGCACAAGGCCGCGATCACAGGCATCGGGAGGGACGCGAGCCTGTCGAGAACCCGATGGCCAGCCCGGTCCCAGGTCTGCCACATCGCGACAGGGTCATCCTCCGCGAGGTGGCCCCACGCATCGATGTCCGCCCCCACGCAAAAGGCCCGCTCCCCTGCTCCGGCGAGGATCACAGCTCGTACTTCGTGGGCCTGTTCGAGGCGGCCAACGGCGTTCTCGAACTCATGGAGCATCGGCAGCGTCAGTGCGTTGAGCTTGGCCGGCCGGTCGAGCGTGACAATGGCGATCGGGCCGTCGATGGCCAGGCGGACGGTTCCGTCCGGTCGTGGCGGCATCGGGTATTCGCCGATGCTCATGCCGCTGCGGAGCCCCGGACCTGTCGGACGACCGCCGCCGCTTCCCTGGCGAGCCGGCCGACGCTCGTGAGGTCGCCGTTCGCGAGCCATTCCTTCTTCACGAACCAGCTGCCTCCGCACGCGACCACGTTGCGCTGCTCAAGGTAGGGCGCCAGCCGGCCGGCGTCGATCCCCCCGCTCGGGATGAACTCCATCTCCGGAAACGGCGCACCGAGAGCCTTCAGATAGACCACGCCTCCGATGAGCTCGGCCGGGTACAACTTGAGCACAGCGAGGCCGGCCTCCAGGCCTGCCTGGACCTCCGACGCGGTCGCGACGCCGGGAAAGATGGTCACGCCGGCCCGGAGCGCGCTCTCGACAATGCTGCGGCTGAACCCTGGAGTCATGATGAACTGCGTGCCGGCGTCGACGGCCGCGCGGAGCTGCTCATTGGTAAGCACCGTGCCCGCGCCGACCAGGATTTCCGGACGATCTCGCCGCACGGCTGCCAGGGCCTCGGCGGCCACCGGTGTCCGGAACGTCACCTCCAGGCAGCCGACGCCCGCCTCAAGGAGGGCATCGGCGAGCGGCACGGCGACCGAGACGTCTGGGATCTCGACGACCGGCACGACGCCGATCGTGCGGAGGCGTTCAACGGCGTTCATGGCCTCTCCTACAGGGTCTTGATCGTGAAGCCACCGTCCACGACAAGCACTTGGCCGGTGGAATACGGGAGGTCGCCCCGCAGCACGCAGGCAACGACTCGCCCGATGTCATCCGGCATCCCCCAGCGGCGCTCCAGCGTGAGCCCGTTCGCGATCAAGCGGTCGTACTTCTCCTTCACGGCGGCGGTCATGTCCGTGAGGATCAGACCCGGCCGGACCTCGTAGCACTCGATGCCGAACGGCGCGAGGCGCACGGCCATGATCTGTGTGGCCATGGAGAGCCCCGCCTTGCTCATGCCGTAGTCGCCCCGGTTCACGGTAACCACCGTGGCGTTCATGGAGGAGACGTTTACGATCCGGCCGCGAAACTCCGGGTCTGCTTCGCGCTGCGCGATCATGACCTTCGCCGCGGCCTGGCCGAGGAAGTAGGGCCCTTTGAGGTTGGTTCCGATCACGAGGTCGAAGTTGTCCTCGGTCGCATCAAGGAAGTCGAGCCGCCCCGGGGACGTGATCCCGGCGTTGTTGACCAAGGCGTCGATCCGCCCGAAGACGTCGAGCGTCCGCGGGACAAGTGCCCGGCGCGCCTCCGGGTCGAAGACGTCCGCGCGGAGGTAGACCGCCTCCACGCCGCCGTCGCGCAGGTCCGCGATCAGCGGCGCGACGTCCTCGTCCGGGCGCCGGCCGTTGACGGCCAGCCGCCAGCCCTCTGCGGCCAGGTGACGTGTGATGCCGAGCCCTATGCCCCGCGCCCCGCCCGTGACCAGCGCGACCCTGTCTGTCATGACTGCTCCCTCACCGGCCCGAAGAACGTGTACTCGGGCCCTCCGTCGAGCATCCGCTGCACCATCAGCGCGGCTTCGACGAGGTGGTAGTCGCCCCACATCACCGCCTCGCCGGACGGGACCCCCGAGTCAGTCGGGCAGTGATCCCAGCCGCGCGGCCGGTGGTAGACGCCGTGGAGCATCAGGCCCTCGTGGCCAGGATCCGTCGAAAGGTACGGCGCCTCGAGCAGCCGTCCCAGCACCCCCAGCCCTGCGGCCGTGTAGCGTGCACCTGCCGGATCTGCCCGGCGCGAGAGGTATCGGCCCAGCCGCAGCAGGCCCTGGGCACCGATCGCCGCCGCCGAGCTGTCCACGGGCTCGTGGGCGTTGAACGGGTCCGCGGGTCGCCCCAGGTAGTCGCCCAGCTTCGCGAGGCCCGGAGCCCCAGTGTCCCAGTACGGGATGCCGTCCGTGGGGGTGTTCGCGATGAAGAAGTCGCAGGACGCCCTCGCAGCCCGGAGCATCATGGCCGTCACCTCGTCCCGCCCCCCGAATGGCTCGAGGTCAGCGTCCGGGAGGACCTCGAGGAACTCGAGCTCCTCTGCGTAGCCCGCCATTACCCAAGCAAGGCCTCGCGTCCAGGTCGTCCAGGCGGCATAGCCCTGCTGCGTGCTGGACGTCCGGAACCGGCCGTCGTTCGTGTTGAACACGCTCTCGTGGGCGACGCGGCCCCACTCGTCATAGATGTCCCGCCCCTCGCCGTAGAACACGTTGTAGCGGGCGGTCGTGCGGGCGTGCTCGATGCCCCGCCCGAGGAGCGAGATCGCCTCGTCGTTCTCGCCCATCAGGCGATGGCCCAGCAGATGGGCGAGCGACAGAGCTCGCACGGAGCGGATCGTGTCGCTGAACAGGGACTGGGGGCCGTTGAAGGAGAAGATGTACCCGTCACCGTCGCGCGTGGTTCGCCAGCGGGCCGCCTGAACCGCGCCGCTCACCTTGAGGGCGAGCTCGTAGAAGGCGAGCTGCCATGGGTCGTCGTCGATCCGGCCCTCCAGCATCAGACGCCGCAGATTCCCGTAGGTGCTCACGTTGTTGAAGCCGTGGTCGTGGACGCCCACGTGCGAGACGTGGGACGCCATGTGATGCACGGTGCCGCTCCGGCCGAGCTCAAGGAACCGATCGTCGCCGGTCGCGTCGAACTGCAGGATCGCCCAGCCGAACTGGAACCCCTGCGTCCACTCGGTCCAGCCCTGGCTGGTGTAGTGGCCGCGCACGGTGAACACCGGCGAGCCGGCACGAGGGTCCCACGAGCCGCACAGGCCCTCGATCTTTGCTCCGGAGACCGGCCAGAAGGCGGCCAGCCGCGAGCGCAGGGCCTCGGGGGTGGCGTCCTCGTCGATGTGCATCGCCGCCACCCTACCGTTGGATCCGCGCGCCCCCGCCGGCGGCGACGCTCAGCAGCTCGGCAAGGGTGACCTGGCTGGTGTCGCCGCGCGTCGTCTGCAGCAGCGCGCCATGCGCGGTCCCGACGTTCACTGCTGCCTGTGGATCGTCTCGCCCGGACAGGTAGGTCCAGATGAACCCGCTCGCGAACCCGTCACCGCCGCCGACGCGGTCCTCGACCTCGAGGTCGAAGCTCGGGCCCTGGTGGAAGGCGTCGCGGGCGGCATCGTAGAGCATCGCGGACCAGCGGTTGCGTGACGCGCTGGAAACCTCGCGGAGCGTCGTGCCGACAAGGGACAGGTTGGCGTTGTCGGCCACGACCCTGCGGACCATCGCCCGGTACGCATCAACCGGCAACTCGGTCAGGTTGGTGCCGACGCCCTCCACCTCGTAGCCGAGGCTCTTCTGGAAGTCCTCTTCGTTGCCGATCAGGCAGTCCACGTACGGGAGGAGGGGGCGCGTCGTCGCGATGGCCGTCGCGCTGTCCCACAGCTTGGAGCGGAAGTTCAGGTCGTACGACACCACCGTGCCGTGGCGATGGGCGGCTTTGATCGCCTCGGCCGCCACCTCGCTGGTCGTATCGCTGAGGCAGGTGAAGATGCCGCCGGTGTGGAACCAGCGAACGCCGCGGCGGCCGAAGAGGTCGTCCCAGTTCACGTCGCCGGGCTTGAGCTGAGAGGTCGCGCTGTAGCCGCGGTCGTAGAGCGTGACCGACGCGCGCGGCCCGATCCCCACCTCGGTGAAGTTGAGGCCCATCCGCGCTTTCCGGCCGACGCCGTCGAATGCGAAGGTCACCGCTGCCGAGACGTCGATGCCCGCCGTACGCGCATGGTTGCGGACGATCGCGCCAACCGGATTGTCCACGAGGCCACCGATCCAGCCCGTCCGCAGCCCGAGGCGGGAGAGAGCGTAGGCGACGTTGTACTCGCCGCCGCCGACATACACCTCGAAGCTCGGCGTGAACTCGATCCGGTCGTGCCCAGGAGGGCTGAGGCGGATCATGCACTCGCCAAGGCTGACAAGATCGAGCTCCGCCTCCAGCGCCGGTCGCAGCTGCACGGGATGGGTCCTCCGGGCGGGTTTGGGCGGTGTACTGAAAGCGCTTTCTTACTCAAGCACACCAGCCTGACGAGGTCAAGTCGGAATCGCGCGAGGTTGGAGAACCCGGTGCGTCTCCGTGTCGGGCGACCGGCCGTCTCATCAGCCCGCAGTGGGAAGCCGGACCTCACTGCGCACGCGGTTGGCGGCCGGGGCAGCCGTGCTCTCCCGGATCATGAGCGGCGCCGGCAGCAGGGGCTGCTGCGGTGGGCGCTCGCCGCGCAGCACTTGCGCGACAAGCAGCCAGGCCGTGGTCCCGAGCTCCCGCTGCGGGTTGGCCGCGGTGGTCAGCGCCGGCTTGGCGTACCGGGCGAAGGCGATGTCGTCGAAGCCCGTAAGGGAGATCTCGCCCGGCACGTCGATGCCCAGCTCGTCGAGCCGCGCGAGCGCGCCGAATGCAACGAGGTCGCTGAAACAGACGAGGGCGGTCGGATTCGACGACAGCGCAGCGTCCACCGCGGCATATCCCGACTCCATGGTCGCGCCGGCCGGCACCGGTGTGGAGTGCAGGCCGAACGCCGACGCCTGGCTGATCGCGCGCGATCGCTCCTGGGCCTGCCACGACTGTTCCGGGCCGGCGAGGTACGCGACCTCGGTGTGGCCGAGGGTGGCCAGGTGGCCCGCAAGCTCGAGCATCGCGCCGAAGTTGTCCACCGAGACCGTGGGCAATCCGACGCCGACCGAGGCCCGGTTGACGAGGACGACATTGAGCGACTCGCCCTCGAATTCGCGAAGAGACTCGACCGACATGCGGGGCGAGACCAGGATGAGCGCGTCCACCTGGCGGAGCAGGCCGCGCCCCAGCTCGATCTCCTCGCCCGGATCCTCGTTCGCATCGGCGATGAGCATTCGATAGCCGTCGGCCACCGCCGAGGCATTCATCGCCTTGATGATGTCGTAGAAGTACGGATTCGCCAGGTTCGGGACGACCACGCCGACCATGCGTGAGACGCCCGTTGCCAGACCCTGCGCCGCCGCGTTCGGGCGATAACCGAGCTCGGCTGCGGCGCGGCGGACCCGATCGGCCAGATCTGGACGCACCGACTCGGTCCGGCTCATGACGCGGGAAACGGTGGCGATCGACACCCCCGCGGCATCGGCCACCTGCTGGATCGTGATCCGACCGCCGCGACGGGACGACGAATGCGGGGACCCGGGCGGGTCTACGCTACGCATCTCGGTCCTTCTTCAGGTGTCGACAAGAGGCACACCGGATGATCGTGCTCCGTGGCGAATGGCTGGCGCAGCAACGCTGAACGCCCGGAATCGTAGGCGATCTGAGAGCTCCGCGGCGATGCCCAGCGTGTCGAATGGAGGGTGTGGTCAAGCATGAATCGGCGGCGCTGAATCACCCGGAACCTCGGACCATGCTCCGACGGCTGCGCTGGCTTCGATGGCGGCGCACAGCCGCGCGGCACGAACGGCCGATGCGAACGTCCACGGAAAGGGCTCATCGAACGCGACGTGACGCAGGAATGCCAGCCACTGGGCGCGGAACTCGTATCCTGGCGGCGAGGGCACGGACCGCCAAACGCCGACAGGACCGTCCGACCATGGGGCTCCGTCCCCCATTGCCTCCTCGGTGATCCAGCACCCGGCGGGGGTGACATGGGCGGTCGCGCGCAGCCCGTGCACGACCAGCGTGAACGGCGTGAACGGGCGCTCCACCCACGATGAACTCACGCTGGCGGTGGCGCCGTTGTCGAGCCGCAGGAGCACGTGCGCCACGTCCTCGACGGTCACCGGGTAGGCGTTTCCGCGCTCGTCCCGGCGTTCGGCGACGTGCGTAGCCGTGAGGGCCGCTACCGCTACCGGCCGGCCGACGAGCTCCAGGAGGTAGCTCCAGTGGGTGAACAGGTCCGGGATGAGCGAACCTCCTGCCTCGCGACGAAAGTTCCACGATGGCCGTTGCGCCGGCCGATCCGTGCCGTCGTGCACCCAGTAGCCGAATGCGCCGCGGACGTCGACGACGGCACCCAGCGTGCCGGCAGCGAGGAGACGGCGCAGTGCGATGTAGCCCGGGGTGAACAACTTGTCATGCACGATCCCCGTTCGGAGGCCGCGCTCGCGGGACAGCTTGGCCAGCGCCTCCGCCTCAGCTGCTTCGAGGGCGAGCGGCTTCTCGACATACACGTGCTTCCCCGCCTCGAGCGCGACGCTCACCGCCGCCGGACGCACGTCCGGACGACGGGCGTCGAAATACACGTCGACTCCGGGGTCCGCCAGGACGGCGTCGAGATCGGTCGTCCAACCGGCCCCGCAAGTGGCTGCGAGTCGCTCGAGCACAGAGGCATCCCGCCCGACGAGCACGAGCCGGAGGCGGACGGGCTCCGTCCCATCCGGGGGCCGGAGCCCCTCGGCCGCGAGCGGGACAAGCGCTTCTCGCAGGTGGCGAGCGGACCCCATCCGCCCGGTCACGCCGGCCACCGCGATCGTCAGTTGCCGCGACATACCGGAAGCGCTTCCTCACAGCACCACGTGATCGCCCTTTCGATGCCCCGCCATTCGGCTATGCGGGCTCCGCGTGCGCCATGCAATCTTGCGGCCGACGCGCCGGGACCGCAAGTGGCTTGACACCGGGCACCCGGTCGGAAGAGACTGCTGAAAGCGTTTACTGACGCCGCCCGACAACGGGCCCGGGTCCTCGTCGCGAGGGTTGAGATGACGCAGATGGATGAGGCCTTCGATTATGTCATCGTGGGCGGCGGTACCGCGGGGTGCGTACTGGCCGCGCGGCTGTCCGAGGACCAGTCTGTCAGGGTGCTCCTGATCGAGGCGGGTCCCGAGGACAAGAGCGTGTGGATCCACCTCCCGATCGGGTTCGCCAAGATGACTGACAGCCCGTTCGAGTGGGGGTTCCGCAGCCAGCCGATCCGCAGTTGCGGCGATCGGGTGATCCCGCTTGCCCAGGGCAAGGTCATCGGCGGAGGCGGGTCGATCAACGCGCAGGTGTTCACGCGCGGGACCCCGAACGACTACGACGGCTGGGCGCGCGACTTTGGGGCCACGGGGTGGTCGTTCCCCGAGATCCAGCCCTACTTCGTCCGATCCGAGGACAACGAGCGCCTGTCCTCGCCGTGGCACGGGACGGGCGGTCCCCTGGGCGTCTCCGACATCCACGATCCGAATCCGCTCACCAAGGCGTGGGTCAAGGCGGGCCAGGAATACGGCCTGCCCTACAACGGTGACTTCAACGGCGAGACGCAGTACGGCGTCGGCGTGTACCAGACCACGACCCGCCACGCCCGCCGCTGCAGCGCGGCGGTCGGTTACCTCAAGCCGGCGCGCAAGCGGGGCAATCTGACGGTCGCGATCCGACAGCAGGTCAACCGAGTGGTGCTCGAGGGCAGGCGGGCGGTCGCCGTCGAAGCCAGCGAGGGCTCATTGGTCCACCGCTACAGCGCGAAGCGCGAAGTGATACTGGCCGCCGGCTCCATCGGCTCGCCCAAGATCCTGCAGCTATCCGGCATCGGCGATCCCGAGGACCTGCGCCGGGCCGGCGTCGACGTGCGCTACGAGCTGCCGGGCGTTGGCAAGAACCTCATGGACCACTGCGACCTCGACATCGTGTACGAGCTTCAGAAGTACATCAGCATGGACCGGCTCAGCCGGATGTTCCGTCCATATACGATCCTGGCCGGGATCCAGTACGTCGTCTACAAGAGCGGGCCGTTGACCTCGACGCTGGTGGAGGGCGGTGCGTTCACCTACGGCAACCGCGAGGAGCCGACACCGGATCTCCAATTCCACTTCCTGCCCGCGGCCGGCGTGGAGGCAGGTATCGCGAAGCTGCCCACGGGCTACGGCTGCACGCTCAATTCGTACTTCCTGCGCCCCCGCAGCCGCGGCAGCGTCCGGATCGCCTCGTCCGACCCGTCCCAGGCCCCGCTCATCGATCCCAACTACGTCTCCGACGAGTACGACCTCAAAATGAGCGCCGAGGGCCTGCGCCAGATGCGCGAAATCATGGCTCAGCGGTCGATGGCACGGCTTGTCAGGAAGGAGCTGCTCGCCGGCGACCGAAACCTCAAGACCGAGGCAGACCACATCCGGTACGTGCGGGAGCACGGGCGCACGTCGTACCACCACGCAGGCACTTGTGCCATGGGCGTGTCCGAGTCCTCGGTCGTGTCGCCCCAGCTCAAGGTGCACGGGATCGAGGGGCTGCGGGTCGTGGACTGCTCGATCATGCCGCGCATCGTGAGCTCGAACACGCAAGCCGCCACGGTGATGATCGCAGAGAAGGCCGCGGACATGATCCGCGGCATCGCCGCACCCGCCCTGTTCGGGCGCGAGGCGGCACCGTCTCTCGCGCCCGCCTGACACAGCACGACCGTCGCGCTCGGGCCGCCGGTTCCGGCCCTGCCCGGGCGCGGTGGCCACCACGCCGCCTCGGCTTCGTCCCACCGGGTGCCGCTGACGGGAGACCAGCATGGATCTGTCCGATTGCAGCCTGAACACCATCACCGTCCCCTCACTGTCGTTGCAGCAGATCGTCGACCAGGCGCTTCGCCGTGGTATTCCAGCGATCGCGCCGTGGCGCGACATCGTCCAGGCGGCGGGCGTGGAGGAGGCCGGGCGCATCGTCCGGGCCTCCGGCCTCCGAGTTAGCTCCTTGGTCCGGGGTGGCCTGTTCACGGCAACCGATGAGGCGGGGCGGCGGACCGCCATTGAGGACAACCTGCGTGCGCTCGAGGAGGCCCATGCCCTCGGCACCGACTGCCTGATCCTCGTCTGCGGCGGGCTGATCGGCAAGGACCTCGTCGGGTCGCGGGCCATGGTCCGTGACGGGATCGAGGCCATCTTGCCGCACGCGGCGGCCGCCGGCATCCGCCTCGGGATCGAGCCGCTCCACCCGATGATGGTCACGGACCGGTCCGTGATTGCGACCCTGGGTGAGGCCAACGATCTCGCAGAACGGATCAACAGTCCATTCGTCGGCGTGATCGTGGACGTGTACCACGTCTGGTGGGACGCCTACCTGTGGGAAGAGATCAGCCGGGCGGGGACGCGCGTACTCGGTCACCATGTGTCTGACTGGGTCACCCCGATCATGGGCCAGCTGTCGAGCCGGGGCATGATGGGCGACGGCTGCATCGACCTGCCGGCGATCGCGGCCGCGGTCCGCTCGGCAGGCTATGGCGGGTCAGTCGAGATCGAGATCCTGAGCGACCACTGGTGGGCCCAGCCGGCGGACCACGTTCTCGACGTCGCTCTCGAACGGTTCGTGGAATGCGTTTGACTAACTCGGTCCGGGCCCGACCGCGTGCACAGCAGCGACCTGCCGTAACCCCAACCGTTGACACCCTGTTCCCCGAAGTGCTAGAAAGCGCTTACTGACCACAGGGATCACCGGTACCGCCCGTTCGCAGCCACGGCGGTGCCGGACGGCCACCCACATCCAGAGACGGGAGCAGGCGCCATGACCATCCATGTCCGACCGGCGACACCGGCGGTCACGACCGCGGGGACGGCGGCATGACGCGTGCCAACGTCCTGAGCGCGGACGCCGCGGCGGCCCTCGTCGCGGATGGCGCGGTCGTCGCCCTCACGGGCTCCGGTGGTGGACTGCTAGAGGCTGACGAGATCTTCGCCGCGGTGGAGCGGCGGTTCCTCGAGACCGGGCACCCCCGCGACATCACCCTTGTCCATGCGCTAGGAATCGGCGACCGTGGGCAGCGGGGCATCAACCGCTTCGCCCACGAGGGTCTCGTTCGCCGGGTCGTGGGCGGCCACTGGACGTGGTCGCCGCCGATGCAGCAACTGGCCCGCGAGGAGAGGATCGAGGCCTACACGCTGCCGGCTGGCGTCATCGGAATGCTTCTCCGGGAGAGCGGAGCCCGGCGGCCGGGTCTGATCACCCGCGTTGGCCTCGACTCCTTCGCGGACCCCCGTCGAGGGGGCGGCCGCCTCAACGCCCGAGCCACCGAGGACCTCGTGCGGAACATCGAGCTTGAGGGCGTGGAGTACCTGCACTACCTGCCGCTCCGTGTGGACGTCGCGATCGTCCGCGGCAGTGTCGCCGACGAGCGGGGCAACATCTCGTTTCGTGACGAGCCCACAACGCTTGACAGCCTTGCGGTCGCCATGGCTGCCCGGGGGAACGGTGGACGGGTGCTGGTCCAGGTAAAGACGCTCGCCCGTGAGGGGAGCCTCGATCCGCGTCTGGTGCACATCCCGTCGCCGATGGTGGATGTGGTCGTCCTAGCGCCCCGGCAGTGGCAGACGTACGGGGCCGAATACGATCCCGGCCTCTCCGGCATGCTCATCCCAGCGACCGACCGCGCCCCAGCGGGGCCGGCGGAGCTGGACGTGCGCTCCATCATCGCCCGCCGGGCTGCCCTCGAGATCCTGCCGGGCGACGTTCTCAACGTGGGCTTTGGCATGAGCGCCGGCGTGGTGGACGTGCTGCACCAGTCAGGCCGGCTCGACGACATCGAGCTGTGCATCGAGCAGGGCGCCGTGGGCGGCCTGCCGGTCGGGGGCGACCTGTTCGGCGTCAGCCGGGGGCCGTTGGCGCTTCTCTCGTCGACCCAGCAGTTCGACCTTTTCGCGTGCGGGATGCTGGACGTAACCGCGCTCGGCATGGCAGAGGTGGACCGCGAGGGCAACGTCAACGTGACCAAGATCGCGGGGAACGCGGTTGGCCCCGGCGGCTTCGTGGACATCTCGCAGGGCGCGGCCCGGACCGTGTTCTGCGGAACGCTCACCGCCCGCGGGCTGGAGGTCGAGATCGTTGACGGCCACCTCCGTATCGCGAAGGAGGGCGTCGTCCACAAGTTCGTCCACGAGGTCGAGCAGGTCTCGTTCAGTGCGCGACTTGCTGCAAGCGAGGGGCGGGCTGCTCTCTATGTGACCGAGCGCGCCGTGTTCCGCCTCGAGGATGGCGTCGTCACACTCGTCGAGGTCGCCGAAGGCCTGGACCCGGAGCGCGAC